>JBJDXI010000001.1:0-23950 GCA_051866595.1 Clostridia bacterium
AGCCTGATGTTCATTTCCAAAGACACCGCCCTGGATCTCATCGACCATTTCGGCGCCGACCACTTCTTCTTCGGTACCGACTTCCCCATGTGGGAACCGACGGAAGAGCTGAAACGCTTCAAGAACCTCGGCCTCTCCGAGGAAGAAGAGGAAATGATCTTCCACAAAAACTTCGAAGAATACTTCGGTATCTAACACCAACGCCCATCGTTTTGAAAACGATGGGCGTTTTTACTTTCGGAGACAACGATGCTTTCACGGTATTTCAATACATATTTTGCATAGACAGGAACCAATTCATACCTTGCTCCACACCGTTCCGTTTTGTTCTGCGGTTATTCGTTACTTTATTTGGCTGTTCAGTTACCGTTTAGAGTTTAACTACGGTTTAACATATCTTTTTTTACGGTTCATATCTTTTGGGAGCTTGTTCTTTTTGGCGCAAAAAGAACCAAATACCCTCTAGGGCACAAGCACGTGGGGGTTTCGATTCCCCCACACCCCTAAAACGACTCGGGGACGAGTTCCCCGAGACCCCTCCCGGACTACCTCTCATCTCTTTGGTTCTTTTCTTTCTTTGTATTTTAATGCTTTTACTTTTCCTCTATCTCTGTTTTCTTCTGTGTTATGTATTTGTAGCGGCATCATACACCTATACAGTACGGTACTACCGTACCGTTGAGGATTCGGGAACCGTTATTTCATGAAGGAGTTCTTTTTAACCAAATAAAGTTACGATAACAAAATCCAAAGAATATTATTTCTTTCATCTTCGTATTAACTTTCTAAATATGTTTCCATATCGGTTATGGAAATTACAGTTCATCATATCGTTTCTGGAAACGGTATAACAGATCGGTACAGGTGTTTGATGCCGTTACCGTAAGGTTCAATCAGAAAAAAACAAAACTAAAGGAAAAGTAAAATATTTAAAGAACAGAGCGAAAAAAGAAAACAATGAACAATTAAGCAATCCTTGGGGGGTCTCGGGGGGTCGCGCCCCCGAGTCGTTTTAGGGTCCGGGGAATCGAAACCCCGGCAGTCTTGTGCCCTGTGGGTATTTGGTTCTTTTGCTGTCAAAAGAACAAGCTCCCAAAAGATATGAACTGTAAAAAAGATATGTTAAACCGTAGTTAAAATCTAAACGGTAACTGAACGCCCAAATAAAGGAACTCGAAACCGCAATACAGAGCTGAACGGCAGCTGAACGCCCAAATAAAGGAACTCGAAACCGTAACACAAAATGAAACGGCAAAAGAAACAGAGCAAATTTTCCGTAAATCCCCTTTCAACCTCAATAAAAACCAAACCGCTCCTTTTAAAGTGAAAAGAGCGGTTCTTGTTTTATTCTTTTGTTGCCGCGAGTTTTTTGTGGTTTCTTGCTTTGCAGATGAGCTGGGTCATGGTGCCCATGGGGCAGTAGACGCACCAGGAGCGGGGTTTGAAGAGGATCATGGTGATGAGTCCCAGCAGGGTGGAGGTGAGCATCACGCCGTAGAAGCCGAAGGCGAACTGGGCCACCCAGGGCGCGAAGGAGGTGCCGTGATACGCCCAGTGCCAGGGGGCTTTGAACATCCAGAAGATGGTAACGGCTTCTTTGAGATCCGCGCCGGCAAAAACCAGATAGGTGTTCCAGAGCATCACGAAGAACATGGCAAAAAAGAAGATCAGGAAGCCGTAGCGGAAGCCTTTGCTCTTCAGCCAGCGGGGCACATCCTTTTTCCGGGAGAGGCCGAATCTTCCGCCCAGCAGAGCGAAGAACTGCCCCCGGTCGCAGTAGCGGTTGCAGAAGGCCTTACTGCCGCCGATGATGGCGATGAGCAGAGGAAGGAAAAAGGAGATCAGGCCGAGCCAGGCAAACATGATATTGAAAAAGCCCAGCGTAAAGTAGATGATGGTGAAGATCCACAGATAATCGTACCAATGTTTTTTCATCCTTCTCTCACCTCCAGCGCGATAACGGTTCCGGGACATTCTTTGACGCATTTGCCGCAGCCCACGCAGAGGGCAGGGTTCGGCTCGGCGTAAACGCCGTACTTTATCGTGATGGCCTCTTTGGGGCATACCTTTCGGCAGGCGCCGCAGGCCACGCAGTGGGAGCGATCCACCACGGCGAATTTCTTGCTCATATCGTTGTTTTCCTTTCTTATTTCCTTTTCAGGCCTGCGCCGCGGCGTCCAAAGCCTGGCTCAGGTCGGCGAGAATATCGTCAATATGCTCGGTGCCGATGGAAAGCCGCACCGTAGCCGGGGTGATACCACATTCCAGCAGTTCCTCTTCGTTCATCTGGGAATGGGTAGTGGAAGCGGGATGGATCACCAGAGATTTCACGTCGGCCACATTGGCGAGAAGGGAAAAGAGTTTCAGCGATTCGGTAAAGGTCTTGGCCTTGGCTTCGCCGCCTTTGATCTCCACGGTGAAGATACTGCCGCCGCCGTTGGGGAAGTATTTATCGTAAAGCTCCTTTTCCTTGCCGGTGGAGAGTGAGGGATGGTTCACCTTTTCCACCATGGGATGATCGTTGAGGAAAGATGCCACTTTCAGAGCGTTTTCCACATGGCGTTCCACCCGGAGAGAGAGGGTTTCCAGCCCCTGCAGCAGCATGAAGGAATGGAAGGGCGAAATCACCGCCCCCAGATCCCGCATGAGGGTACAGCGGATCTTGGTGGTAAAGGCGGCTTTCCCCGCCACTTCGGTAAAGACCACGCCGTGATAGTTGGGGTTGGGTTTGCAGAGACCGGGGAATTTATCGTTCTGGGCCCAGTCAAATTCGCCGCTTTCCACGATGACGCCGCCCATCACCGTGCCGTGGCCGCCTATGAACTTGGTGGCGGAATGAACCACAATATCGGCGCCGTGTTCGATGGGACGCAGGAGATAAGGCGTAGCGAAGGTGCTGTCCACGATCAGAGGGATCCCGTGGCGATGAGCGATTTCCGCCACGGCTTCCATATCGATGAGGTTGCAGTTGGGGTTCCCCATGGATTCCATATACAGCGCCTTGGTGTTGGGACGAATGGCCTTTTCAAAGTTTTCGGCGTCACTGCCGTCCACAAAGGTGGTTTCAATGCCGTTTTCCGGCAGAGCGTTGGCGAAGTAGTTATAAGTGCCGCCGTAGATCGTCGCCGCGGAAACGATGTGGTCGCCGTTTAAGGCGATGTTGCGGACGGCGTAGTCGATGGCCGCCGCCCCGGAAGCCGTGGCCAGCGCCGCAGAGCCGCCCTCCAGCGCCGCCATACGCTTTTCAAACACATCGGAAGTGGGATTTTGCAGGCGGGTATAGATATTGCCCTCCTCGGTAAGGGCGAAGCGGTTGGCGGCCTGCTCGCTGTCTTTGAATACATAGGAAGTGGTGAGATACACCGGCACCGCCCGAGCGTCGGTTACGGGGTCGGCCTGTTCCTGACCGACATGGAGCTGTTTGGTCTCAAACTTGCATTGGCTGAAATCCATGGAAAGAGTCCTCTTTTCTTAAAAAAATCATGAAAATACCGCGGCGCCGGCGGCGTCAGCGGTATTGTTGTTATTTAAAGGTGTCAATCTGATTGAGATCGTAAGGCGTTGTCTGATAGACGAAGTAGTTGAGCCAGTTGGAATAAAGCAAATTGGCGGCGCTGCGCCAGGTCACGATAGGTTCCTTCGTATCGTCATCGTCGGGGAAATAGTTTTTCGGCACATCGATTTCAAGGCCGGCTTCTTTATCCCGGAGATATTCCCGGCGGAGGGTATCGGCGTCGTATTCGGCGTGGCCCGTCACAAAGACCTGACGGCCTTCCTTCACCGTCACCACAAAGACACCGGCTTCTTTCGAGGAGGAAAGAATGTTCAGCTCCGGCACGGCTTCAATATCTTCTCTGAGCACCGTGGTATGGCGGGAATGGGGAATCATAAATTCATCGTCGAAGCCGCGGAAGAGAATGGAGCGTTTGTATTCCACCTCATGGGGAAAAACGCCGAAGAGCTTCTTTTCCAGGGGCACTTTCTTGATGCCGTAATGGTAATAAAGCCCGGCCTGAGCCCCCCAGCAGATATGGAAAGTGCTGTGAACGTGAGTCTTGCTCCATTCCATGATCTCGGTGAGTTCATCCCAGTATTCCACTTCCTCAAATTCAATCTGCTCCACCGGCGCGCCGGTGATGATCATGCCGTCGAAGCGCTGATCCTTTACTTCCTCAAATCGTTTATAGAAGGCCAGCATATGCTCTTCCGAGGTGTTTTTGGGAATGTGACTGGTCTGCAAAAGTTCCAGTTCCACCTGGAGAGGGGTGTTGCCGATGAGGCGGGCGATCTGGGTTTCCGTCACCACCTTGGTGGGCATGAGGTTGAGCATGAGGATCCGCAAAGGGCGCATATCCTGGGTGATGGCCCGGGTTTCCGTCATGACGAAAATATTTTCATTGTTCAGCGTTTTGGTCGCCGGTAATTTATTGGGGATTTTAATAGGCATTCTGAACGCCTCCGATAAAATAAGGTATTAGAAAAATCGTAACATTATTTATGAAAAATGTCAAATCATTTCGCGCCGAGGGGGATATGGTCGATGATGTCCCGTTTCATCTTCATCAGGCAGATCACCGTCATCAGCAGACTCATCAGCTCGGCGATGGGGAAGCACCACCACACCGCTGTGAGTCCGAAGAATTTCGCCAGCAGAAAAGCGGCGGGCAAAAGCACCACCAGCTGGCGCATAACCGAAACGACAAGGGAATAAACACCGTTGCCCAATGCCTGAAAGACGCCGCCGGTGATAATACAGAATCCGGCGATGAGGAAATGGGTGGAAATAATGCGCAGTGCCGGCACACCCATGGCCACCATCGTATCGGATGCGGAGAACATCTCCAGCAGAGGACGGGGGAAGAAAAGGAACAGAATCACGCCCACAGCCATAAGACATTCCGCCGCCGCCACCGAGAGTTTGAAGGCCGAAAGAATCCGCTTGCGGTTCCCGGCGCCGTAGTTATAGGCCACAATGGGGATCACGCCGCTGTTCAGACCGAAGATGGGCATAAAGATAATGCTCTGCAATTTATAGTACACGCCGAAAACCACCGCCGCCGTAGAGGAAAAGCTCATGAGAATCAGGTTCATGCCGTAATTCATCACCGACCCCACGGACTGCATCACAATGGAGGGCAGACCCACTTTGTAGATCCGGGCGATCATTCTTCCGTCGGGCTTCATGTTCTTAATGGAAAAACGCAGGTCCTTATTGCATCGCAGGTTGAAAAAGAGCGCCAGCAGAGCGGCGGCCACCTGACCGACAACCGAAGCGAAGGCGGCGCCCAGCACCTCCATGCGGGGGAGAAACCCCACACCGAAGATGAACAGCGGGTCTAAAATAATATTGATAACGGCGCCGGTAGCCTGGGTGATCATGGTATAAAAGGAACGCCCCGTGGACTGGAGCAGACGTTCCAGCATGGCCTGGGAAAAGATGGCCGTGGAACATACGCAGAGGGTGGTGAGATACTGCACGCCGTAGGTGTAGATTTCCGGGTCGGCGCCGGCGGTCTGACTGGCGAAAAAAGGCTTTACGCAGGTAAGGCCGATCACCACAAAGACCAGAGAGCTCAAAAGCGCCAGCAGGAGACCGTTCATCGCCGCTTTATCGGCTTTTTTGAAATTCTTTTCCCCCAGTGCCCGGGACAGCACGGCGTTGACGCCGACGCCGGTACCGCCGCTGACGGCGATCACCAGAATTTGCATGGGAAAGGCCAGAGAAACCGCGGCCAGGGCGTTTTCCGAGATCATGCCCACGAAAATGCTGTCCACGATATTATAAAGGGAAAGCACCAGCATGGAGATCATCATCGGCAGGGAAACCGACATCAGCACTTTGGGAATGGGCAGTGTGCCCATGATATTTTCCGGCGGCGTTTCTTTCGCCTCCTTAAGAGAAGAAGTCATATTGAAAAATCCTTTCGGGAAATCATTTGTATCTGTTGTACAGTAATTTAGTTTAGCACGAAACAAATTTTATGTCATTTCAATATTTCCCCTAATTGAAAAAAACCACTGCAATATAATCAACAAAGGGACGGCCTGAATCGCCGTCCCCCGAATATTCAGTTTTTTTCTTCCGTATCCGCCGGTTCCGTTGTCCGGGACCGCAGGTTTTCCAAAAACCGCCGGTTCCGCACCATGAAACAGCACCGCCCCCCGGCGGAGCCGTTTTTTTCACGGAGATCCTCGGAAAAATCTTCTCTTTTCAGCGCGAGGGCCCCGGCGTCCCCATCAAAAAGTACCAGATAAACCTCCATCTCATGGACAGACAGAAAATCACCGATGGCTTCTTTGGCACATTCCAGCGCTTTGTCCTTGGGGAAACCGTAGATTCCCGAAGAGATCAGGGGAAAGGCCACGGAGTGACAGCGGTGTTCCTCCGCCAGCAGGAGAGCGTTCCGATAACATTCCTTCAAAAGCTCCGCCTCTCCTTCGCCGCCGCCCCGCCAGACGGGGCCCACGGCGTGAATCACGTATTTCGCTTTCAGTGCGAAGCCCTCCGTCAAAACGGCGTGTCCCGTTTCACAGTGTCCCAAAGCAGCGCAGGCCCGCTCCAGATCCTCATAACCCGCCGCGGCGAAAATCGCGCCGCAGACGCCGCCGCCGGGACGCAAACCGCTGTTGGCGGCGTTGACCACGGCGTCGGTCTCCATTTCCGTCAGGTCGCCGGATACGATATGAAAAGCCACAGCCTCATCCTCCTCTCTGTTTTTTCATTATAGGCTCTCATCCAAAGGCTGTCAACGCGTAAAAGTGCGGAGGACGCCGGTTTGGCGCCCTCCGCGGTGAAAGAAATATTTCCCGGGTGAATACCCTGGGAGAATTCTTATCCCCGATTTGACCTTTCAGGAATAAGAAAACGAAAACCGATAGAAAAAATCAGTGCCGTACAGGCGATACGACACTGGTGATGATTGGATTATTATACTATATTCTGTCCGATTTTGCAAGAAATTGTTGAAACAAATCCGTTCAGGCCAAAAACAGCGCCTCCCATACGGCGAGAATCTCTCTTGCCCAATAGCCCGGTGCCACAAAAAGATAGGTGGAAGACGGCAGGGCCGAGGTCTCCAACCCGGCGCGTTGGCCGTAAATCCCGGCGCGGAACTCATGGAACCCGTCGGTGGCAATGGCCACCCGAGGCGAAAGGCCGTTGGCCTCAATGATTTTTGCCGTGTTCCCCAGATTTTCCTCGGTATCGGTGGAAGTGTCCTCCAGATAAATCCGCTCCGGCGCGATACCTTTCTCCGTCAGGATGACGAAAATGGCTTCAGCCTCGCTGATGTTTTCCCGGGGCCCCTGTCCTCCGGCGGCCACGCAGACGGCGTCGGGATGAGCCGCCAGATATTCGTAAGCCGCTTCACAGCGGTCCGTCAGCATCCGGCTGGGACGTTCGCCATAGACCATACATCCCAGCACCACCACGGTACTGTCCGCCGCCGGTTCCTTTTCCGCGCCGCGAATCATGAATCCCAGCGTCACACCGCAGGCCAGAAAAACCAGCAGATAGCCGCAAGCCGCCGCCCGGATCCACATCTTTTTCCTTTTGCCGCCTCTGAGCAGCGAGGGGCGGAACAGCACACAGATCAGGGGAATCAGCAGCAACACCGGATAGAACATCCCGATATGGGTAATCCCCTTAACGAGGGGAAGAAGAAACCAGATACAGAGCAATATCAGCAGAACGCCGAGAACACAGCGAAAAGTACGCATCTTTTTCTCCTTTCATCAAATATAAAATAACAGCGGGGACAGTTTTGCCCTTCCATCCCGGAACAAAAAAGAAAATTCCATACTCTTTTTTTTGAAATTATGGTATAATAAGCGGAAGAGTCCGCGAAACCGCGGCACACCAAAGGAAACATCCTTGACAGAATAAGGATACCATAGATCACGCCGAAAAGGAAGGACAGGGAAATGACCATCGAAATGCTGAAAGGGAAGATCCATCGGGCAACGGTGATCCAATCGGAGCTGGATTACGTCGGCAGTATCACCGTCGACGAAGACCTCCTCAACGCCGCCGGAATTCTGGAATACGAAAAAGTCCAGATCGTGGATATCAACAACGGCAGCCGCTTTGAGACCTACACCATCTGCGGCGAAAAAGGCAGCGGCATGATCTGCCTGAACGGCGCTGCCGCCCGCTGTGTCAACGCCGGGGACAAGATCATCATCATGGCCTACGGTCAATATACGCCGGAAGAAGCGAAAAATCACCGTCCCACCGTGGTTTTTGTCGATGAACAAAACAGACCCGCCCGGATCACCCATTACGAAAAGCACGGTCTTCTGGAAGATATGAAATAAACCGCCTTACCAGCCCATGTCGTCAATGCGCCATGGGCTTTCTTTATCCTCCCGGATCAGGATCATCATCCATTGCATTCTTTCATCCATAGATTCCCCGCTCGTCGCGGAAATTTCGCCTTCGGGATAAGTGAGGATATAATTGGTGCGGAAAACGATGACATTTTCCAAAGCCGTGCCGTTCACCGATCCCCGGCCGCCGGTCACATAAGCGTTTCGCTGCATATCTTCTGGATCAAAGGAAACGATTTCCAGAGACAGGGTCTCATTTTTATCCCAGAGCATCACATTGGGTTCGGCATACCCATCGGTCAGCGTGGCGAGGATGGCCTCCCGATCCCGGGCGTTGTAAGCCCGTTCATACTCAGCCAGCACCGCTTCGGCGGCGGCAACCTCTTCCTCGGAAAAAGCGCTTTCCGCCGCAACGGTTTTTTCCTTCGCCCCGTTCTCCTCCGCTTTTCCGCAGCCGGCCAACACCGGCAGAATCAGCGCCAAAAGGCACAGCGTCAAAACCATCCGTCGGTTCTTTAACATCAAAACCGCCTCCTTTCAAGGAATGAAAAAAAATTTTCCCTGCTTAAAGCATATCATGATAAACAAAGGGAAACAATGAAAAATCCCTTAAAAAACAATAAAGAAAGAATAAACACATAAAAAGCACCTGCATACGCAGGTGCTTTTCTTATGGCGCCCCTAAGATGATTCGAACATCCGACACACGGTTTAGGAAACCGCTGCTCTATCCCCTGAGCTATAAGGGCAGAAATTTCATACCGGGGAAAACAGTACCAACCGGATCACCGAGCCGCTCCCCTTTTCCCACGCTGATAATAATACTACCACAACTCCCGCTTTTTTTCAATTCTTAAGATACACACGTTTTCCTTCATTCAAAACAACAGAAACAGAAAAATGAACCTTCGCAAAGTGTTAACTTATGAAAGGTTCATTTTTCATCCCTGCGATATTCAATAATATCTTCAATTCTGCAATCCAGAATGTCACAGAGCCGGTTTAAGGTAAAGGTATTGATATTCTCATTATGCTTTATCCGGGACAGCTGGCCGCGGCTGAAATGATAATCGTTGATCAGCTTATATTGAGTGATGTTCTTTTTCCTCATGGTCTCCCACAGACGGTCATAAACAATCATGAAATTCACCTCGGGACGAAATTCTATATTGATATATTACCCGTATATGGCGTATAATAATATTGCCCGTAAATGGGGAATAAAAGAATATTCAAGAAAGGAAAACACCGCACACTGTCAGGAAGGAGGAAAGAAATGGAAGTTTTAAAATTTATTTTATGTATTATATACTTTTTGGCTTCATGGTGGGCTTTTCATGTACTGTTTGAAGGAACCACCTTATTCGGATCATTGCAGGAAATTTGCGTTTTCAAATGGGTCATGCCGATTATCTTCGGTTGTATACTCATTCCCATCGCAATTATCAAAAGCATTATTTCCGCAATCATCGACTGATACCGATGAAGGAATACGCAAAGAACAGGATACCACACAAAAAGCCCTGTGTCCATAAGGACGCAGGGCCTTTTCAACAGATTCAGATTTTAACCGATCACTTCGGCGCCGCCCATATAGGGACGGAGCGCTTCGGGAACGATGACTTTGCCGTCTTCGGTCTGGTAATTTTCCAGAATGGCGGCGACGGTACGGCCGACGGCAACGCCGGAGCCGTTGAGAGTATGGACAAATTCCGGTTTGCTCTTAGCGTCGCGGCGGAAGCGGATATTGGCGCGGCGGGCCTGATAATCCAGGAAGTTACTGCAGGAGGAAATTTCCCGGTAACAGTTGAAGGAGGGCAGCCACACTTCGATGTCGTAGGTCTTGGCCGAAGAGAAACCGAGGTCACCGCTGGAGAGGGTCACCACACGGTAGGGCAGGCCCAGAAGCTGGAGCACATGCTCGGCGTCGGCGGTAAGTTTTTCCAGTTCATCCCAGGAATCTTCGGGACGGGTGAATTTCACCAGTTCCACCTTGTTGAACTGATGCTGACGGATGAGGCCCCGGGTATCGCGGCCGGCGGCGCCGGCTTCGGCCCGGAAACAGGCGCTGTAAGCGCAGAAATACTTGGGCAGCAGCGCGTTATCAATGATTTCATCGCGGTAATAGTTGGTCACGGGAACTTCCGCGGTGGGGATCAGATAATAATCGGTACCTTCCAGATGGAACATATCCTCGGCGAATTTGGGCAGCTGGCCGGTGCCGGTCATGCTGGCGGTGTTGGCCATATAAGGCGGGAACAGCTCTTCATAGCCGTGGAGAGCAGTATGGGTATCGAGGAAGAAGGAAATAACGGCGCGTTCCAGACGGGCGCCGAGGCCGCGATAAAACGTAAAGCGGGTCCCGGTGACTTTCCCGGCCCGTTCCACATCGAGAATATTCAGGTTTTCACCGATTTCCCAATGGGGGCGGGGTTCAAAATCGAAAGCCTTGGGTTCACCCCAACGGCGGATTTCCTGATTGTCGCTGTCGTCTTTGCCGTCGGGCACGCTGGCGTCGGGAATATTGGGGATATAGAGCAGCTCGGTGCGGAGAGCTTCTTCCAGGCCGCGGACTTCTTCTTCCGATTCTTTGATGGTGCTTTTCAGCTCCTTCATTTCGGCCATGAGATCATCGGCGTTTTCACCGGCTTTTTTGCGCTTACCCACTTCTTTGGAAACGGCGTTGTTTTTCGCCTTCATTTCTTCCATTCTGGCCAGCGCCACTCTTCTTTTTTCATCGATTTCCGCGAAATGGTTGAGATCGCGGTTGACATTTCTGCGCCGCAGCGCGTCTTCCACCAATTCTCTGTTCTGGCGGACAAATTTAAGATCCAGCATGATATTGCCTCCTTATAAAAAAACTCCGTTCCCGAAAATCAGGGACGGAGGACAAATGCCTTAGCCGTGGTGCCACCCCACTTGCTCTTTTTTCAAAAAAAGAGCCGCTTTGCGATCGGATAACGGGGATCGGCCGCGATACGCTTCCTCCGGGCGGAAAACGGCGCCGCATCGCCGGTTTTCACCCTCCCGGCTCTCTGCCTATGCGGTATCTCCGCTGATTTCCCGGATATATCGTTTCCAACGGCATAAGTATAGCACGGCAAAATAAAAAATGCAAGTGTCCGGCTATTTTTTTCTTGACAATCCCCTGAATATTTGATATAGTAATTAGGTACCTTAGGGAGCATACTCGGAGGGGTGTCCGAGTGGTTTAAGGAGGCGGTCTTGAAAACCGTTGAACCTTTGCGGGTTCCGTGGGTTCGAATCCCACCCTCTCCGCCATAATGCCCCTCAGCCAATCAATGAAAACGTGGAGAGTTGGCCGAGTCGGCTGAAGGCGCTCGCCTGCTAAGCGAGTATACGTGTTTAAAAGCGTATCGAGGGTTCGAATCCCTTGCTCTCCGCCATATATGTGCCAGTAGCTCAGCTGGATAGAGTGCTTGACTACGAATCAAGAGGTCGGGGGTTCGAGTCCCTCCTGGCACGCCAAGCAAAATACCTGCTTAACGATGTTAGGCAGGTATTTTTTTATGTGTTGAATCGGCCCAAACACCCGGTCCTGCCGTCCGTCTGCCGTCCGATATGCATTTCCCCGCATTTTCCACGAAAACCAGTGCCTGTTCAAGCGTTTTGAGCGGTTTTTATATTCGTATTTTTATACACTGTCGTTCCCTTATATTTGATTATCAGAAGTGAAAATAACAGACTTATCTTTTGGTGATTATATAATTAAGAGGCTTGAAGTCGGAAAGATATGCTTTATTTGCTTATATGTCCCATAGCAATGCCGTATCATATAAGCATGGCAGAAAAGATTCGAAAAAAGCTGTACCGATTTATTGCATAAAATCCGCTATTGGCAAGTCTATATTGAAAAGTCGTAATTTTATCCGCATTATTTTATTGAAAAGTTGTTATTTATGATATATAATTTTATTGAAAAGTTGTTTTGGAGGTTCGGTTATGCTGTATCGGAAGATTGCGTCCCTTATTGAAGAGCACCTGAAAAGCAATTCGAAGAAAATACTTCTGATCGACGGCGCAAGACAGGTTGGGAAAACCTATATTATTCGGCATGTCGGACAGAATTTATTTGAAAATTACATCGAATTGAATATGGTCGAGGATGCCCTGGGCCCTCGTTTGTTTGCGGAGATAACGTCGGTGGAAGATTTTTACCTTCAGGTAAGTATGCTTGAAGGCAGTAAAATGAAGCAAAAGGAAAACACTTTGATCTTTATCGATGAGATCCAGGCTTATCCGCATTTATTGACTCTTCTGAAATTCTTATCACAGGATAACAGGTTTACCTATATTGCCAGCGGCTCGCTGCTTGGTGTAACATTATCGCAAACAAGCTCTATTCCCATGGGCAGTATTCGTAAGGTGCGGATGTTTCCTCTTGATTTTGAAGAATTTTTGTATGCCAACGGTCTGAATGCCTTTGCCGTTTCCGCCATGCGAAAGAAATTTGAGCGTTTGGAACCTTTGGATGAGCCGACCCATCATAAAATGATGGATCTTTTCAAAAAATATTTGTTGGTTGGCGGTTTACCCGATGCGGTAAATTCCTATCTGGAACATCACAATATTCAGTTTGTTCGTGAGATCCAAAATGAGATCCGCGATTATTATGGGGCAGACGCATCCAAATATGATGAGCTCAACAAGTTGAAAATCCGCCGCATTTATGATCTGATCCCCTCCAATATGGAAAATAAGAAAAAGCGTGTGGTTGCCCAAAGCATTGAGAATATAAAAGGAAGAACTTTTTCGGATTATCAGGATGAATTTGAATATCTGATCAGCGCAGGCATCGCTTTGAATGTGCAGGCGATTTCGAACCCTGTTTTTCCGTTGATCGAATCCACGGGAAAAAATTTATTGAAGTTATATCTGAACGATGTGGGGATTTTGACCGGTATTTTGTATGGAAACAATATCCGCGCCGTGCTGGATGATGAAACCGGCATCAACCTCGGTTCTGTTTATGAGAGCGTTGTGGCAAGCGAGCTGATTGCCCATGGTTATAAATTGTTTTATTACGATAACCGCAGCAAGGGTGAGGTGGATTTCCTTATTGATGATTATAACAGTCTGTCCACAGTGCCCATTGAAGTGAAATCCGGCAAAGATTATACGGTTCACAGCGCCCTGAATACATTTACCAAAAACGAAGATTACCATATTCAAAAAGCTTTTGTCGTATCCAATGAGCGGATCATTTCCCATAAAGGAAAGATCACGTATATTCCCGTTTACTACATCATGTTTTTCCGGAATGTTCCGGAAGATACCGCGGATCTTCAGTTCTGAAATAGACTTTTACCGCAGAAAATAACGAATCGATCTTTATGCAAGGGCATCTTTGGATCCATTCCAAAACAGGGGTTCCGTCCCTGCCGTCCGTTTGCCGTCCGGCGGCGGGAAAAGTGACGGATTTTGCGAAATCGATCGGTTTTGACAACGCTCAAAGCTGGCGAAATGCGATACGCAAAAACAAAATGCCTGTTCAGGGCGTTCTACGAATCAAGAGGTCGGGGGTTCGAGTCCCTTCGGGCACGCCAAAGAAAAAAAGTCCCATGTGGGGCTTTTTTTGTTTGGTATGGCATAAATTTAGGAAGGACTCGAAGTTTATGCCCCGCCCGCAGGGCAATACAGGGTAAGTCCCTCCCGGCACGCCAAGCAAAATACCTGCTTAACAATGTTAGGCAGGTATTTTTTGTGTGTTGTGATTGTAAAAATAGCCCTTCTGGCACACATCAGGCACACTTTGACAAAACCGCAAAGTCTGTTTCGTTTATGACCGGACCTTATTCCGCTTGTATATTAGACGGCAATGCCGTATAATACAAGCATGACAGAAAGGAGTGGTATTCGATGAGCATAAAAGAAATGCGTGATCAGACAGGTCTGAGCCAAAGCAAATTTGCCGGTATGTTTGATATTCCCGTGGCAACCTTAAAAGATTGGGAACAAGGCCGAAGAAATCCTCCTCCTTATGTTGTAAATATGATAAAAATGATTCTGGAACATAAAGGATTGCTGGTGAATGAGGCTTATCCGGAAGCCTGTGAGGAAAGACGGAAAAGCGTAGAGAGAGCTTTAGCCATTCTTTACACGGCAACCGATGGACCGGACAGTCATTTTATGGAAGTATTGGACTCCTATATTTACGGTAAGATCTCATTGGATGAACCGGAAGCCCGCATTGATCGGCTGGAATTTCCGGAGATATAATCGATGTCCGGTGGTAAAAATTGTTATCCCGGTGCGGAGAAAGCAATCCTGTCGACATCAGATGGTCGGTTTTAAAAGGGGGAATACAACTACCTTCGGATGTCCAAAACAGGCGTATATGAGTGAATTCTCAGATTTTGTCCGCTGTTCATTCCGTGCCCCTCTTGATGGAATGAATGATTGATGAATAGATCAGTATCTGATTATTCTATATTTGGTGGAAGAAGAATGCTATTTTTTTGTGCCTTATTCACTTTACAGTATAAAAAATACTCATCAAATTTGATTTCACTTCTTGTATTTTTAGGATAAGAAATATATAATATATAATAAACAACAAATAACATAAAGCTTAAAAGGTTTATTAAAAATAATCAGACAAATGGTAAACAGAAAATAGATTGTTGCTGTTTGCTCACACAATCAGACGGTTTCCGACACGGTTAATGGTACATAATGTTGAAATGCTGGAGATATATAAAAAGAGCGTATCTTGCAGCTACGGATGAGCCGTTTCGTGCCGGGGAAAACCGTTCGGGCATTCCGCAAGCCTTGGTATGTTGTGAAAAGATCAAAACGCAAACAAGGCCTTTTCAGAGGTGATCGGATAACAAATCGGTCAGTGCTTGCTTTGCGATGCTGTTTCGTCTGCTGAAAGGGAATGCGGATCAGAAACAGAAACAAGGAGGTAACATGGCAGAGAAGAATATCATTTACTATGCAAGAGCATATCGCAGAATCAGCGCCAGTAAAAGAAAATGCATTTTATATATCTGTTTGCTGATTCTTCCGATGCTGCTGGTTTTATGGTTTCATCTGGATGACCTGACAAGATGGGTCTGTGAAACGGCCGTAAATGTTCTTGGTAAAAATTGTCCCCACATCCATACAGAAATCATGACAGAGCACTATGGATTGCTTGGAAATCTGAGTTTTCTGAGTGTCCCGACGGTATATCCGGGATTTCAGGTAAGTCTGATCAATGTGGCTGTTTCTTTCCTGGCAATTGTGGCGATTGCGAATCTTCCCTGGAAAGGCAAGCCGTTGGCCATTTACCTGATCCTGAACGGGGGAATCCATCTTATCAACAGCCTTTGGTTCCTCTTTGGAGAAAAATATTTCCCTTATGCGCTTACCACGTTTTCTGAATTATACATACTTCAGGAAATCGGTATATGGATTGTTTTTCTGGTTATGACAGGGGCCGTGACCGGGATTGTGGGCGACAAAGGGTTTCTCTATAAATTCCTTACAGTGCTTGCTGTTATGGCATACTCCATAATCTTCGGCACAGTGAGATACATCGTGTTTATGTATCTGTTATATCAATATTCCGTGCTTTATATGGCATTGTTTTATTTTACACTGGGCCCTATGTTTGATTTTATGTATCTTGTAATGGTCTATGCGTTTTTTGTAAACCGCATGATCAGGCTGTATGATTCGCAAAAAGGCAAGGGGGCGTGGAAATGGTCGTAAAAATAATGCATGGTTACATTATCTTCCTGATTATTGTAATGCTTCTGTACACAATACGGCATTTTTTCTTTACAGCTGTCAGACTCCTGGGAAGACAGAGGCTTTATTACAATGATATTGTAACAAGCAGAATGAAAAGCATTTCGGTACTGATTCCCATGCACAATGAAGAACAGGTGCTGGACAACGTACTGACTTCCCTGCTGGAATGTGATTATGACAGAGACCGGCTGGAAATCATTCCGATCAATGATAATTCAACAGATCAGACAAAGGAAATGCTGGATGAATATCATCGAAAATATGAATTTATTCGTCCCCTGCACAGGAATTGCCAGGAACGGGGAAAGCCTGTGGGGCTGAATGATGCCATGAAGATGGCGCGGGGCGAGATCATTATCGTATTTGACGCGGATTACCGTCCCGCAAAAAATATGCTGAAGCAGCTAGCCCTTGCCTTTGAAGATCCCCAGGTTGGCGCCGTAATGGGAAGGGTGATACCATACAATACAAACAAAAATATGCTGACCAGACTCATCAATCTGGAGCGTTCCGCCGGTTATCAGGTGGATCAGCAGGCAAGGTATAACCTGAGAACCATACCGCAGTACGGCGGCACGGTGGGCGGGTTCCGAAAGGATTTTCTGTTGGAAACCGGCGGATTTAATCCGAAGGTTCTTGCGGAAGACACGGAGCTTACATACCGGCTCTTCACAAATGAATGGAAAGTGGTTTACGCTAACTCGGCAGAGTGCTACGAAGAATCACCGGAAAGCTGGAATGTCCGGGGACGACAGATTCGCCGGTGGTCCAGAGGCCATAATCAGGTTCTGTTCCGTTATCTGATCCCTACAATAGTATCGCCTCACATGAACCTGTTTCAGAAGATAGACGGATTGTTCCTGCTATTTATTTATACGGTTCCTGTATTTCTTCTGGTTGGATGGGTTGTTTCATTGGCGCTGTTCTTCCTTGGCGAGATGCAGATCTTCGGTGGCTGGTGGGTCATTCTGTTCCTGGGAATCTATAATTCCCTAGGAAATTTTGCGCCGTTTTTTGAAATAGGAACTTCCCTGATCATTGACGGCATTCCCAAAGAGGCCCTGCTGCTTCCGCTGATGATGTTCAATTTCTTCTTCTATATGTGGAATATTTCACTGGGCTTTTTTGACGCAGTGGTGGATATCCTCACCGGCAGAGGTGTAAAATGGGATAAGACTGTTCGGTTTGCATGTAAGAAAGGGGCTGTGAAATGAAGATATTGACCCTTGTGTTTATACTCATGCTTTCAGCGCCTCTTATCGTTGCGTTAATACACTATAAATCCAGAAAAGGGCAGATCGTGTCTATCCGGCAGAATTACGTAAAGGACGCAAGATATTTTGGCCACAGCTTCTCTGAAATGATGGAAAAAGCCCTTCCGCAGATGAAAGACGGCATCCTCCGGCTCTCACAGGATGAGCAGGTGCTGGATATTGGCCAGAACCAGGTGTTTGAGAATCCGGAGATAGAAAAGCTCGTTGTTGTAAGAGGGCGGGAATTTCATCCGAAGGGAACAGACCTCTTTTTTCACAAAGAGATCTACTGTACGGAAGATGTACGCCTCACGGAAAAAAACACCCAATTACGTGCGGTATACAGCAAGAAGCGGTTGATGCTTGGGAACGGAAGCAAGGTTCTCAGATGGGCGGATGCAGAGCACGCCGTTGCTGTTTTTGACCATTGCGATCTGGGCCACAATCTATCCAGCGGCGAACAGCTGATTGTGGGCTACGATAATACTTTTCATCGGCTCTATTCCCCGATTATCAGATTGGGTCAGCGTCCGGAGGAACCAGATCTGTATATGCAGAAACGGGACCCGAAAATATTCCGGCTTCCCGTTACCAACGACTTTGATGACAATGCCCGCTATATCGATGATGATATGGTTTCGGAAAAAGGCACCGTACCCTATACGATACTGACAAAGCATGACCTCAAGGTGCTGGAAGGCATTATTCTTCAGGGCGACATCCACAGTGATGGTTCGGTTCGTGTGATGGAGAACGCGGCGGTTCTGGGGAATATTTTCGCCGAAAAAGATGTTCTTCTGGAGCGGGGCACCACAGTCCTTGGAAATGTTTTTACCCAGGGAAATATCATCCTTGAAGAGGGCGCCTGTGTAGGACAGCCCAATAAGATCAGTTCGATGATTGCCCGGGGGAATATTCGTTTCGCCGGGAAAAACAATGTGTACGGCTACGTGGTTTCAGAAGGGGGCGGAACGGTTCTCCCAAATATGAATGCTGAAACGGATGCGGAAGGAAAGGAAATCAAACCGTCATACGTTTTCCCGGACAGAATCCTCTATCAGGAAACAATCAGCTTCAAGAATCTGGAAGAATACAAAAATGTGGATCATCAGGGCTTCAGGGGGGACACCCATATTAAGCTGGCGGAGATTCCTGACGGAGCGGAAACAATACCGGAAAGTCAGTTTTTCGGATGCAGCGGTCTGGAAAAGATCAGGTTCCCGAAGAGTATTGAGGTGATTGAAGCCTATGCCTTCGCAGACTGCGAAAACATGACGGTAGAAACAGATCTGAAGAATCTGCCCCTGACCTTTATCGGAATTTCCGCATTTGAGAATTGCAGAAAGCTGGACTTCTCCAGTTTGTCCGAGAATCTTCATACCATTGAGGGCGCGGCGTTTGCAGGATGCAGCTCCCTGAAAAAGCTGATTTTTTCTGACAGGGCAGCATTGAAAAAGGTGGGAGATCACGCATTCCGGGACTGCAGCAGTCTTACGGAGGTCTATCTGCCGGATCAGACGGAGTATATTGGTGTAAGTGCCTTTCTGGGATGCACCTCCCTTAAGAAAGTATCCATGCCTGAAGCATTAAGAAACCAGCCGGGTGCTGCGGAGCTATGCGCCAACTGCCCCGGGGTTGAGATTGTATTCCGGGAAACCGCGAAACAATATTGCTAAAGGAGACAGAAAATGAAGGTGAACAAGTCCGGACACATGTTTCTGATTCTGATTCTGATGTTCCTGTTTTGTGTCGGATGTATTTTTTTACAGAATTTTGTTGACGCATGGAGCAAAACCGTATCAGAAGAAGAATCTCATAGTGAAAAGAAAGATATGTATAACAATTATGGTCTGGGCAATAATGAAACGCTTTCCGAAAAGAAGCTTGTGGAAGACGACAGACTGGCCATTTATGAAGACCGGATTGTCCGACTCGCAAATTATGAGCCGAATAACGCAGCGTATGCCGCAACCGCGGCAAACGCTATCCTGGAAAAAGCGCCTGCGATTGATGAGATTTATATCATGCCCGTTCCCGGAAGGGTGGTATTTGAAAAAGGGTATGAAGACAGAAGGACGAAATACGAGGCTTTTGTGGAGGAACTGGGAAAAAATGTAAGCCAAGCCGTAACTGTACTGAATCCCCTGTCGGAGCTGGAACAGCATCAGGAGGAATTTATCTATTTCCGGACAGATGATACCTGGACAATGCAGGGCGCGTTTTACGGAACGCAGATATTCCGCAAAGCCCTTGGATATGAAGAAGAAGAGAACCTGGACGCCTACAGAGTCTATATGATGGGATTATTTACCGGTGGTCTGAAAGCAGAGGCAATATCGCGTTATAGCGGCAGTGAGTGGAGCGAGTCCATAGCAATTATAGAAGATGACCCCTTTTTCATCCACATCAAAGGAGATAATCCCAACAGGGAAGAGCTTACCTTTCAGAACAGCGAAAACCAGCGGGAGACCATAAAAAGAAATACCATTCAGATGAATGGTGACGGCCCTTCATCAGTGATCGGAGGGAGCTACTATCACAGTATTGTTGAGGGAAACGGCGAGGGAAGCTTGATTCTTCTTGGGGATACCACAGGGAAACTTCTGATCTCGTATCTTTCCGAAATCTACGAAAAGATTTATGTGGTTAATATTACCAGAGATGATGAATTCATACAGAATCTGGACGCGGTCTGTTCTGAGTACGGAGTACATCAGGTTCTCTGGGTGCAGCGTGGAGATAAAATGGGAGACCGCTCCTATATGAATGCGCTGAATCCGTTTCTGTATAAATGAGGTGAAGTAAGTGCGTGATATAATTGTTGGATGGATTTCCCTTTTTGCGGCGAAAACAGAGATTCCCGGAAAACTGGTACTGGAAGCCGGGATCCCGGAGGTCGCATGGCTGATATTGGGAATTTTGCTTATCCTGGCAGGGATGAAGCTATACCGCCTGCTCTCTTCTCTGCTGATGTTCGGCGCCACAGCCATTGTCCTGTGTGTCCTGATGGGCGGAAAGGCAGACTGGGGCGCGATTGTAACAGCTTTCACGATCACAGGCTGTCTTCTGGGTTACCTGGCATATAACTGGAAGCTGACGGATGCGGTCGTGATCAGCGGGCTTGCGGCAGCCGGGGTCCTGTGGGGGATCTGTCCTGTATGGTGGGTGGCCGCCATTGCCGGCATCCTGGCGGCGGTGTTCACCGGATTCTTCCCGGTTGCAGGGGTTACGTTCTTTACGGCAGCGGCAGGCAGCGCTTTGATCGGAGCCGAATTCCCTCATCCCTTCCTTCTTATTTTGATGACCATGGGGGGAACCGCGGTTCAGGTGGTTCTGTTTGGAAGAAAACAGAAACTTTTTAAAAAGACAATGCCTGACAAAGTGAGGTTTTGGATGCAACAGAAAAAGAAGACCAGGACCCAAGAAAAGCACTGAAGGAGGCCCTGGGAATGATTACCGTTTTTCGCAAAGAAATAAAATATATCCTTCCACGAGGTTCCGCGCTACGCATCCAGCAAAAGCTGGAAAAGGTTATGGCCCGGGATCGGAATGGAGATCATGGGACCTATTTCATTCGTTCGCAATATTATGACTCTTTGTTTGATCGTGATCTACGGGACAACCTGGAGGGGCTCTACGAAAAAAGAAAGATCAGACTGAGAATCTATTCTCTGTCTTCCGATACCGCCAAACTGGAATACAAATGCAAAAACGGAACAGACAGTGTAAAGTATTCCTTGACAATCCGCCGGGAAGAAGCCCTGCGAATGGAGCAGGGCGATGTATCCTTCCTGCTGGGTTATGATAATGAGCTTGCCATGAGGCTGTATATGCGAATGACAGAAGGAACCTACCGGCCAAAAACCATTATTGAGTATCACAGACTTGCCTTTGCTTATCCGGCGGGCGATGTCCGCGTTACCTTTGATACAGATATTCGCGGATCCGCATATGCGTATGGCCTGTTTGAGGATATCAACACAGATGCCCTCAGCAATACGGAACAAATTCTCATGGAAGTGAAATATACAGGCTTCCTGCCGGATGAAATCAGTTGGATTCTGAAAGAGGCCGATCGTCTGCCCACAAGCAACAGTAAATATTCCATCGCACGCATGGCCTATCTGTAAAGATTTCAGTCTGCAAAAAAAACCGGAAAAGGAGACATTATGAGTGAGTTTATCATTGAAAACCTGGCAAATACAGAAGCACTTAGTATAACGGTCATTTTGATGAACAATGTGATCGCCCTTATCGCGGCATTTTTCATCATGGCGACTTACAAAATATCCTATACGGGAAGTGCCTACAGCCGCAGATTTAACATCTCCATTGGATCAATCACTATCATAACCACCATGATCATGAGCGTAATCAGCAATAACATAGCGCTATCCCTCGGTATGGTGGGCGCGCTGTCCATCATCCGTTTCCGTACCGCAGTCAAGGATGTAAGAGACGCAACCTACATTTTCTGGGCCATTGCCGCCGGTATCGGCTGCGGGGTATCTCAGTATGCGCTGATTGCCATTGGTTCTGTTTTTCTGCTGTTATTCCTGGTCCTAATGCGGAAGGGCTTTACTTCTTATAAAAAGCTGATGATCGTTCAGGGTGATCTGGCAGCGCTCCATAGAATCGAAGCCGCTGTGGATCAATTCTTTGACGGCAAGGTTCAGTCTACCATGCGCAATGTAACAGATTCCAGCTGCGAGCTGGTATATTCCATCGGGGAAGGCATTCTGGGCGCGGCAGCGAAAAAACAGCAGATGGATATTTCCGAGAAGCTGATCAAAATTGACGGTGTGAATCGGGTCAATATTGTAGACCAGAAGGATGAGCTTTCACAATGATGGGGGATGATGTGGCATGCAGGGAGTGATGCTATGAAACGTATGCGGAAGATAGCGGCCTGCATTTTGATGATCGTTGTTCTCCTGGGAGCGATGATGCTGGGAAACAGCGTCATCCGGTCTGAAAATCAGGTCACAGAGGAAAAAAGAGAAACAATCACAGAAAAGCAGATGAAAGAATGGGAGGCACCGGACCAGGAATTTCTGGATTATTACGGCATTGGGGAATTTGAAACAAATCTTCCTGTGGTCTATATAAACACCCACGAGCAGCAGATTCTGAAATCCAATAAAATTTGGGGGAGTATTGCCCTTCTGAACGCGGATGGAACGGAACAATCTGTTTTTTCTGTGCCGAATTCCGTATACAGTGCCACAATAAAATACAGGGGAGCATCCTCTTACAGTGAATTTGACAAGAAGCAATACAGAATTAAGTTTTACAAATTGGATTCCCATAAAGAGGCAAATGTTTCCCTGGCCGGGATGGGCGCGCACAGTGAATGGGTCCTGAACGGTCCGTATCTGGATAAGACGCTGATGAGAAACAAACTGGTTTATGATCTGGCCAGGGAGATGAACGGATGGGCTCCGGATTCCGGATTTGTGGAGGTTTTTGAGGACGGAAACTATCGGGGCGTTTACCTGGCAGTAGAACCGGTGACAAATGGAGAGAGCAGACTGCAGCTATCGGAATTTGGGCTGTTATCCGGAGAGACCGCTTATATTGTGAACCGTGACCGTGTCGATCCGGAGACGGCAGACCTTGAAACCTACGGGAAACTGCATGGATATACCTATAACGCACTGTATCTGTCCTATCCTTCTGAGAAGAATGTGACAGAAAGGCAGAAAGAGTATATATTGAACGATCTGTCGGATTTCGAAAAAGCGCTGTATGGCGAGGATTTTAATGACCCAAAGGTTGGGTATTCTGCGTACATAGAAGTAGACAATTGGGTAGACTATTTCATCATCAATGAATTCGCCATGAATTATGATGCCGGAAATCTGTCCACCTATGCCTATAAAGATCTGACCGGAAAGCTGCAGCTGGCAGTTTGGGATTTTAATAACGCGTTTAATAATTACCAGTGGTACAACCTGGATGAAACGGGATTTCGTACAGTCAATAATTCATGGATGGACAGAATCTGCCAGGATAGAAATTTTATTGATAAAGTTGTTGGCAGATACCGGCAGCTGAGAGAATCCACATTATCGGAAGCACATATCCAGGAGCTTCTTGCGTCGTATCAGCGGGAGCTGGGGGCTGCCGTTGACAGAAACTTTAAGATATGGGGATATTCTTTTACGGAAACTCTTCTAGCATTGGATGATTTCGGGAATTCAAGGGATATCCTCAGCTATGAGCAGGCGATTGCGCAATTAGAGACATCCATCCATAACAGACTTTCCTATCTGGACGATAATATTGATCGTCTTTACGATTACTGCATCGATTGAAAGGACATTTAACGAATGAAAAAAGTACTGGTGGTTTTTGGCACGAGACCTGAAGCAATCAAAATGTGCCCTCTGGTACTGGAACTTAAAAAAAGTGAGAAAATGGACACGAAAGTATGTGTCAGCGGACAGCATAAAGAGATGCTTAACCAGGTACTTGAAATTTTTGGAGTTGTTCCCGACTATGATCTGGCCATCATGAAAAGAGGGCAGGACCTGACAGATGTTACGACATCGATTCTAACCGGAATGCGGGAGATCCTGCTGAAGGAAAAGCCGGACATTGTCCTG
>JBJDXI010000002.1:0-4457 GCA_051866595.1 Clostridia bacterium
TATCCTCCCTTTTTCTCATTTTTGTGGTTTCGCGAAAATCATTTTTCCGTTGGCGGTCTGCAAAGCGCTGGTCACTTCCACCTGAAGGGTCAACCCCACGTACTGCTTGCCGTTTTCCACCACGATCATGGTGCCGTCATCCAAATAGGCAACCCCCTGATTTTCCTCTTTCCCCACTTTGATAATCTGCACCGTAAGGGACTCCCCGGGCAGTACCACGCTTTTTAAGGCGTGGGCAAGGTCATTGATGTTCAGCACCGTAATATTCTGCACCTGGGCCATACGGTTGAGATTGTAGTCATTGGTAAAGATTTTGGTTTTCATATCCACAGCCAAATGGATAATCTTGGTATCAACCTCTTTGACATCCTCGTAATCCTTATCCACCACCACATAGGCGTTTTCATTTTCCTCTTTCAGTTCGTTGAGGATATTCAGACCGCGGCGGCCCCGTTCCTTTTTCAAAGGATCGCTGTTATCGGCCACCCGTTTCAGCTCATCCAGAACGAAATTGGGAAGAATGAACGTACCGTCGAGGAATCCGGTACGGTACACATCGGCAAAGCGACCGTCAATGATGGCGCTGGTATCCAAAATTCCGAGATACCGTCTTTTATCAACCTTCGTCGTTTTCTTGCCGAAAGCCCGGGAAGAGCGGAGAATCTCCGATATATCATCTTTTTTATGAAGTCCCGTTAAAAGTCCGGAATAACCGAAGAAAATGATAAGTACGAGAGAAATCACACTGCCGAAGGGCAGCGAATTCAAAGGCAAGCTGATCAGAACGGCGATAATAAGGCCGGCGATCAACCCCAGAAAACCGCTGATCAGCTCTTTTGTAGAATGTTTGCTGATGCGGTAGCTGAAATCCTTGATCACCCATAAAAAGCCGTTGACGATGTGAGGCGAAAGAACAGCCACGATCACGGCGACGCCGACGATCACAACCCCTTCCGCGATAAACCAGGTCAAAGAATATTCGGCAATATCCAATAACTCCTCAAGAATAAATGCAGTCGTAAAATAAGTAAGTATCATTGCAACAATCACGAGCAGAACATAAAAAAGGATCCGTGGATTTTTCATCGTATTCATATGTCTCACCTCCTTTCAGAAAAATGAAAATATCGATCAATGGTTGTGTCCCATCGAACCGCTGATCATTTCTTCCTGCCGGTGCAGGCTGCGGAAGATCATATTGGAACGAACCCGCCCCACGCCTTCGACCTCATCCAGATCTTCAACGCTGGCATCGCGGAGCTTTTGAAAATCACCGTCAAAATACTCCACAATCTTGCCGATAATCTGCTGAGGCAAACGGGGCACTTTGCCGAGAACGCGGTAGCCCCGGGGGCATACCGGCAAATCGAGAAGCTCATTTCCGGCGCCAAAGCCCAGAAATTTCGCGAGATAGATTTTATCGGAAAGGTCGCTGTCATCCAGCTCACCGATTTTATTTTCCAGCGCCGAAACCGCCCTGCGGTCGGCCTTCAGGGAATAATCGGAAAGCAGATCATGATATTCCTCCAGCACTTCGCCGGTGAGCTCATTTTTCTGCATTTCCACCAAAAAGCCGTCGTTCCCCATTTGGAGAAGATAAAAGTCCAGTTCCTCGGCGATGCGCTTCACCATTTCACAGCGCTGTACCGTCTTTACCACGTCGTTGACGAGAACCGATGATTCGAATTCCAGAAACGTAAGGCTGGAAAATTCCTTTTTCAGCTCAATGCAGTACCGTTCCAGCGTCTGCAAAGCCTGGTTCGCCTTGGACATCAGATTGATGGCGTCATCCAGAACGAAGCGGTCACCGCCTTTATAGAGCGTAATCATAGAGCGGCGCTGAGAGATGGCGATGACGATAGCGCCGGTCTGCATCGCCGTCCGGGCGGCAATACGGTGACGGATCCCCGTTTCCTGCACGGGAATATCCATCGCCGGTTGGAGCTGAACATTGGCTCGCCAGATCATTTTGCATTTTTCATCGAGAATAATCGCGCCGTCCATTTTGGCCAGCTCATAGAGGCGGGCCGGCGTAATTTCCTCTTCGATACGGAAACCGCCGTCGGCAATTTCCCGGACTTCCGGGGAATCACTCAAAACAATGAGACCGCCGGTTTTCGCGTGCAGAACATTCTCGATACCGTCTCTCAGTACTGTTCCCGGCGCCACCATTTTCAGGGCGGACCACATTTGTTTTTTCCAGCGGGCAGACTGTTTCATCCGCAAGATCCCTCCTCAAAAAATATACTTCAAAGCCTCTGCAAGGGTGGAAACGCGGATCACTTCCACACTGTCTTCCCCCAAAGGCTCTTTTTTTTCATACATAAACGATGGAATGATGAACCGTTTAAAGCCGAATTTCACGCCTTCCCGGATTCTCTTTTCCGTTTCCCCCACACTGCGCAATTCGCCGCCGAGACCGATTTCCCCCAGCAGAACCGTGTTTTCACGGAGAGGCAGACTCCGGTAGCTGGAGACCACCGCCGCGGCCACCGCCAAATCGGAACAGGGATCGTCAATCCGCAGTCCGCCGGCAACATTCACATAAACATCCTGCATCCCGAAGGGAAGTTTTAAAATCTTTTCCAACACGGCAAGGATCAGCAACAGGCGGTTGTACTCAATTCCCGAGGCCAGACGGCGGGGATTGCCGAAACTGGTTTTGGCCACCAACGCCTGGAGCTCCACGAGGAAGGGACGGGTTCCCTCCATCACCGCGGAAACGCCGCTGCCCGGGGCCATTTCGCCCCGCTCCGAAAGGAACAGCGCCGAAGGATTGTGAAAAGGCATCAGCCCTTTTTCCGTCATTTCCAGCAAGGCAACTTCATTGGTGGAGCCAAATCGGTTCTTCACACTGCGCAGAATACGGTAATCCTGATACCGCTGTCCTTCAAAGTACATCACCACATCCACCATGTGTTCCAGCAGACGGGGACCGGCGATGACACCTTCTTTGGTGACGTGGCCGGCGATCATCACGGTAATCTGTTCCCTTTTGGCCAGCTGAAGCAATTTTGCCGTACATTCCCTGATCTGTCCTACACTGCCGCTGACGGAATCGAGGCTTTCATCAAAAAGGGTCTGAATGGAGTCGATAATCAAAAGCTTCGGTTCCAGCTTCGTCACATTTTCACAGACCACCGTCAGATTATTCTCCGCCAGCAGATAGAACTCATCGTGTTCCGCATCGAGACGCATGGCCCTGAGGCGCACCTGCTTTAAGGATTCTTCCCCGGTGGCGTAAAGAACGCGACCATGGTGTTTGGCGAAAGTCGCGGCCACCTGGGTGAGAAAAGTACTTTTGCCGATCCCCGGCTCCCCGCCGAGGAGAACCACGGAACCCACCACAATGCCACCGCCGAAAATCAGATCCAATTCCCCGTCAAAAAGGGAAAAACGTTCCCCTTCGGTGAGATTTACGTCTCTGACAGGTTTCGCCTCACTTCGGGACAGAGACACGGGAGAAGTGTTTTTCGACGCCGGGGCGATTTTGATTTCCTGCAAGGTATTCCATTCACCGCAGGCCGGGCAACAACCCATCCATTTTACCGATTCATAACCGCAGCTGTCGCAGACATAGGCGGTTTTCGCTTTTTTCGCCATTTTTCTTCTCCCATGCAGACTTATTCATAATTATTATACTATACTTATCTTCAAATGAAAAGGACTTTACCTCGGATTTTTGAAAAATATCTATATCTTTCCGGCAAAAGAAGACGTCCTTTTTTCGTTGACTTTCGACCTTTTCCCCCTTATACTGAATAAAAGGATTTTTTCAGGAGAAGGAGCCGACCATGAAACATCACCCCATTACCGAACAGGAGAAACAGCTCTCCGCCATCCGTATGCCGAAAAAGTATCTGGCCCTGTTTTTCCTCGATCTTTTCGCTTTTTTATTGATTGCCTTTTTAACCGCGGGGCAGAACTCCGCCGTAGGCATCGTCATCATCGGGCTGATTTTTCTCTCTCCCATGATCGTTCTTCTTTTCGCCTATTTCAATTATATTGTTTACTTCGACCGAAAACAAATCATCTATCGGAGTTTTACCGGAAAAATTCACCGTTACCATTACGAGGATATTCAATCCGTCTCCGATGAAGGCGTCACCATCGACCTGATCTGCGCGGACAAAAAAAAGATCCGCCTCTTCCGGGAAGATCCTCAAACAGAACGACTCTTACGGCTGACGACAAAATTCAGCGGCATCAAAAAATAAGAATATCTTCAAAACACCTTTTCCGATTTCACACGAAAAAGAGGCGGACTCAAAAGTTCATTTGAGTCCGCCTCTTTGGCGTTCAAAACGATTTCGGATCGAAAAACCCGTCGGTGGTCGGCGATTTTGCCGATTATCAAGCGTTTTGGGACGCCCGCGAACGATCCCGCATAACCCGAGGGCGTTTCAAAACGGCTTAGAGACGGTGAAACTCGCCGAGCTGCGGCAATGCGCTATACA
>JBJDXI010000003.1:0-4420 GCA_051866595.1 Clostridia bacterium
GAACGGCCGGGATACGCACAAAAGCGGCGGATATTATCAACATTTTTACCCGCGGCGGATACGATGTTTTGGCGCATCCCAGTCAAAGTCCTACGGATATGGAAGAAATCATCAAGGCGAGAGGAAACGATTTTGATGTCGTTGTGACCTGCGGCGGTGACGGCAGTCTCAACGATACCATCAACGGGTTGATGGCGCTGGAGGACCCTCCTCCTTTGGGCTATATTCCCACCGGTACCATGAATGATTTTGCTTCCAGTCATCATCTCAATAACAATATGCTGGTGGCGGCCAGCGATATTGTCCACGGAAGTGTGGTCTATACCGACATCGGTTGTTTCAACGGGCGGTATTTCTCCTATGTGGCGGCTTTCGGCGCTTTTACCGATGTGGCTTATGATACGCCTCAATCGACAAAGAATCTTTTCGGAAAGACCGCGTATATTCTGGAAGGCATCAAGCGTCTGCCTACACTGACTTCCCACCATTTAAAGGTGGAGTGTGATGAGCTCGTTACCGAAGGCGATTATATCTACGGTATGGCCAGCAACGCCCTGACCGTCGGTGGCATCAATCTGAATAAAAAAGCCGAGGTGGCCATTGATGACGGTTGCTTTGAGCTGGTATTGATCCGAAAAGGTGTCAGTGATATCCTCAATGCTCAGGTGATGCTTTCCGCTGTTGTTCAGGGGATTGAACATAATAAGTTCATTGAGTATGCCCGGACCAAAAAACTCGTGGTGACCTCCGATGAAGACATCAGTTGGACCCTGGACGGTGAATACGGCGGCGATGTCCATGAAGCGACCATCGAATGTATTGAGAAAAAACTGAAGATCATCGTCCCCCGCTGGACGCTGGATGTGATATAAGAAAAAACTCCGAACCATCAGGTTCGGAGTTTTCGTATTCATTGTATTCAGAATGAAAAAGGGAAGGGGAAGAAAGCGTTGCTTTCGTCTTTGCCGGATTTTTCGTTTTTACCGGAGAGGTTTTCGGTGATTTTCACCAGTTCCGTAATCCGTTGATAAGCGGTGTTCAGAAATTCTTCTTCCTCTGGATATTGTTTTGTATCGGCGATGAGCTCCATGGTAAAGGGAACATCGTTTTCTGTGAGGAAGGGGAGGACTTTTTTCTCAAAGTCGATGTCGCCGTCGAAGGGAAGGCGGTGCTGGTCGGCGCTGCCGTCGTTATCGGAAAGATGAAGCGCCGAGAGGCGGTCGCCGTGATTTTCAAGAAGGTAAAACTGGTTTTTTAGATTCGCGTGGGAGGAATCGAAGCAGAATCCCAACTCCTTTACGCCGGGAAAGGTCCGCCAGACGTATTCCAGATAATCGGCGCGCCATGTGTTTTCCAAGGAAAGGGTTATTTTATTGGCTTCGGCGGCGGGCAGGAGCGCTTCGATGCTGTGGAGCAGGTCGATGCCGGGAGCGGGAACATCTCCCTTTTCGCAGAGGTGCATCACAAGGTTATGATAGCCGAGGCCGGCAATTTCCTCCATGGTCTGATAAAAGGCCTTTAAATGGTGCTCCCGTGTGGCCCGATCGGAACTCCAGATGGCGTTGTCATCGGTTCCCGCCATGTGGATATTGAATACTTTCAGCTCCGCTTCCTCCGCCCGGTGGGCCATTTCAAAACGGGAGATGGGCCATTCGCCGATCTCATCTTCCCACCAGAGCATCAAGCCGTCAAATCCCGCGGTTTTGATCTTTTCCACGCGGCTTCGGTAATCGTTGAAATAGCCGTACCAGGCGAAAATACCTTTTTCTTTCATGAGATCATTTCTCCTGCCGTTGCTTTACTGTTGCGCCATTCAAACCAGAGGACGGAAAGGAAGATGATCCCGCCGCCGACGATAAGATTCATGGTGATCGGCTCCAATCCCAGCAGAACCGAGAATACCGTGCCGAAAAGGGATTCCAGGGAGAGAAGCACGGCGCTCTTCGCCGTGGAGGTGCTGCGTTTCTGACCGAAGGTCTGCAGGAACAGGCAGAGGGCAGTGGGGAACAGCGCCAGATAGAGGATGGCGCCCATGCCGAAAACGATTTCGGTGACGGCGGCCTGATTCCATTCGAAAATAAAGAAGTAAATGGAGGAGAAAACGCCCACCGTCAGGAGCTGTATAAAGGTAAGATTCATTTCATTTTTATCACCGCCGCCGGCATAGCCCAGCCAGGAAATGTGGCAGGCAAAGCCAAAGGCGCAGATCAGCGTCAGAATATCACCGGAACTCATATGGAAACCGTTTTCCGTCCAGTTCAGCACCGCGATCCCGAAAAAGCAGGCGAATACGGCGATAAAGACGCGAAAGGCAATCTTTTCTTTAAAAACCAGACGGGAAATGAAGGGAACCATCAGTAAGTTGGTGGCCGTTAACAGCGCGTTGCTGGAAACTTCGATGGTCTGTAAGCCGACAGCCTGAAAGAGAAAGCCGATGAAAAAGAAAAATCCGGCGATAATCCCGGTTTTGAGTTCCGCTTTGGTAATGGTGAGGATCTTTTTATTGAGGATCAGAAGCAGAGCGGCGGCGCCGATCATGAAACGGAGCATATTGACCATTCCCGGCGGGAATCCAACTTCAAGACAGTAATCCACGGCAATAAAGCCGCTGCCCCAAATAAACGCCGTTGTCAGTAATGCCAAATCTCCGGAAAAGCTTTGTTTTTTCATGATGTGTTTTCACCTTTATCTGAATTTTCAAATGCTAATTTTACCATAAGAATGTATAAAATGCAATGAGAGAATGTACTCTTCTTTGCCGATTATATCAGTGGATTTGTTATATTTTCAGAAAACTCGGAACTTTTCTTTACAAACCGGGTCGAATGCGCTATGATTATATGATAAAGAAAGGTCTGGTGAAAATGAAACAGAAATATAATTATACAATGCTTTGCGATTATTATGAACTGACCATGGCCAACGGGTACTTTAAAAACGGCTGGAAAGACAAAATTACTTATTTCGATGTCTTTTTCCGTCAGATCCCCGATCACGGTGGTTTTGCCATCGCCGCCGGTCTGGAACAGATCATTGATTATATTGAAGATCTTCATTTTGATGAAGAAGATATTGCCCTTCTGCGTAAAAAAGGCATCTTTGATGAGGAATTTCTCGATTATCTGAAAAGCTTCTCTTTCCACGGTGATATTTGGGCTGTTCCCGAAGGGACGCCGATTTTCCCCAATGAACCGATTATGACGGTGAGAGCACCGGCGCCGGAAGCCCAGTTTATTGAAACTTTTGTTCTGCTGACGCTGAATCACCAGAGCCTCATCGCCACGAAATCCAACCGCATCTGTCGGGCGGCGAACGGACGTCCGGTGACGGAATTCGGTTCCCGCCGGGCTCAGGGCGCCAGCGGCGCGATTCTGGGCGCCCGGGCGGCCTGCATCGGCGGTTGTGTCGGTACGGCCTGCACCATTTCGGAAGAGCTGTACGGAACTCCCGCCGGCGGCACCATGGCTCATTCCTGGGTGCAGATGTTCGATTCGGAACTGGAGGCCTTCCGTTCTTATTGCACGATTTATCCGAAGAATCCCTGTCTTTTGGTGGATACCTATAACGTTTTAAAAAGTGGGATTCCCAACGCCATCAAAGTTTTTGATGAAATGGGCATCAAGGAATGTTCCATCCGCATCGACTCCGGAGACATTACTTACCTGACGAAAAAAGCCCGCAAAATGCTGGATGATGCCGGTTATCCGGAATGTAGAATCGTCATTTCCAACTCTCTTGATGAATATATCATCGGGGACCTTCTCCATCAGGGGGCGGAAATTGACGCTTTCGGTGTCGGGGAACGGCTGATCACAGCTAAGAGCGAACCGGTTTTCGGCTGCGTTTACAAGCTTTGCGCCGTTGAGGATGAAGAAGGGAATGTAACGCCTAAAATCAAAGTCAGTGAAAACGCCGTGAAGATTACCAATCCGCATTTTAAAAAAGTATGGCGTATCTTCGATAAGGCCACGGGCAAGGCCAACGCGGATCTGGTGACGGTATACGATGAAGTGATTGATACGGCAAAGCCGCTGACGATTTTTGATCCCGATCATCCCTGGAAAAAGCGGACGTTCCATGATTATGAGGTGAAAGAACTTCTGGTTCCCGTTTTTAAAGACGGGAAATGTGTCCGGAAGGAGCGGCCCTCGGTGGCGGAAATCCGGGAATATTGTTTTTCTCAGATTGACTTGCTGTGGGATGAAATGAAACGGTTCGAGCATCCGCATCTTTATTATGTGGATCTTTCTCAAAAGCTGTGGGACATCAAGAAAGAGCTTATCGAAGAGAACTTCGGTGAATATCAGCATTTTTAATTGAAAAAAATGAAGAAAAGACGGCGTTTATACGCCGTCTTTTTTTGTGTATAGAAACGGTTCATTCGGAAATGCTATTCACGGAGGGATCCTATGTCTGATCA
>JBJDXI010000004.1:0-2016 GCA_051866595.1 Clostridia bacterium
TCTTAACGCCGGCGGGCCCCAACAATCAGCCCATGGCGCCGAAGCTCTCGGGCTCCTTAAACGACCTCGGTCTGGAACTTTTCCGCTTCAAGACCGGTACCCCGGCCCGGGTGGACAAGCGCAGCATCGACTTTTCCAAAACGAAGGAACAGCCCGGTTCCGCCGAGCCTCTGGCCTTCTCTTATATGACCAAGACCTTCAACCGCCCCATGGTGCCCTGTCACTCCACTTACACCAACCCCCGCACCCATGAGATCATTCGGGAAAACCTTCATCTGGCGCCGAAGTACAGCGGCATCATCGAAGGGGTCGGCGCGCGGTACTGCCCTTCCATCGAAGATAAGGTGGTGCGCTTTGCCGACCGCGAAGCTCATCTCCTCTTTCTGGAACCCGAGGGTCTCTACACCAACGAAATTTACGTTCAGGGGATGTCCACGGGGATGCCCTATGAAATTCAGGAAAAATTCATGCGCACCATCGCCGGGCTGGAAAACGTGAAGATCATGCGCCCGGCCTACGCCATCGAGTATGACGGCGTCGTCCCCACCCAGCTGGCGCCGACGCTGGAATACAAGGACATCAAAGGTCTCTACGGCGCCGGGCAGATCAACGGCACCTCGGGCTACGAGGAAGCCGCCTGTCAGGGGCTGATGGCCGGCATTAACGCCGCGTTGAAGCTCAAGGAGGAAGAACCCTTCATCCTCCGCCGTTCCGACGGCTACATCGGCGTCCTCATCGACGATCTGGTCAACAAAGGCACCGAGGAGCCTTACCGCCTCTTCACTTCCCGCGCCGAATACCGCCTCCTCCTTCGCAACGACAACGCCGACCTGCGCTTAACGGAATACGGCCGCAAAATCGGTCTCGTTTCCGAGGAACGCTGGCGGGTGTTCAATGAAAAGGTGGAAGGCATCAACGCCGTGAAAACATGGCTCATGGAAGCCAAATTCAACGGCCGGGATGAAAAGGTGGCCTCCTATCTGGAAAGCAAAAACTCCGCCGCCGTGGACGGCGGCATTTCCGGCACCGACCTGCTGAAACGTCCCAACATCGACATCCGCGACCTCGCCGCTTTGGACGGCAAGGAAGGTTGCTGGAGCGATGAAGTATTGAAAGAACAGGAAATCGAAGTCAAATACGAAGGTTACCTGAAAAAACAGCGGGATCAGGTGGCCCGGTTTGATAAGACCGAGGGCCGCCGGATTCCCGAGGATATTGATTACGGCGACGTCCGGGGTCTGCGGCTGGAAGCCGCGGAAAAAATGGCTAAAATCCGGCCTTATACCATCGGTCAGGCCTCCCGGATCTCCGGGGTCAGCCCGGCGGACATCAGCGTCCTTCTGGTCTACTTAACGGAACGCCGCGGAAAGGAAAAAAGCCAATGATCGCCTTTGACCTCGCGTTGAGAGAAGCCTTAACGGCTCTTGCCATCCCCTTTACCGATGAGATGATCCGGGCAGCGGCGAATTACGCCTCCTATCTGCTGGATGAAAATCAGAAGATGAACCTCACCGCCATCGTCGATGAGAAAGAGATCGCCGTGAAACATTTTGCCGACAGTCTCTGCCTGCTGAAATACGCGGAGATCCCCCAGGGCGCGTCGCTGATGGACATCGGCACCGGCGCCGGCTTTCCCGGCATGGTGTTGAAGATCTTCCGACCCGATCTTAAGATCACCCTGGCGGATTCCCTGAAAAAACGCTGTCTCTTTCTGGAGCGGCTCTGCGGTGAGCTGGAGATTGACGATGTGACGATCCTCTGGGGCCGCGCCGAGGAGCTGGGCCGCAAAGAGGAGCTTCGGGAACAGTTTGATTTCACCACGGCCCGGGCCGTGGCTTCCCTGCCCATCCTCCTGGAATACTGCACGCCTTTTCTCAAACCCGGCGGCGCCTTTCTGGCCATGAAGGCCAGAGAAGAGGAAGCCGACAGCGCCAAGGCCCTTTCGACCCTCGGCTGTGAAGTGAAAACCACCGAAAAATACGACCTCTTCGGCGAGGAGCGCACCCTCATCACCGT
>JBJDXI010000004.1:2116-4414 GCA_051866595.1 Clostridia bacterium
AACCGGGTAGCCTTCGCCGTCGGTTTCAACGGCGGCCATCGGGCACTGTTCGCGGCAGGTGCCGCATCGGATGCACTTTTCCCGGTCAAATTCGATGATATTTTCGGGAACGATCCGTTCTTTTGGACGGTTTTCTTTTTTTTCCCGTCTTTTGGTAAAAAATCCCATGGTGTTCTCCTTTTCGTGTCGTTTCGATACAGTTATACCACGGTGGCCCGAAAAAGGCAAGAACGAAACCGCCGTTTCGTTTTTCGGGTGCCGATCGCTGTTCGGGGCGGCGGATTTTTCTTTCCGGGGTTTTCCTCAAGGGGTGAAAAAGCTTTGTCACAAAGAAAAGCGGATAACGTGACGGGAATAAGGATTCCCCGGGGAAAGAAATGGTGTTATCCTCATAAAGAAACATGATCGGAAAAGGGTTTTTCTGTCTCCGGCGCGGATTTTGCGGAAAGGCGGGGAAAAAATGAGGAAAAGCCTCTTTTTCTTTTGCGGATAAAAAGAGAAAGCCGCGGAAAAATCACACTGTTTTTCAATACGGATTTATCGCTTCAAAAGTGGGCATTTTTCTTTCGCCGTTTCTTTTTGTTCCGCGGTTAAAAGTTTTTTTGGGGCCGTGAAGCAACTGTTCAGATATGTTCTACGGTTCTGGTTTTTCCCTTCGCCGGAACCGCCGTTAAGCGTCGGGGTTGTCCTCCCCGGCGTCGAGGGCGGCAAGAGCCTTCCCGATGTCTTTTCGCACCAGCGGCGCCATGGTATCGGCGTAAAAGGATACATCGGCGCTGCTCAGCGCGGCCCGAATCGCGGGTTTCAGCTCCGGCCGGGCCGCGGCCAGATCGGGCAAAGCTCCGATAAACTGCCGGGCGGTGATGGGTTTTTCATCGGTTATGTGGCTCAGAAGCTCATGGATATGTCGGCGAAGAAAGCCTTCGCTGTCCCAGGGAGACACGGCGATCAAAAGAAGCAGTCCCCGGGTGCGGATATAAGAGTTTTTATCCTCGATCATTTCCAAAAACAGCTCCTTGTAACGGTAAACCTCATCGTTTTTCCGGCTTAAGACGATGAGCTCCTCCATGGCGGCGCAGCCATCCCGGAGGTTTTTGTTCCGAAGCCGGGCAACGGTTCCCTGGATGTCCATGGTTCTCTCCTTTCTTTTTCCGGCTTTTTGCGTCGGAGGGTGATTTTATTATAGCACGCCTCTTCCCCGAAGAAAACCGTTTGAAAAGGGAAAAAACCCGGTGAAAACCGGGTTTTTCTGAAAACAGATTTTTTTTATACCGTTGTGGTGACACAGCCGGTGTTACAGCAGGTATTGCATCCGCAGTTGTTGCCGCATCCGCAGCCGCCGAAGGGAGAACACGCTCCGAAACAACCGCCGGGGAATCCACAGCCTAAGAAGGCGTAGAGGATCGAAGCCAGGTACTGTAACGTATAGACATTATAGATGGAACTCAAAACGCAGCTGTAGTCGCAGCATCCGAAACAGCCGGTGCAGTTTCCGCAACCGCCGCCGAGTCCGCCGTAGCCGCTGCCGCCGCCGCATCCGCATCCACAGCCGCAACCGCCGCCGCATCCGCAGTTATTGCCGCAGCCTCCACAGCCACAGCCACCGCCGCAGCCACAGCAGCCGCATCCGCAACCGTAATCCGAGGAATAATTTCCGCTACTCTTTCTGCTCATTTGGGGCCTCCTTTGATGATTTTCATATTGTAAGATATGAGCGGAGCCCCTGAATTGTGACAGATTCCCTTAAAACTTTCGCTTATTCCCCTTTTGCCGTATAGACGTTGTAAATAATCACCGACAACAGCACGATGACCACCCCGGGAAAAGCCAGGGGGCGGATCATTTCACCGTAGAAAATCGCCACCCAGATGGGGTTTAAAATCGGTTCCAGGGAGCCGGCCACCACCGCCGATACCGGGGAACAGCGGGTGATGCCCAGAAAAAAGATGATGTAGGCCAGCCCCATCTGAAGGAGGCCCAGAATCGCGACGTAAAGCCATACTTCCGGCGTGAACACCGTTTCGTTGACGATAAAGGGCGTGCCCGTCACCGCGGCGAAGAGCAGGCCGAAAAAGATCAGCGAAGCCATATCCGTTTTGGGATGGAGCTTGATCACGTAGACGATGCTGACGGAAAGGGCGGCGCAGATCCCGAAGATATTGCCGAGAAAGTGACCGGAGCTTAAGCTGTCGAGGAAAAACCAGACCATGCCGAAGAGCACCGCGGCGGCGACGCATAAATCGGCCTTCTGAGGTTTTTTCCTGAATAATAAATAGGAAAACAAGATGATGAACACCG
>JBJDXI010000005.1:0-4373 GCA_051866595.1 Clostridia bacterium
TCCTACGCCGTGCTGGATCCCGCCGTCACCGCCACCCTGCCCAAGGCCGTGGCCGCCGCCACGGGAATGGACGCGTTGACCCACGCCGTGGAGGCCTTTATCGGACGCTCCACCACCAAGGACACCCGAACCGACGCTTTAAAAGCCGTGAAACTGATCTTTCAGCATCTGGAAACCGCCTGCGAAGGAGTGGAAGAAGCGAGAAAGCAGATGCTTTACGCCTCGTATCTGGCGGGAAAAGCCTTTACCCGGTCTTATGTGGGCTATGTTCACGCCGTGGCCCATTCTCTGGGCGGCGCTTACGGCACGCCTCACGGCGAAGCCAACGCCGTACTCCTTCCCCACGTCCTCAAAGCCTACGGCAAACACAGTGAACATAAGCTGGCCTTATTGGCCGCCGCCGCGGGAATCCAGGGAAACAGCGAAGAAGAAAAGGCGAAAGCTTTCATCGAAGCCATCATCCGCATGAATCACCGTCTGGGGATTCCCGATACCATCGGGGAGCTGCGGGAAGAGGACATCCCATCCCTGGCCCGCACCGCCGATAAAGAGGCGAACCCCCTCTATCCCGTCCCCCGGCTCATGGACGCCAAAGAGCTGGAAACGCTGTACCGGGCGATCCTTTCGTAAAAAAACAGCATCGGATCATGCCGGAAAACCGCCCGTATTTTCTCCTTTGGATTTTCCGTTTCCGGTCCGGCGGAACGGAATTTCGGCAAAAGGATATAAAATATTTTAAAAAAGTTTAATATTTTTATTCAAAATCCATTGACAGCATATATCTTATAAGATATAATGGAGCCACAAGGGAAACCTTATAAGATATACGCTCCGTACTTCATAAGGTTGTTTAAGGAAAGTGATTCTTAAAAAGCAAAATGAAAAACGGATCCAACGGAGGTGGTCAGCACTGGAAAAAGAACTGACAGAGGCATTTTGCCATAGTGCCTCGAAACAAAAGTATCTCCTGGGCATAAAATCAAACCGTATATCGAAAACCCCCTCGTCCGTCCGATAGGGCGCGTCACCCGGCTTTTGAAGAGCCGTACCGCCGTAAAATGATTGAGGACAGAAACGGGGTTCGCGGGAAACCGCAAAAAAATTCAGAAATTCATCGGGAAAAGAACTTTTTAAAAGGAAACTCTTTTCGGAAAAGAACTCATCCGCGAAACCAAGAACAAAACTCTGTACAGCGCAGGATAGGAAAGTTCAACCGATCCCGTTACGTAAACAAAAATAGCCAAAAATTACAAGAGCCGCTCCGTGGGAAGCGGCTCTTTTCCTGTCTTTACAGGGAAAATACGATTCATTTCAGAAAATTGTGACCGGGAAAAGTCCTTTCCCCGCCAAGGGAAAGCCTCAACATTCAGGCAAAAACCATGGGCAGAAAGGCAATGAAATTGAGGCAGAAATGCCCCAGCATGGAAACGCAGATATTATCGCTTTTGGCGTAAAGATAGGCGAGAAAGCCGCCCAAGAGGGCGTATTCCAGAATATAGAGCATCTGGCCGAAGCTCTGGCCGGGATGCAGCATATGGATGAGGCCGAAAAAGAACGCCGAGACGAGAATAAACATCTCATCGCCGGAGAAAAGCCGCCGCAGAAAACCCCGGTAGAGAATTTCCTCCAGCACCGGCGCGTAGATCAACGCGGAAAAGGCCAGCAGAGGCAGGGGAAAACCGGAAAGCGCCGTCTGGTTGGCCGAAGCCTCCCCCGCTACGGCGGCGATGAACACCGCCGTCACAAAGTAGATCAGCAGAAAAAGACCGAATTTGGGAAAGAAAAAGCGGCAGTAATCTTTGAAATTCCGAAAGAACGCCGGCACATCCCGTTTCAGCTCCGGCCAGAAAGCCGCCGCCGCGGCGAGAAACACCAGGGCAACGATGATATAAGAAACGCCCCGGGACAGGGACCCGATGCCGGGAATAAAGTTCTGAAAGGAATAAAACAGCAGCAGCAGAATACCGGATACCGTTAAAAAAGGCTTTTTTTCAAGGGGTGTCTGTTGGGGAAGCATGGGATTTCTCCTCCATTCAAGGGATTCTTTTTTAATCATACCAAAAAACCATCCAAAAGAAAACGGTTTTCTTTTTTTCAAAAAACCGTGAGCAAAAGAACGCCGGAGAGAAAACCTCTCCGGCGCTCTTTCTTGTATTTATATTGGAATAAAGGATTACCGTTGGTATGTTTTCCACCGCTCAGGTCGCGGCGGTGAAATCATTCGATTTCCAGCCGTTTGGAGTGGGGCAGTTCCGGCGCTTTTTTCGGCATCCGCAGAGTCAGGACACCGTTGTCGTACTTGGCCTTGATGGCGTCGGTATCAATGTCCGTCACATCGAAGCTGCGGCTGTAAGAGCCGTAAGACCGTTCACAGCAGATGTATCTGCCGTTGTCGTCCTTGGCTTCCCGGTCGGCGTGGCGTTCCGCCTTCACGGTGAGATAGTGATCGTCGAGATCAAGGTGAATATCTTCCTTGGCAAAGCCGGGCAAATCGGTTTCCAGGAGATACGAATCGCCTTCGTCTTTAATATCGGTTTTGAATTCCGTAAAGTTGCCGCCGAAAAAGTTTCTTTCCCACTGTTCCATTTCTCTGAAAGGATTCCAGGCCGCCGGTACGTAGTTATTTCTTCTGTTCATCATCATAAAAAACACCTCCGAAAATTTTTCTCTCTTTTGATCCTGAAGCTATTTTTTATGCGCCCGCATGGGATCAACAGGCTGCGGACGTTTCCGGCACCGCGTCCGATGCCGCTTCCTTTTATCATTCCTTTCTTCATTTCCTTTCAACGATTATGATTCTAAATCGCCGTCGTGAAGAAAGTGTTTCGGAAATGTGTCCGCAAGATGAATTTTAGCACTCTCTTTGATGGAGTGCTAAAATGCCTGCTTAATACTGTTTTTTAAAGGGGACATCCACTTCACGCACTTCGTTGTCGAAGAAACGGAGAAAACGGGTCAGCCCGTCGTAAGGGAGCCAGACCGTGGCGGTGTTGACATTGGGATGCAATCCCAGCGGCGTTTCTCCCCGGAGTTTGACGTCGAGAACCACCTCCACCCGGCGGTTTTCATCGTTGACGATGCCGAAGGGCGTTACCGCGCCTTTGGCGAGACCGAGGATTTCTTTCAGCTCTTCCGCGGAGCCGAAGGTCAGCTCCGCGGAAGAAAGGATCCGCCGCAGCTCTTTCAGATCCACCGCGCCGTGACCGGCCGCCGTAACGAGAAAGCGGCGCTCACCCTTTTTTTCCTTTAAAAACAGGTTTTTGGGCACCATGCCGCCTTCCGTAAGATGCTGTTCCTCCCCTTCGGCCATGGTGAACACCGCCGGATGCTCCTGGAGCCGAAAGGGGATACGCATCTGTTTTAAACAATTTGTAATGACATTGACCACGATTTTTCTCCTTATTTTCTGTTTTTCGCCTCGGCCAGATCCTCATCAATACGAAGGCGCTTCATTTTGCTGTACAGCGTGTTGCGGTGAAGGGAGAGATTCCGGGCCGTGGCGGAAATATTGCCGTTGTTTTCTTTCAGCGCCGTTAAAATCAGGGCCCGCTCATGATCGTCCATCATCTGATTGAGATCGATCTTTTTCGGCGCCGACTTCGCTGTCCGAACGCCGGAACCGTGAGAAGAGAGCATCTGTTCCGGCAGATGACGGACGGTGATGCTCTTTTCATTTTCCTCGGCCAGAATGGCGATGCCCTCGATGAGATGTTCCAGTTCCCGGACGTTGCCGGGCCAGTTATATTGGGCGAAAACCTCTTCGGCCTCAATATCGATATCCTCAATGGCGGTGCCGTAAAGCTCCCGGCATTTTCGGATAAAGTGACGGGTGAGCAAGGCGCCGTCGCCTTTGCGCTCCCTTAGGGGCGGAATCTCAATCACCACCGAGGCCAGCCGGTAATAAATATCGGCCCGGATTTTATTTTCCTCCATGGCCCGGTCGATATTCAGATTGGTGGCGGAAATAATGCGGCAGTTCACAGGGATCTCCTCTTTGCCGCCGACCCGGCGGACCCGCTTTTCCTGAATGGCCCGAAGGAGCTTGGCCTGCATCAGGGGAGACATACTGTCGATCTCATCGAGAAAGAGTGTACCTTTACCGGCCTGTTCAAAGAGGCCCGGGGTATTTTCGGCACCGGTATAAGCCCCCTTGACCGCGCCGAACAACGTGCTTTCCAGCAGATTTTCCGGCACGGCGGCGCAGTTGAGGCCCACAAAAGGCTCGTTTCCGTAAGCGCTTTCGTTATGGATGCTCTGGGCGAAGAGCTCCTTGCCGGTGCCGGTTTCGCCGCAGATCAGCACGTTGGTCCCGAACCGGGCCGCCCGCTGGGCCATGCGGATGGCCTTGAGCATCGGCAGGCTTTTGCCGATGA
>JBJDXI010000006.1:0-4309 GCA_051866595.1 Clostridia bacterium
CAAAAAGCCAGGCTGTCAGCGTGGTACCGATATTCGCCCCCATAATCACGGCAATGGCCTGACGCAAACGCAGGATTCCGGCGTTCACCAGCCCCACCAAAGAGACGGTTACAACCCCCGATGACTGCACCAGCGCCGTAATGCCGGTCCCCCACAGAAGACCCTTCACCGGTGAAGAAGTCATTTCATCGATAATTACTGCCAGTTTACTGCCGGCCAAACGGCACAAATAATCAATCAGGAAACGCATCCCGAACAAAAGCACCGCCAGACCGCCGATAAAGGTCATCACATCTGGAAATGTCATAGAATCATCTTCCTTTTCAGTTTATCTGAAATCCACTTTCAAATCATCAACGCCGGGTTAAAAATCGTAAAAACATTGTAAAAATGAAAAGAGTCTGTCCCGGAAGATTTCTCATGAGACAAACCCCGAAAGGACCGCCGAAACTTTTCCGCGGAATCCTCTCCTGTTCTGTTTATGTTATGCGGTATCCCATGCCCCGAACCGTCTCAATGAGACGCCCGGCGGAACCCAGTTTTTGACGGAGGAACCGGATATGAACATCCACCGTTCTCGTCTCTCCCTGAAACTCATATCCCCATACGCGGTTCAACAAAACATCACGGCCCACCGGTACCCCTTGATTTTCCATGAGGTAACGGAGAAGCTGGTATTCACGGTTAGTAAGACGAATTTCCTTATCCGCCACAAAAACCCGGCGGGTATCGGTATACATCACCAGCTCTTCCACTTTCAGCTCGGTTTTTTTGATCGTTCCCGCCCGGCGCAGTACCGCCTTGATCCGGGAAATCATTTCCAGCACGCTGAAAGGCTTGGTGATGTAATCGTCGGCACCGGAATCCAGACCGTGGATCCGGTCAAATTCCTGATCCTTGGCGGATACGATGATTACCGGGATATTCATCGTCAGTTCCCCGCTTTTCAGACGACGCAGAACGGTAAAACCGTCCACACCGGGGAGCATCAGATCAAGAAGAACCAGATCGGGGATTTCCTTTTCCAATGACTCAAAAAAGGAGGCCGCGTTGGCAAAACCGCGGCATTCCATATCGTTATTTTTCAGCGCGTACAGAATTAGGTCGCGCACATTTTTATCATCTTCCAGACAATAGATCATCATGTATTTATTTTAACGCTTTCCGCGTCCGGGAACAACCCGCCGATTGTTAAAATCATGTAAATTTCCAGAAGGCGTTCCCGGAACCGCGGTGGTCAAAACGACATGAACCGATCAAAAACGTTTCATCACCAGCTGATTGACGAGACTGCCGTCGGCTTTCCCTTTGACCTGAGGCATCAGCTGTTTCATGATTTTGCCTTTGGCCATCGGTTCCAGCGGCGCGGAAAGGCCGAGATCCGCCAATACTTTATCAATCAGCGCGTTGATTTCATCTTCGCCCATAAACTGAGGGGCGAAAACTTCATAAACGGCAATGCGGTTCTGGCACTGCTCAATAATATCCGTACGATCCGCCGGCGCGCTTTCCAGTGTTTCCTTGGTCTGCTTGATTTCCTTTAAGATAATGGTGTTTTCTTCTTCCTCGGTAAGAGCTTCCCTCTTATCCTTGGCTTTGGCTTTCAACGCCGAAAGGAGCAGAGTGAGACTTTCTTTCTTCTCTTTATCCTTGGCCTTCATCGCTGCGATCATTTCTTTCTGTACCGCTTCTGTCTTTGTCATATCAACGCCTCATTTCTGAAAATTTATTATATACGGCCGCCATCTCATCATCGAGATAAGACAGGGTCTTTTTGCGAATTTCATCGGGAATCCCGTAATGCGCCTCACCAAGACTGCCGGCCATGGCGGCCAGCGTATCGCTGTCACCACCGAGGGAGACGGCGTTGCGCAGGCAGGACTCGAAATCATGGCTTTCAAAAAAGGAAACAAAAGCCTGGGGCACACTGCCCTGACAGCTGACGTCAAATCCGTAACCGGGACGGATTTCATCCAGAGTAAAGCGAAAATCATAGCCGTAAACACCCCGGATATAACTTTTGACTTCGTCTTTGGACTTGCCCTGACGCAGCATGAACACGGCAGAAGCCACCGCTTCGGCGCCTTTGATTCCCTCGGGATGATCGTGGGTCACCTCAGCGGAATAACGGGCGTGATCCGCTGTTTGCTGAATCGTGGAATAAAGCCAACCGGCGACGGATACCCGCATGGCCGAGCCGTTACCCCAGCTGTGATAAGGTTTGGGCGAAGGCTCCGCCAGCCATTCGATAAAACGCTTTCCGTATCCGGCGGAAGGATATTTTTTGCCCCAATACCGCAATTTTCCGATGACCTCGGCACGGACCTCCCTGGGGCCCATCCCCAACGTATTCATCAGCGCGTCGGCCACCGCTACTGTCATGACGGTATCGTCGGTAAAGATACACCCTTCTCCGAACAAGGGAAAATCTTTTGTTTTGATCGGATGATCCTCATATCGGCTGCCGACAATGTCCCCGGCAATGGCTCCCAGCATGGTATCTACCCCGTTTCTTTTCTGATATTTTATTATAGCACAATTCCGTCTTTCGTAAAAGTGCCTCTTTTCTTCGATGTCCCAAGCAGAATCACGCCGGCAATGAAAAGCAGAACACTGATATACTGGGAAGTGGAAACGCCGGACCAAAGACCCCGGATTTCATCGTAACGGAGAAATTCCAGAAAAAAGCGGCACACCGCGTAAACGCAGAAATAAATCCCGGTGATACAACCGATTTTCCATGGTTTCCGGTTCAACAGAACGAGAGCCACGAAAAGCAGAAAGAGAATCCCGGCTTCAAGGAGCTGAACCGGAAAGAGCGATACCCCGGACAGACCAAAGGTATTTTCCGGATAAATCACCGCTCCGAATCCCTCATAAGGAATCCCGTAGCAGCAGCCGGCAAAGAAACAGCCGATACGGCCGAAACAATGCACCAGCGGAACCGCCGGAATCAGACGGTCTGTCATCGGCAGAAAGGGAAGACGGTACCAACGGCAGTAGCGCCACACGCCGAAAATACCGCCCAGGAGACCGCCGTAAAATACAAAACCGCCCTGAAACAGCTCCAGAATCAGCTTCGGAGCCGATATAAACGACTGCCAGTGAGGAATCAGATAAGGGAACATCGTTATGATATACAGCAGTTTCGCGCCGATCATCACGCCAATGACTCCGTACAGAGACGCGTAAATTCCATCCTCCCGGGAAAAACCGCTTTTCGGCGCGGAAAAACAGAGATACGCCATCGCAAACACCGCGCCCAGAAGAATCAGACAGCCGTAGGCCGGCAGGGTCAGAGGACCCCATTCTAAAAAAGGATGCATTTTCACCTCAATTAAAAAACACCGTGACAGTCACCGAACAAGTCCGATGCTGTCACAGCGATTTTTTCATCCATTAAAAATACTGAATGGTATCGAAAAATTCATAATAATCATAAGGGTTATAATAATATTCCGTGCCGATCAACGAAAAGAAACCGATGCAACCGACACAGGCCACTGCGGACAGCACGCCGGTCACAAGACCGATCAGCGACAGGATAAAGGAAGCCGTAGCCATACCGGTGGGATGTTCTTTCTTTTCCCGAATGGAAAAGATCAGGCCGATGACACCGCAGGCCAAGCCGAAAATGCCTAAAACAACGGTAACACCCAGCACCACCGAAGTAATACCCAGAATGAGGGCGGCAACGGTTTTTCCCGTAGCGCCGTCGTTCTTCGGCGCCGGCGGCTCCGGATTTCCGGAAGAATTTTCCGGTACCGATTCCAGATTTATTTCCTGATAATTGTCGTTCATAAGCTCCTCCTCATTCCGTTAAAGGGATAAAATTCCGGCAACACCGATGAGACCGGCACAGGCCACACAGGCTACAAAAACAACAGCGCAGAGTCCCAGAGCCACTGCGGATAAGATCACACCGGCTTTGGCCATGCTTTCCGGTGCTTCTTTCTGTACCTGAATCCCAAAAACGAGACCGATCACCGAAACGACAATCCCGATAAGGGTGCTGTATCCGAAAAAGATACAGCAAACGCCAACAATACCCAAAACCATGGAAGCAACGGCTTTATTATGATAAGATTCTCTTTGGTTCTGATCCATAAACTCACTCCTTTGACTTATATTATATGAAAAAACGTCGTCTGAGGTCAATAGACTTCCACAAAAAACCGCCGAAAAAAATAAATATACGAAAAAAAGGTCGTATACTCATTTCTTTCGGCGGTTTCTCAACTCCGCCCGGATAAATTCGGGCAAAAAAAATGGTCGGAGTGAAAGGATTTGAACCTTCGGCCTCTGCGTC
>JBJDXI010000007.1:0-4198 GCA_051866595.1 Clostridia bacterium
AACCGCCTTCATAGGCTTTTTTAAACATTTCCGTAGATGTTACCAACGGCATAACAAACAACTCCTTTTTCAAATAAAATCATCATTACTGATCTTTATATTCCTTGGCCGCTTTTACCAGACCGTGGAAAAGCGGATGGGGACGATTGGGACGGGATTTGAATTCCGGATGGAACTGGCAGGCGATAAAATAGGGATGATTTTTCAATTCCACCATTTCAACGAGGCGGCCGTCCAGGGACGTGCCGACAATCTGCATATCACTTTCTTCAAAGCGTTCCCGGAATTCATTGTTAAATTCATAGCGGTGACGATGGCGTTCGTAAATCACTTCCTCATCACCGTACAACTGAGAGGTCTGCGTATCCGGCACCAGTTTGCAGGGATAGAGGCCCAGGCGCATGGTACCGCCTTTTTCTTCCACAAATTTCTGCTCGGGGAGAAGGTCAATAACAGGATAAGGGGTTTCGCCGAATTCGGCGCTGTTGGCGCCGGTCATACCCAGCACGTTACGGGCGTATTCCACCACGGCGAGATGCATCCCAAGGCAGATGCCGAGGAAAGGAATTTCATGGGTACGGGCGTAATTCGCGCCAAGGATTTTCCCTTCGATCCCGCGATCACCGAAACCGCCGGGAACAATCATGCCGGAAATACCTTCCAATTCCTTCTCAATGTTTTCCTCCGTGAGAAATTCCGAGTTGACCCAAGCGATTTCCACTTTGATTCCCTGGTTATAACCGGCGTGATAGAGGGACTCCGCCACGCTGAGGTAAGCGTCGTGCAGTTCCACATATTTCCCGACGATGGCAATTTTCAGCGTATTGCCATAATGACGGATTTTGTCCACCATTTCTTTCCATTCTTCCATATCGACGGGGGGACAATCCAGATGGAGCTTTTTCACAACGATTTCATCCATCTTTTCATCCAGCAGATTCAGAGGAACCTGATAGATGGTATCGGCATCAACAACCTGAATCACCGCTTCCCGATCCACATTGCAGAAAAGGGCGATCTTTTCCTTCATTTCATCGGTCATCCGCTGTTCCACACGGCAGGCGATAATATCCGGATGAATCCCCAACCCCTGCAGCTCATTGACGCTGTGCTGAGTCGGTTTCGTTTTCGCCTCACCGGAGGCATGGAGATAGGGCACAAGGGTGCAATGAATATAAAGCACGTTATCGGCGCCGACTTCCCGTTTCATCTGACGGATAGCTTCCAGAAAAGGCTGGGACTCAATATCGCCGACGGTGCCGCCGATTTCGGTGATCACCACATCGGGATTTCCTTCTTTCCCCGGACGCAGGATGCGTTCTTTGATCTCATTGGTCACATGAGGAACCACCTGAACGGTACTGCCGAGATAATCGCCGCGGCGTTCCTTTTTCAAAACGGTATCATAAACCTTGCCGCTGGTGGTATTGCAGTTTTTGGTAAGATTGATGTCAATAAAGCGTTCATAGTGGCCGATGTCCAGGTCGGTTTCGGCGCCGTCATCGGTAACGAATACTTCGCCGTGCTGATAAGGGCTCATGGTGCCGGGGTCGATATTGATGTAAGGGTCAAATTTCTGGCTGACAACTTTTAAGCCGCGGTTTTTCAAAATGCGGCCGAGAGACGCCGCGGTGATCCCTTTCCCAAGAGAAGACACAACGCCGCCGGTCACAAAAATAAACTTGGTCATTTTCGGTTCCTCTTTCCTTTCGTATTTTAGTAAAACAATGTTCCTTCCGAAATACCAAAAGGTTTAGGGACCCATCAACAGGACCTGTTCTTCACGGCCTCCGGAAGAGCGGATACTCACATTTCTGTGGGAGCGTTCACACCCAGAATGGTCAACACATTTTTCAAAGCAACGGCGGTAGCCTTGCACAATCCCAAGCGGGCGTTGCGCAGATCTTCATCCTCACAGTTCACACGGCAGTGATTGTAAAAGCTGTGGAAGGACGATGCCAGATCGTGAAGATAAGAGCAGAGACGATGAGGTTCCAACAGTTCCGCCGCCGAAGCGATTTCTTCGGGGAGATCCGCTATTTTTTTGATTAAAGCCAATTCCTGTTCTTCGTTAAGGAGGCTGTATTCAACTTTTTCAAAGTCCGGCAACGTATACCCCTGGGCCTCGGCCTGCCGCAGGATACTGCAGATGCGGGCGTGAGCGTACTGAACGTAGAAAACGGGGTTATCCGAAGATTTGGATTTCGCCAGATCGAGGTCAAAATCCATGGGGCTGTCGGGATTCCGCATCACAAAGAAGTAGCGGGCGGCATCGTAGCCGACATCCTCGATGAGATCTTCCAACGTCACATACTGACCGGAACGTTTGGACATACGGACAAGTTCACCGTTCTGATATAATTTCACCAACTGCATCAGGATAACGGTGAGCTGATCCGGATCGTAGCCGAAGAAAGAAACGGCCCGTTTCATCCGGGCGACATGGCCGTGATGGTCGGCGCCCCAAATGTTGATGACCTTATCAAATCCCCGGTCAAATTTATCTTTATGGTAAGCGATGTCGGCGGCAAAGTAGGTGGGAATGCCGTTGCTGCGGATCAGTACGTCGTCTTTGTCTTCCAGATTGACACGTTCCCCTTCTTTGCTCTGTTTCCCTTCGCTACTGTTTTCCGCTTTCAGCAGGAGAGAACCGTCTTTTTCGTAGGCGATGCCCCGTTCCTTCAGTTCGTTCATCGCCGCCATGACTTTGCCCGATTCATGAAGGGAGCGTTCCGAGAACCATACGTCAAAATGGACGCCGTAAAGTGAAAGAACCCTCTTCATATCGGAAAGCTTTTCGTTGAGGGCGTAATCGGAAAGGACGCGGATGCGTTCGTCCTCCTCTTTTTCTCTCAGGCTTTCACCGTTTTCAGCGATATAGTGGCGAACGGTTTCAAGGATGTCGTCGCCGTGATAGCCATCCTCGGGAAATTCCACGGTCTCGCCGAGGAGTTCACGAAAGCGGGCATCAAGGGAGAGACCCAGCATATGAATCTGATTCCCAGCATCGTTAATGTAGTATTCTTTTTCCACATCGTACCCGGCAAAGGCCAGCAGGTTGCCGAGGGAGTCGCCGATGGCGCCGCCCCGGGCATTGCCCATATGAAGCAGTCCGGTGGGATTGGCACTGACAAACTCAACCTGTACCCGAGTACCGTTGCCGATGGTGACGGAACCGTAGCGGTCGCCCATCTGATGAACGAGACGGGGAACGGCGAAGAGCCAGTCTTTCTTCAGAAAGAAATTGATAAAGCCGGCGCCGGCAATTTCAGTACGGTCAATAAAGGAACCTTCGGTATCGAGATGAGAAAGGAGAATCTCCGCGATCTTCCGCGGCGCCATATGGGCCTGTTTGGCCATGACCATCGCCACGTTGGCGGCGAAGTCACCGTGGGAAGGATCTCTGGGAATCTCAATCACAAACCCGGGGATTTCCTCAAAAGACAACTCACCCCCGGATTTCGCAAGGGTGAGCGCATTTTTTACACGTTCGGTAATATCGTTTTTTATATCTACAATCGGTCTCATGTTTCCTCCAATGAAAAATTCGGCCTGAATCAGTGCGGCGAAAATGCTCAAAAAGACCATAATAATACATTTTCCTTATTATATCATATAACCGCAAAAATTACCGCACTTTTTTCAGATTTTCCGAAAAAAATTTTTCAGGTTTCACCCTTCCAAAAAGAAAAGCCGTTTGCCGGAGCAAACAGCTTTTACAGAGTTAACGGTGAAACAGTTTTCCCGTCTGATATACCGGTTCATAGGAAATGTTCACGCCCAGACGCTGGAAGAGGTTTTCATCCACCCGAGCCAGAATTACGGAAGCGTGGGCCTCACAGCCGGAAAGCTTGTCCAGCTGATCCATGGCCCGGGCCGCCCGTTCATCGGTGACGGCGCAAATCGTCAGGGCAATCAATGTTTCATCCGTATGCAAACGGGGATTCCGGTTCCCCATATGATCCACTTTCAAGTGCTGGATCGGCTCAATGACCTCTCTACTGATGAGCTCGGCTTCTTTCTCAATGCCGGCCATATATTTCAACGCGTTGAGCAGACAGGCCGAGGAAGAGCCCAGCAGATCTGAGGTTTTCCCGGTCACGATATGACCGTCGGGCATTTCAATGGCCACCGCCGGATTTTCGGTTTCTTCGGCTTTATTCAAAGCCGCACTCACCACAGGACGGTCGCCGGCGGA
>JBJDXI010000008.1:0-4146 GCA_051866595.1 Clostridia bacterium
GCTTTCCTGACCCACATCAATGCAGGCACAGATCACATCATAATGATAGGTTTCTTTCAACCAGGGGATGATCGCGGTGGTGTCGAGACCACCGGAATACGCTAATACTACTTTTTCCGCCATTTCCAAAATTCCTCCTTCAAGAGAATCTAAATTATAGCATAATTTACAAAAAATGTAAATTATTTACGAATAGAATTTAATGTCTTTTTCAATGTTTCCGCCAGAAAATCAACATCTTTTTCCGTGATGATGAAGGGCGGCAGGAAACGAACGACATCCGGCCCGGCGCTCAAAAGAATCACGCCCTGTTCAAAACAGGCGTTGACCACCGCCGAAGCGCCGCAGGTCATTTCCATGCCCAGCATCAGTCCGAGACCGCGGACATCTTTTACCAGATCCGGGTATTCTTCTTTCAGCTCCAGAAGTTTATCCCGGAGATACGCGCCGACGGTTTTTACATGAGACAGAAGGTTTTCCTTCTCCATCACCTCAAAAACCGCCGCAGACGCCGCCGCGGCCACAGGATTGGCACCAAAGGTGGAGCCGTGGCTGCCGGGGCCGAAGGACGCCGCCACTTCTTCCGAAGCGATAAAGGCACCGAAAGGCAGACCGCCGCCGAGGGCTTTGGCGTTGGTGACAATATCCGGCGTTACACCGTACTGTTCATAAGCGAATATAGTGCCGGTACGCCCCATGCCGCACTGGATTTCATCAAAGATCAGCAAAAGGCCCTTTTCCTTGCAGAAAGCGGCGACTTTTTCAATATAATCCTTTTCCATGGGATAAATCCCGCCTTCGCCCTGTACCGGCTCAAGCATGACAGCGCAGGTATGATCGGAAACCTTCGCTTTCAGATCTTCAAAATCGTTATACGCCGCGTAGACGAACCCCTCGGGCAGTGGCGCAAAGCCGGTTTTCACTTTATCCTGACCGGTGGCGGTAAGTGTGGCCAAAGTTCTGCCGTGGAAGGATTTTTTCATCGTGATAATTTCATATTGATCACTGCGGCCTTTGTCGTAAAAATACTTTCTCGCCAGCTTCACGGCGCCTTCATTGGCCTCGGCGCCGCTGTTGCAGAAGAACACACGGTCCAGACCGCTGTATTTCACAAGGTATTCCGCCACATCGAGCTGGGGTTCGCTCCAATAGAGGTTGGAGCAGTGGCAGAGCGTTTCCGCCTGGTTCTGCATGGCTTTCACCACCGCCGGATGGCAGTGGCCGAGATTATTCACGGAAATGCCGCTGCCGAAATCGGCGTACTTTTTTCCCTCTTCGTCATAGGTATAAAGCCCCTCCCCTCTGACAAAGGTCACAGGGAAGCGGGCGTATGTGTTCATCAGATTCTGTTTTAATTCTTCGTTACGCATCGGCGGATTCTCCTCTCGTCAGCATCGTGCCGATCCCGCTGTCGGTGAAGAGCTCCAGCAGAAGGCTGTGAGGCACCCGGCCGTCGATGATGTGGACATTTTCCACACCGTCACGGATGGCGGAGACACAGCTTTCCAGCTTGGGAATCATGCCTTTGCTGATGGAACCGGCTTTGACCAATTCTCCGACGTCATCCACGGTCAGACGTGTGATCAGCGAGGATTTATCGTTGAAATCCCGGTAAAGACCTTCCACATCAGTGAGCAAGAACAGCTTCATGGCGCCGAGGGCCGAAGCGATTTTGCCGGCGGCAATGTCGGCGTTGACGTTATAGGTATGCCCCTCGTCATCGGTGCCGATGGGCGCGATGATGGGAATGTACTGATCGTCCAGCATACCGTTGATCAGTGTGCAATCCACCTGCTTCACTTCACCGACCATGCCAATGTCCACTTTGTGGATGCCGTCGCCGTCTTTAATTTTGGCGTACTTTTTCACGCATTTGAGCATGGCGCCGTCTTTGCCGGAAAGGCCCACGGCCTTACCGCCGAGGCGGTTCACTTCGGAAACGGTATTCTGATTGACTTTCCCCACCAGCACCATGGAGACGGTTTCCATCACCGCTTCATCGGTGACACGGAGACCGCTTTTGAAATCGCTTTTAATATCCAGCCGTTTGAGGTAATCCTCAATATCGGGGCCGCCGCCGTGCACGAGGACGGTACGGATGCCGATGAGGTTCATCAGAATAATATCCCGAAAAACGGCTTCTTTCAATTCTTCGTTGAGCATGGCGTTGCCGCCGTACTTCACAACAATGGTTTTCCCGTGAAATTTCTGAACGTAAGGCAGACATTCAATAAAATGCTGCGCTTTCGCCATATTCTCTTCCAGTCTGCTCATGTGTATTCCTCCCGCGGATCAGGTCCGGTAATCGGCGTTGATTTTCACATAGTCGTAAGTCAGATCGCATCCCCAGGCTTTCCCGGAATGTTCCCCGGCTTTTAGGTCGATGATTGCCGTTACATTTTCTTCCGCTAAAATTTCCGCCGCGTAATCTTCGTCAAATTCCAGCCCGCCGCCGTCTTTGGCCACAAGGATTTCCCCTTTATAGCTGGCTAATTTAATGTCCACAACGGAAGCGTCGAATGTCGCGCCGGAATAGCCCACGGCGCAGATAATCCGACCCCAGTTGGCATCTTTACCGAAAACCGCGGCTTTCACCAGATCCGAAGAAACCACGGATTTGGCGGCCTTCAACGCGTCCTCCTCGGTAGCGGCGTTGATGACCTGAGCTTCCAGCAGATGGGTGGCACCTTCGCCGTCCCGGGCGATTTTTTTCGCCAGATAGAAACAGATTTCTTTCAGCACTCCGACAAAAGCATCGTAATGGGCGGTGCCGTAAGCGATGGAAGCGTTGCCGGCTTTACCGTTGGCGAGAATCAGCGCCGTATCGTTGGTGCTCATATCGCCGTCGACGGAGATCTGGTTAAAGCTCAGAGAAGCCGCTTCCGACAAGGCCTTTTGCAGAACATCTTTTTCAATAACGGCGTCGGTGGTGATGAAGCAAAGCATCGTCGCCATGTGGGGGCAGATCATGCCGCTGCCCTTGGCCATGCCGCCGATGGTAACGGTGACCCCGCCCAGATCCACAGTTTTCGCCATTTCCTTGCGCATCACATCGGTGGTGAGGATGGCTTCGGCGGCGTCTTTACCGCCCTCAGGGCTGAGCTGAGACGCAACGATGCCGATACCCTCACGGATGCGGTCCATGGGGAGATTGTGACCGATGACACCGGTGGAGCACACCAGCACATCATCGGCGGAAAGACCCAGCGCTTTGGCGGTGACTTCCGCCATTTCTCTGGCATCGGCCAGACCCTGCGAACCGGTACAGGCGTTGGCGTTGCCGGAATTGACAATCACGGCCTGGGCTTTGCCCTTGGCGGTAATTTCCATATCATAGAGAACCGGAGCGGCCTTTACCACGTTGGTGGTAAAAACTCCCGCGGCGGTGCAGGGCGTATCGGAATAAATCAGAGCGACATCTTTTTTATCTTTATTGGATGTTTTGACACCCACGTGCACGCCGGCGGCCTGAAAACCGGCGGCGGCAGTGACTGCGTTTTCAAAAACGGCCATAAAATCCTCCTGTTCTTACGGATAGACGGGGAGCATGGAAAGGCCTTCGTTCTCCTCGAATCCGCACATCAAATTCATATTCTGAACCGCCTGACCGGCGGCGCCTTTCACCAGATTATCAAGAACGGTGCAAACGATGACACGGTGGGTCCGCTCATCGACGGTGAAACCGAGAACCACATAGTTGGTTCCCTGAATCCACTTGGTCTCGGGCATTTTTCCTTTGGGAAGCAAACGGATGAAATGCTCCTCACCGTAGTATTTTTCAAAGACGGCGGCCAGATTCGCTTTTTGTCCCTTTTCGTTCAGAGAAGCGTAAGCTGTGGTGAGAATCCCCCGGTTCATCGGTGTGAGATGGGGAGTGAAATTGATCACCACGTTCTCTCCTGCGGCTTCGCCGAGGTTCTGTTCGATCTCCGGCGTGTGACGGTGGCTCGCCACGCCGTAGGGCTTGATGCTTTCGGAGCACTCGCCGTAGAGGGAGCCTTCCTTCAGACCGCGGCCGGCGCCGCTGACACCGCTCTTGCTGTCAAAGATCAGGGTGGACAGATCCACAAGACCTTCTTTGACCAGCGGGTACATGGCGAGAGTCGCCCCGGTGACATAACAGCCGGGATTGGCGATAACCTGCTG
>JBJDXI010000009.1:0-4023 GCA_051866595.1 Clostridia bacterium
ATGCCTTTGCCCTCGGGGCCGAAGTAATCATCGTAGACCTGCTTATCGGCGATCTGCGGATTGGTCACCGCCACGGCGCCGTCCTCGGAAGCGAAGTCCGGATGTTCCTCCAGATACGCGGGATAAACATAAGGCAGACCGATGCCTTCACAGGCCGAGGAGAAATCGGGATAAGACGTAAATTCCGTCTGCTTGTAAATTTCCTCCATGGCTTCATCCTCGGCCAGAAGAGCCTGGGCACGATCCTCGGAAACATCGCCGGCGGCGATGATGTTGTCCTCCTCCATCACGGAAATGGGCTTTTCAAACCAGCCCTGGGCATAAGCGGTGATCCCCACAGACAAAACGAGAACCACGGCGGCGGCAGTGGCCGCCGCTTTACGGATAACCGATGCTTTTTTCATAGTGACACGACCTTTCTCCGCAGCGGAGACGACGCGAAGGGGAAAATCCTCGGGCATTTCAATATCGGAAGGAGCGTCCTCGGGATAGAGAGCATTCACCAACTGTTCCGCTTTTTCCGTATCTCCCGCCTCCACGGCCTTTTCCAGCTGCGACATCAGGAATTCCTGATGAACTTTTTTCTTTTCCATGAGGTACCTCCGTTCTTATTTTCAGCGCTTACATCTCTATATGTCCCTTTTCCGCCGGCGCAACCGAAAAAATCACCATAACTCCAAATGTTTTTCCGCAACGGTCTTTTGGACTTTCCGTCGAAGGCGGGTCAACCGCATCCGCAGAGCCGCCTCGGAGATGTTCCGCTCCGCCGCCATCTCTTTCAGACTCCGATGTTCCATATAACGGTCGCAGTAAAGAGCGAATTCTTCCGAAGAAAGAGCCGCCAGCACCGGCGCCACATAAGCGGTCTCGTCAACGCGGGCGTCGACCTCCCGGGACAGAATATCAAAGGCGTCACCCTCGGGAGATGCCGCGTCGTAGCTTTCACTGAGAGAAAGCGGCGCTTTTTTTCTGCCCCGGAGATACGCCATCGACAGGTTTCGGGCCGTGAGATAGAGAAACCCCGGCGGATTTTCATGACGCCGCAGCTTCTTCCGGTTTCGCCATGCCACGGCAAAGACGTCCTGAATCAGGTCTTCCGCCGCGGAGACATCGTTGAGCCGCACCACGCAGTAGCGAAAGACCGGCGTATAGTATTTTTCACATAATTGCTCAAAAAAGATCCTGTCGGAACGGTTTTCCATCTTTCAAACCTCTTTGCCGTAAAATCATTCTGTATTTCTATGCCGAAAACAACGGAATGTAACAACAAAATCCAAAAATCTTCCGTAAAAAACAATGAAAACAAAAAAAGCCCCGGTCATTTTGAAAAAAACAAAACAACCGAAGCTCTTTTTCATAGAAACGGAGCAGATCCGTAAGCCGGGTTCTGTGCTGAACGATTCGATCATCATCTATCTTGGCCTTTTGTCGCCAAAAGGCTCACGCGACCTTACCCGAAAGCTGGACGGGCCGCCCAATACTTTCCTATGCGGTCTTGCACCGGATGGGGTTTACCTGGCCGGTTTGTTACCAAACCGCCGGTGCGCTCTTACCGCACCGTTCCACCCTTACCCCCGTAACGGAGGCGGTTTATTTCTGTGGCACTATCCCTGAGGTCGCCCTCGCCGGCCGTTAGCCGGCATCCTGCCCTGCGGTGCCCGGACTTTCCTCAAACGGCTCCTTTCGGAAATCCGCTCGCGATGATTCAATTTACTCCGCTTTGCTATTATATACTGAAAAACGGGTTTTGGCAACCCTCAGCGCACCGACCAGAAATCTTTTACGCTTTCGGCAAGGAGAAATTCCACGCCCTCCATGGCTGCCGCCATTTTTTTCCGGAAGGGTTCCATCACCGAAACCTCCGTGGCGAAGTGGCCGGCGTCCATTACCGAAAGTCCCATTTCCGCGGCGGTCTGGCCGTCGTGATATTTCAGATCGGCGGTCACGTAGAGATCGGCGCCGAGAGCTTTGGCCTCAGCCATAAAATCAGAACCGGCACCGCCCATCACCGCCACCCGGGATACTTTCCGGTCCGATAAACCGACGGTGCGCACCATGGGAATACCGAGGGCGTTTTTCACCGTACCGGCGAAGGCCGCCAGCGTCGTTTCGTTTTCCAGATCACCGATAACCCCAAGTCCCACGGTTTCCGTTTCGGCGATAAAGGGGCGGTATTCTTTAAACCCCAGCTTTTCCCCGAGAACGGCGCTGACACCCCAGGGCGCTTTATCCAAATTGGTATGGCAGGAAACCAGAGCGATACGGTGTTCCATAAGCCCCTGAATCATCCGGCCTTTGGCCTCGCTGACATCTATGCGGCGGATGCCTTTGAAGAAAAAGGGATGATGAGTCACCACCAGCTGAACTTCTTTTTCCACAGCCTCTTTTAAAATTTCCTCGGTAAAATCAAAGGCCACCAGCGCTTTTTTCACCTCGGCGCCGGGGTTTCCGATTTGCAGGCCGCTGTTGTCCCACTCCTCCTGAGTATCAAAGGGACAAAGGACGTCAATTTCACGGCAAATATCTTTCAAGAGCATTGTTATTTCATCCTTTCTTCCGCCGCCGCGATTTTGGCAAGTTCCGTTTTCAGCTGTTCCTGCCGGGGAATTCCCTCGCCCTTTTTCTCCAGCAGCGCCAGAATACGTCGGTTTTTTTCTTTTTCCACGGCCAGATAACGTTTCAGCGTTCCGTCCTTTCGCGCCAGCAGGCAGGGGCCGGCATAAAGCTCCGTCTCATCAAGGCGCTGTTCCCCGGGAACGGCGTACAGAATAAAGTAGAACTGTCCTTCTTCCTCCACCAGGGATTCCCCTTTCAGACAGAAGCCGAGTTCAAGAAGGGTTTGTCGTACTTTGTCGCTGTTGCCCATGGCCTGAATGACCATGCCCTTCAGGGAGGACACCACCACGGGACTGCTTTTCAAGATCCCGCAGATGGTGGGGCCGCCCATGCCGGCGAAAACCGCCACATCCACTTCACCGGGAGACAGCACCGCGAGACCATCCCCCACCCGAAATTCCGCTTTTTTCCGTTCTTCCCTTTCACCGAAGAGGACTTTCGCTCTTTCCAGCGATTTCGCGGAAATATCGGCGAGGATCACTTTCGGCGCGGTTCCCAAGGTGATCAGCTCCAGAGACAGCTCTCCCCGGTCGGCGCCAATATCCGCCACCACCGAACCGGCGGGAATATATTCTTTTACCGCGTTCAATCGTTCCGATAATTTCATAAAACTATCATACCACACTTTTTCAAAAATAAGAATACCGCAGAAAAAATAATAAGGACCCGCGCCGCCTTTTTTACGAGGCGGCGCGGGAATCCTGAGGTATCGTCATTTCAAGTAAAATACGGCTTATCTTTATTCCGAGGCTTCCACAGCGGCTTCGGCGGCGGTAAGAGCTTTGGATTTTTTCACTATGCGGCTCAAAATAACCGAAGCGACCAAACCGACAACGGCGAAAACCAGCATAATAATGAATACATATTTATATCCCTGAACTCCGGGGAATTTCTCCATCAGGGAACCGACAATGGCGTTCATATAAACATCGGGGAAGAAACCGATCATGGAAACAACACCGACGGCAGTCCCCACCAGGTGTTTGGGTACACGACATTCGTCAATGGGAGCGAAGTAGATCCCCCGCATGGCGAAAATACCGGCGCAGAACAGAAGAATCAGCACGATGGAGGCTGTGGCCATGGAGGGAGATGCGGGAAGAATCACGAAACCGCCCAGAGCAATGGCCATCAGGATGTAGCAACAGATAATCACACGGGTGATGGATCCCGTTTTATCGGCGATAATACCACCGGTGGGCCCGGCGATAAACATCAGGAAATAGTTGCGGATAATCGCCAGGGCTCCGGCGGCCGTGGCGCTGACACCAAGAATCTCCGTCATATAAGGTGTGAGATAGGTATTCCCAATGTAAACACTGTAACACGCCAGAACAACAATGGAGAGCACCCATACCGCGGGTAATTTCAGTACTTTGCCAATATCTTTAAGATGAATCTTATCTT
>JBJDXI010000010.1:0-4018 GCA_051866595.1 Clostridia bacterium
AACATCGAAAGCTTTTTCATTTCAGCATCTCCTTTCGGATCTCAAAAATATTTTCTCAGAATTTTCCGCTCGTACCGGAAAAACCGCCGCCGCTGTGATGATCATCATCATCTTTGGGCAAAGGTACTCTCGTTACCGTTTCGTGGCTGAATCTTCGGTTGCGTTCGCTGTATTTCACACCGCCGATCAGATATTCTCCGGCGGAATCCTGCATTTTCACGGGTTTCATCTGAGAACGGAAAATCAGGCAGACGATCAGCGCGAGGATCAGGGGAACGAGGATCACCACCGCCAGTTTGATGACCAGCGCTGTCCGCTGAGCCGCAGGATCGTTTGATGCCGTCATCGGCGTACCATCCGCCGCCATGGCGAGATATTCTCCGGCAGTGGTGATATAGTCGTCCATCCCGCCGTACCAGTCGTCATCGCCGAAGTCATCCAAAAAGGCATCGGAAAGCTTATCCTGAGCGTATTCCGAAAAGGCCTCATGGGCCGCGTCGCCGTAGCAGACAAGAGCGTAATCACGGTCGGCCATGCTGAGGAGAAGAAGAATGCCGTCCTGTCCTTCCCCCATGCCGAGTCCGAAGGAGCTGTAATACTCCGTGGCGTAGTCATAAACGGAGCCGCTGCCGTATGCGGTGTAATCCTGCACGATCACGGCGTAAACACCGCAATTATATTTTTCGGAAATTTCCGCCGCCTTGGTTTCCAGAGCCAGGACTTCATCTTCGGTGAGATAGCCGCCCTCCGAAGAGATATGATAAGAGGATACCGTCGATACGTCCTGCGGTTCCGCAGTTTGCGGTTCGCCTTCGCCTTTCAGGCCGGAGCTCTGAATCATACTGCGGCAAAGCTCGGCATAAGCCGTGAGACCGGACTGACATACCGTCTGATCCTGAGCGAGGTCACCTTCCCAGGCCGAAGCCGTAAAGAAGGAATCCAGACTCTGTTTCAGCGCGGTCATGATATCATCGTTGAAAATCTCGGAGCCGATACCGCCGGTATAAAGAACATAATCACCAAAGGCATAACCGTTACCATCGGAAGTAACGAGCAACATCAGCAGAATGCCGTCGCCGTTATCGCCGAGGCCGTAGCTGTACTGATCGTAAAAGAGCGCCGCGTAATCCTCAATGGCATAGCCTTCCAATTCCGTTATGATATCTACCCGAACTTCCACACCGTATTCACTGCCGATGGAGCCAAGGGTGGATTCGGAAAGCTCTTTCATATATCCGCTGTCCAGCTCACCGGTATCGTCATAGATCAGGCCGTAATCTTCATAGGCCGAAACCGGCGCGGCAAAGGTCAGCACCAGCATGAAAATAAGAATCAGAGAAAAGACTTTTGTTTTCATTTTACCGCACCTCCCTCACAGCAAAAACAGAATCACAGACAACAGAGCGGCCAACGGCACGGCGATCCCGGCAAACCAGGCCGCGACCTTGGATTTGGCAATGGGCAGATCGCCGATGAATTTCCCCGTCTGTCCGTTCATGGCGAAGAGAAATTCCTTCCCTTCCCATTTCGTGGTCAGCATCCAGACCGGAAGTAGGGCGTAAGAGACTTTACCCCGTTCCAGGGAAAGGCTTTCTTCCCGCGGTGTACAGCTGGCGTAGCCGACCCCGGCGTCGGCGGCCATGTCGGAGCGCACGCTGTTTTTGGCACGGGCATCGGCACGGGCAGCGCTGTCTTCCATGGAAACATCATACTTATCCGCCAGATAACCGGGAAGATAGGCCGTGGAAAAAGGCTTCATTTCACCGTAATCAAAGGGCTCGATGGAATCCATGTGAGCGTCCGGCATTTTACTGGAAGCGTCGGTAGGAATTTTTTCAAAAGAAGCCTCCCCAGCGCGATATTCATGATAATGCTTCGTGATGGTAACCTGTTCATCGCTGGTGGTAAAGGATTCCACCGTGGTACAATCAAAAGTCATCCGACCGCGAACCGTGCCATCAAAGAGCCAGAAAGGAACATAGATCCCTTTGACCTCTTCGATATGATTCGTGGCGGAAAACGCTTTGGGCAGGAATTTCTTTCCTTTATAATAGTTTTTCAGCGCTTTCACCGCGTCCTCTTTGCCCACTTTGAAGGGGATCACATAATCGGGCTTGAGGGTACCGCCAAACTGCCCGGGGATCACCGTGGGGTTATCGCAGTAGGGACAGCTGGTGGCGGCGGTGGTTTCCTCGCAGATCAGCTCCGCCCCGCAGGAAGGACAGGTATAAGCCCGCATGGAACCGGCATCCTCCCCCCAGTCATCGCTGACCGAAGAAAAATCCCAGCCTTCGGCGGCTTCTTTTTCCTGTTTCTCCGCGGCTTCTTCCGAGACTTTCACCGCTTCTTCTTCCTTGGCGGCGTAAAGAGCCTCGATTTCTTCAACTTCAAAACTGCTTCCGCAGTATTCACATTCCAGTTTTCCGGAGTCTCCAGCAAAATGCAGAGGGCCGGTACAGGCCGGACATTTATGATTTGTTACCTGAGAAGACACGCACAGACCTCCTTTACGGATTCGGCGTAAACCGATTCCGATTTACGCCGAATTCTCCTCTTTCCCGCATAACACAGGGTTCTTATTTTATTCGCTCCGTTCAAAGGTATAGTTCATACCCAGATCCATAAGATCAATGACGATCACGCCGTTTTCAATCGTACCGACGCTTTCCACACCTTCAATAGTGATCTTAAATTCGGTACCGTTAACGGCCCATTCCGCAGAACCGGATTCACCTTCGAGATTAACCGTAGCTTTGCCGCCGTTTTTCAGTTCCATCGTGCATTCACTTTCAAAAACTTCATCCGGCGAGAGGGAGAGCCCCATCATTTCCACGGATGTGCAGGTATACGTACCGCAGTTGGGATCGTCGGGTTCGCTGCTGCCGCAGGCGGCAAAAGCAAATACCATTGCCAGAACGAGTAATAAAGCTGTGATTTTTTTCATTGAAATTTCCTCCTGATTTTATATATTTTTCAGAATTTTTTCCCCACGATTTCCGGGGAAAAAATTCAGGAAAACAGTTTATGCCGTCAGCCCTTCACCGAGCCGCCGCAGTATTCACAGCAGCCGGAGACGTCCGGCGTTGTTGTCGCGCCGCACCAGGGGCAGGTCACCGCGGCCTTAGGCGCGGCGGCGGCTTTCGCCTCTTCCCGCACCTGATTGCGGCCTTCGGTCAGAATGCGCTTGATTTCCATCCCCATTTTTTCATATTCCCGATAATCGTTGTTCCGACGGGGATCGGGCTTCTGAGCGAAGGGAACGGGAGACAGAGGGTTCGTTCTTACACCAATGTTGTTGAGATCAAAACGGATCTGATCAAAATAGGGATGATTCACATAAATCAGCATGTGAAAATCATAGCTATAGGTGTAGCGGGGAGGATGATAGCTGATTTCATCGCCGTCCTGATTCTCTCTCATGGCTTCGTCGGTGCTTTCTTCGATATCCAGATCCACACCGGTCACCTGGGAGAAATCAATAACATCGGGATTGGCCTCGGCGAGATCTTTCGCCCGGGTCACCATAAATTTACAAGCGTCTTCATCAATGAGGACTTTCATTTCCCGTCCGTAAGTCGCTGTGGTATGAAACGCGGCCACGGCGTCTTGATTGGCTTCTCTGTAAGCCAGCTGTTCTTCAATTTCCGCCACGGTGCTGTGTTTCCGGTCGGAAAACCAGGGTGAGAGCTTGGCGGCGCATTTTTTGCACATATTGCCGTCTTCCAGCTTGCGGTTGCCCAGCATGCCGATTTCGCCGCCGCAGATGGCGCATTCTTTCTTCTCAAATAATTTACCGAATAAGCCCATGATTCCATCTCCTTTACGATTGGATTTTTCGATTATTCCAAAATATCGCCGTCATCAAAGGGGTCGCCGCATTCGGGGCAGAATTTCGGCGGTTTCACGCCTTTTTCCGGTTCCCAGCCGCATTTGTCGCATTTATACTGGGGCACACCGGCAGGTTTCTTCGCCCCACATTCCGGGCAGAATTTCCCTTTGTTCACCGCGCCGCAAGCGC
>JBJDXI010000011.1:0-3998 GCA_051866595.1 Clostridia bacterium
ATATTACGATGATCTACCCCGACGCCAAGCCCAACCCCGCCCATCTGAAACTGGCCCAGTGGGAAAAGGAAGGTAAGCTCAAAGCCATCGTCACCCAAAATATCGACGGTCTCCATCAAATGGCCGGCAGTGAAAAAGTCTATGAGCTCCACGGCTCTGTCAAGCGAAATTACTGCACCCAGTGCGGCGCTTTTTACGATGAATCCATCGTTTTGAACGCGAACGGCGGGATTCCTTACTGCGAAAAATGCGGTGCCGTGGTCAAGCCCGATGTGGTGCTTTACGGTGAGGGTCTCGATAACGATGTCATCAACGGCGCCGTCAATGCCATCCGTCAGGCGGATATGCTCATTGTCGGCGGTACCTCCCTTGTGGTTTATCCCGCGGCGGGACTGATCAATTACTACAAAGGAGACAAACTGGTACTGATCAACCGCGACGCCACCTCTTATGACAGCAAAGCGAACCTGATCATCAACGACAGCATCGGCAAGGTTTTCTCTCAAATGAAATAAAACAGAAAATCAATACTATAAAAAACAGAGGGTATTCCCACACGGTCAGACCACGGGAATACCCTTTCTTTATTTTCATAAAATTAAATATAAGCAGGATCCAGGAATTTATCCAGCAGAGAACGGCCGTCCTCAAAAAGGATGCCGGATTTTTTGGTGCTTTCCTCATCGTGGATCACCGAACCATCCATTTGATGATGGCGGCTGTCAAAGATCACAAAGGGAATCGGTTCCCTTGTATGGGTACGCAGTTCCAACGGCGTCGCGTGATCCGGAGAAACGATGATGCGGTAATCTTCACCCATGGCCTTGCAGGCTTCGAGGATCGGCGGGATCAGTTCTTTGTCGATCTTCTCGATGGCGTTGACTTTCATATCCGGTTTCCCCTGATGACTGCTTTCATCGGGAGCCTCCACATGGACAAAAATAAACTCACCGCCACCTTTGAGATAGGCCGCCGCCAGATCGCCTTTGCCTCTAAAATCCGTTTCCACACCGCCGGTGGCCGACGCCAGATAGCAAATATCCATGTCGGCGCTGATGCCGATGCCCCGGATGAGATCGACGCCGCTGATGACACCGCCTTTAAGGCCGTAGCGTTCTTTAAAGGAAGGCAGCGGAGCTTTGACGCCGGGGCCCCAAAGCCAGAGAGCGTTGGCGGGAAGTTCTCCTTTGGCTTCTTTTTCTTTATTATAGGGATGTTCCTTTAAAATGGCGTGGGCTTTTTTCATATAGTCCACGGCCTTTTCCGCTTCAGAACCGGAGGGATATTCATCACCGACGCGGTGTCCCATGATCTCATGAGCCGGATGGAATTTCATATCCGTCGGGCCGCCGTGCCAGAGCAGAATATTTCGGAAAGAAACGCTGGGATGAATGGAGAACACATCGTCGTCCAGTTCTTTCTGCACATCAGCGATGAGTTTTGCCGCGTCTTCGGTAGACACTTCGCCGCCGCAATAATCGAGGAGCTTTTTATCATCGAAATTTTCCTCATTACTGAGGGAAACGAGATTAGCCCGGAGGGTCAGATCGCCTTCCCCTAAAGTCACACCGGCGGAAACCGCCTCCAGGGAAGAACGGCCTTTATAGTAATCTTTGGGAGGATATCCGAGAATGGAGAGATTTGCCACATCGCTGCCGGGGCTGAACTCCGCCGGAACGGTCTGACAGAGACCGGTAATCCCGCCGGCGGCCATGGCGTTGATATGGGGTTTATCGGCAACGTGCATCGCGGTTTTGCCGCCGAAAACCTCATTGGGGCGGTCCGCCATGCCATCGGCCAAAATAAAGATGTATTTCATTTAAGTCACCTCATCCTGATGATTCAATCAATAGCGGCTGCGGAGTTCATCATCGTAAGAACCGTAGTCACGGAAATCCGCTTCATCATCGTAATCATAGCGGCTGTGGGTATTCCGCTCTTTGCGGTATTCCGCGTAACCATCTTCTTCTTCGTAATCGTAAATGTCGTATTCCTGAGCGGGATCGTCCAGGTCTTCCTCATAAACTCTCCGGCGGGAGGAAGAAGCCGGTTTTCTCCGCTGTGTCCGACGGCGGTCGGCGGGAGCCGCCGGCGCCATTTTCATCGCGCCGAACTCACCAAGACGAATAATGTTATAAGTAATGAAATAAATCCCCAGAATCCGGGCCATGAACCGTTCCGTACCGGAAAGGTTGATAAAGATCAATACCGTTACGACAGCACCGACGACAGCGGCCAGCAAAGGAATCCACCAAAGACCGTTACCCCTGCGGTAACTGCCCAAAGCGGCAAAAGCCGCGAAAACGGTGGTGCAGAGCGTCCACAATCCCAGCAACACAGGGAAAAGCACCAAAGCGATGGCACTGCGGAAAAAGAGAACCAGTATCCCGACAATAAGGCCGATAGCGGCCACGGCAACCAGCGGATAATTCCCATCTTCCCGATGGAGAAAAAACCACACACCACAGAAAATACCGGCGAGAATCATAACAACGCCAACAAATCCAACGGAGAGATTCAACGCTTTGGCGGGAAAGATCAGGAGAAAAATACCGTAGAGAAGCAAAAGCACCTCGGTAATCAGTACCCGCTGATTCAACATTCCCTCACCACTGCATCGATCAATGATCGTGTTCATATTCATGTTTTCCTATACCTCATTTCTTAATTATTGCAGGCCTTTTACATTAAAGGCGCGAATAACCGAAGGACAGAACGGCAGACCCGCTCCCACAGCGAAATTTTTTTCGCCGCCGCATACGTGATTTCCTTGGAGGAACCCAGCGTATGAATAAAATCTTCTTTCACCGCGTGAATGATGCTGTTGCGGTAAAATGCCACGCCGCACTCAAAATGGAAATAAAAACTGCGGAAATCCATATTGATGGTGCCGACCAACGCCACGTTATCATCGACCACCAGGTTTTTGGCGTGGATAAAACCGGGGGTGTATTCACTGATTTTCACGCCGGCTTCCAGAAGCGGCAGATAATAACTGCGGGTAACTTTAAAGACGGATTTTTTATCGGGAATTCCCGGTGTAATCAGATGCACATCCACGCCGTTTTTCGCCGCGAGACAAAGCGCCGTCTGCATTTCATGGTCGATAACGAGATAGGGCGTTGTGATATAGACATAATCCGTGGCGTGATTGATTACATTGAGGAAAAAGTTTTCACTGACATTTTCAAAATCAAGGGGGGTATCGCTGAAGGGCTGGACATAACCGTCGGAACGGGCCACGCCGATGGTATGGCGGTAATTGCGTTCATCCAGCTTGTCTTTGCGGACTCTGGAAATATCACTGCTGAAATTCCACATACGGATAAAGGTTTCCGTCAGGTTCCAGACGCCTTCCCCTTCAATCATCACCGCCGTATCTTTCCAGTGGCCGAACCGTTCGGTTTCATTGATATATTCATCGGCCAGATTCATGCCGCCACAGAAAGCCACTTTGCCGTCGATCACCGTGATCTTGCGGTGATCACGGTAGTTCATGGCCGCGTTGAGTCGGGGGCGGAAGGGATTGACCACATGAATATGGAATCCTTCATCTTCCAGAATCTGATCATACCCTTTGGGCAGTTTATTGATACAGCCGATGTCATCATACATGAAGTAAACTTCAACGCCGCTCTGAATTTTTTTGCGAAGAAGCGCATGGATCGGATCCCACATATGCCCTTCCTCAACGATGAAGTATTCCATAAAGATGTATTCTTCGGCTTTATTCAATTCTTCCTTCAGGCGGGTAAACATTTTTTCACCGGTGGGAAAATATTCCGCCTCGGTATGATCCCAAAGGGGAAAACCGGCCACTTCATCAAGATAGCGGGCGGTAACGGCCAAATCTTTGTCTTCTTCCTGAAGCGCCTTGATCGCTTTGCCGTCGCGCACATGATACTCCATGCTCACCACGTTGAAATTCTCCGCGGCGACTTTCGTTTTCCGGGACAGTCTTTTATTTCCCCATAAAAGATAGATACTGCCCCCGACAA
>JBJDXI010000012.1:0-3973 GCA_051866595.1 Clostridia bacterium
TGCCCCACACGGAAGGTGGTGGCGGCGAATTTGCCCTGACCGCCGGCGATGATGATGTTGTATTTTTCTCTCAGCACGTTGCGGAGCTCCGTGGGGTCGATGCCTTTGGGACATTCCACGGCGGTCACCGCCGGTGAGGCGATGTCGTCATTGGCGATGAGCTTGAGGCCCATGGCGGAGAGACCGGCCCGGACGAGGTCCCGGCGTTTGTAATGGTCGGCCACAATGGCGTCCACGCCCACTTCCTCAAAGTATTCCAGCGCTTCTTCCACGGCGTAGACCGTGGTGATGGCCGGTGTAAAGGGGGTTTGCCCCTTTTTCAGCATTTCTCTGGCTTTGATGAGGTCAAAGTAGAATTTGCGGTTGGCGCAGGTTTCCGCTTTTTCCATGGCCCGCTTGTTGGCGGCGATAAAGGCCAGTCCCGGAGGGGCCATAAAAGCTTTCTGGGAGCCGGCCACGGCCACATCCACGCCCCATTCGTCCATGCGGAAATCGGCGGCGCCGAGACCGGAAACGGTATCGACGATGAGAAGAGCGGGATGGCCTTTTCGCGCTTCGGATACTTCCTTGATGGGGTTGACGATGGCGGTGGAGGTTTCATTATGCTGGCAGAGGATGGCTTTGATCTCGTGAGCCGTATCTTCCGCCAGTCGTTTTTCGATGACGGAGGGGTCAATGCAGTTTCCCCAGCCGAAGTCGATAAACTCCACGTCGGCGTCGTACATTTCGGCGATCTGCCTGAACCGTTCCCCGAAATTCCCGATGGAGGCCACGAGGACTTTCTCGCCGGGGTTTATGAAGTTGACCACGGCGGCTTCAAGCCCCCCTGTGCCCGAGGAGGTCAAAGTGAAAACTTCGCCTTCGGTCCGGAACACTTTTTTGATCTGTCCCGTGATCTTTTTCATGATGCCCTCAAATTCGGGGCCGCGGTGATTGATCATCGGCCGGGACATCGTCCGCAGTACGTTGGACGGAACATCGGTGGGGCCGGGCAATAAGAAATATTCCTGAAGTTTCATACATAACCTCCAATTTTTGTTTTATTTATCATATACCTATTTTCCGCGTTTGACAATAAAAATCATTGATTTTTCGCGAAAATATTGTCGGAAAGAAATGGGGGCGGCTCATTCCCGCCGCGCTTCGATGTCGTTCATCTTATCCACGATGAGACGGCCCAGCACCGCCACGACGGGAACGCCGAGGATAATGCCGAGGAGGCCGCCGAGATTGCCGCCGCAGAGCACGCCGATGAGCACCCAGATGCCGTCAAGACCGACTCTTCCGCCGACGATCTTGGGATAGATCAGCTTGTTTTCCACTTCCTGCAGAATCACGATGGTGATGACGAGGATCACCGCTTTAAAGGGGCTGATCACAAAGGTGATCACGGCGCAGGGAATGGCGCCGATCCAGGGGCCCACCACCGGGATGATGTTGGTCAGGGCCAGGGTAACGGCGATGACCAGGGAATAAGGCATCCGCATGATGGAAAGGACGATAAAGGAGAGAATCCCCAGACAGAGGGCGTCGAGGCACTGGCCTTCCAGAAAACGGCTCAGCGTTTCCTCGGTGGCGTGGGCCACATAGCGCAGGCGGCGGTTGACGCCTGCGGTAAAGAAGCAATCCATAAAGCGGTTGACGTTGCGGAGGAGCTTTTCTTTTCCCGTCAGCATATACACGGCGAAGATCAGGCCGAAAATCACGTTCAGCACGCCGCTGGCCACATTCACCGTAAAGCCTAAAATATTGGGCACGGCGTCGGTGAGAATCTTCGTCAGTGAAGTGATGAGCTGGGAAGCGGTGTCGGCGAATTTCGTCAGCAGCAGCGTATCCAGATGGTAGAACACGAGGAAATCCTCGGCCCATTTCGCGAACTGATCCACGTATTCCGGCAGTTTCCCGGCGAGGGTGGAGAGGCTCTCAATAAACTGGGGCAGCACGATGACGAAAAACAAGGAGGCGAAAGCGCCGATAATCAGAAAGGTGCCGACGATGGCGACGGGCCGTTCCGCCCGGGCGAATTTCGGGTATTTCACCGTAATCCGGTGGAGAAGGCGGTTTTCCAGAAACCGCATCAGCACATTGAGAATCACGGCGAAGGCAAAGCCGAAAATCACCGGCTTGATGATGTCGATAAAGCTGAGGAAGCCGTGCCACAGCTCTTTAATGTAGATGCAGGCGGCCAGAAGAGCGAAGCCGAAAAGAATGTAAAACAGAATACTTTTGTCGATTTTGTATTTATGAATGGGATTTTGCATCAACATTCCTCCCCTGGGATCTTTTGGAAAAGCGGCGCTTCAGGCCGGGTCCCCCGACCCGAAACGCCGTTCAAAGTATCGGGTTTGAATTATTTTTCGGCTAACGTCGCCGTTTCTTCATTTTCATTGACGACGATGGCCATGGATTTTACCTGATCCTCATCGCCCACTCGCATGATGGTGACGCCCTGGGTGTTGCGGCCGATGACGGGAATATCCGCCACGGCGGTGCGGATCACCACACCTTCCCGGCTGATGAACATCACTTCCTCATCTTCGGAAACGACGCGGATGCCCGCCACGAGACCGGTTTTGCCGGTGACTTTCAAGGTGTAGATGCCTTTGCCGTCCCGGTGAACGAGGCTGTATTCCGAGAGTCTGGTGCGTTTGCCGTAGCCGTTTTCGCTGACGCAGAGGACGTAATGGTCGTCGGCGGTGGAGGGGTCGATGACGTCCATGCTGACGAGAATATCATCGGGGGCCAGACGGATGCCACGGACGCCTTTGCTGATGCGGCTGACCTTGCGAACCTCATTTTCGGTAAAGCGGATGGAATAGCCCCGCTTGGTGGAGAGGAGAATCTCTTCACCGGGTTCGATGAGGCGGACGCCCAGAAGGCTGTCGCCTTCGTTGAGGGAAATGCCCATAATGCCGTTCTGACGGTTGGAATCGTATTCTTTGAGAGGCGTTTTCTTCACGAGACCGTTGGTGGTGACCATCAGCAGATAGCGGTCGTCGTCGAAGCTCTTCACGGGGAAGAGGGTCTTCACTTTATCATCGCCGCTGAGGTTCACCAGATTGATGATGGCGGTACCCTTGGAGGTGCGGCTCGATTCCTTGATGGCGTGAACTTTCAGGCGGTAGACCCGGCCTTTTTCCGTAAAGACCATGAGGTAATCGTGGGTGGAGGCGATAAAGAGGCTTTCAAGGTAATCCTCTTCCTTGGTGGACATCCCCACCACGCCTTTGCCGCCCCGCTTCTGACTGCGGTACACGTTGGGATTCAATCGTTTGATGTAGCCGCTGTGGGTGATGGTGATGACGGTATCTTCTTCGGCGATGAAGTCTTCGGCATCGAGATCGTCCACACTGCCCTCAATGGTGGTGCGGCGTTCATCGCCGAATTTGCGCTTCATTTCCAAAAGGCTGTTTTTGATGATTTCAAGGATGCGGTTTTCGTTGGCCAGAATGTCTTCCAGATCGGCGATCTGGGCGATGAGGGCGGCCAGTTCGTCCTCGATCTTCTGCCGTTCCAGACCGGTGAGGCGCTGGAGCTGCATTTCGAGGATGTGGTTGGCCTGGCGTTCGGTAAATTCAAAGGCTTTCATCAAGGCTTCTCTGGCCACGACTTTATCCCGGCTGCCCCGGATGATGCGGATGACTTCGTCAATGTTGTCGAGGGCGATCTTGAGACCTTCCACGATCTCCTTGCGTTCTTTGGCCTTGCGGAGGTCGAACTGACAGCGGCGGGTCTCTACGTTTATCTGATGATCGATATAGACCTGTAATGCCTCTTTGAGGTTTAACGTTTTGGGTTCGCCGTTGACCAGGGCCAGCATGATGATGCCGTAACCGTCCTGGAGCTGGGTGTGCTTATAGAGCTGGTTTAAGATGATCTGGGGCACCACGTCCTTGCGCATTTCGATGACGACCCGCATGCCGTTGCGGTCGGAAAGGTCGTTGACGGCGGTGATGCCGTCGATCTTCTTATC
>JBJDXI010000013.1:0-3948 GCA_051866595.1 Clostridia bacterium
GAATTTTGCGTAAATCGCCTAAATTCCCTCCGATTTATGTTACATCAGGTGTTTTTAAAAAAGCGTCTGCCCTTTAAGAGGACAGACGCTTTTCATTTTCTTTATTTTCTTCCTTCTCATTCATGGCGTTTTCGTCAATGGGCAGGTAAAGATCGTAATAATAAACGGCTTCGCCGTTTTCCTCGATGCGGAAGAGGTTGCACAGATAGGCTTCGGGACGGAGGGGGATCCGTTCCTCCGCCGCGTAGGATAAAGCCGGCTCGATGACGGAAGGATCCTCGATGTCCTTTTTCGTCTTGATGACGGTGCAAAGGCAGGAACAGGGCGGCAGGATCGTATCCGCCCGGCGAAGGTCTTCTTCGGAGAGAAGAAAGCGATCTTCGGAAAATACCAGCGAACAGGCTCGCCGGAAGGAGATTTCCTTTCCCTCGCAATGAAAGACCGAGGTGACGAATCCGGCTTCGATGATGTCCGTATTGGCACGGAAAATAAATTCTTCGGGGAAAAGGCGGATTTCCTCCATCGCGGAAACGGCATAGCGGTTTTCCAGCCGTTCAATGCGGTTCAGCATCCGGTAGTAAATCTGGAGCAGTTCGATGGAACGGCGGTCTTCCCGGATCCGTTGAAAGAGCTGATCCTCCTGATGATAGAAAATGCGACGGAACTCGCCGAGAGATTTGGCTTCGGTCCGCTGTACCGATTCATCCAGATTCAGCCCCAGATTGCTGCGGCCGATGACGAGGTGCATGATTTCCCGCATATCGCTGCGGCTGAAATAGCGGTAGCCGTTGCTGCGGTCTTTGTCGATTTTTAAATATCCTTTTTTAATGTAGTAACGAATCGTCGACCGGGGTACCCCCAGAATTTCTTCGACTTCGCCGATAAGATAACGGTCCTTCATAGAAAAAACTCACTTTGAAAATGATAAGACCATTATACGGCAGGACGGATTTTTCGTCAAGAAACCCCGGCTTTTGCCTGTTTCCGCTCGGCGATCTGGATCCAGATGACGGTGGCCAATACGATAACGATACCGGTGATCTGACCTGCTGTCAGTACCTGTCCGAAAATGAGGAGCCCCAGCACACAGGAGACGGCGGGGTCCAGCGTGTAGCAGATCTGCACGTAGGTGGCGTCGATGATGTTGAGGGCGTGCATATAGAAGTAATAGGCCGTCATCGTCGAGATCAGCCCGAAGCCCAATATGGGCCAGATCGCCATGCCGTTGGTGGCGATGACGACGTCAACAGCGTTGGAAACGGCGGCGACGGGGGAAGAAACGGCGCCGATAATTACGAGGGCGAAAATGCCTTCGTAAGCGCAGGAGGCGTCGGGGGTGACGCCCCGGTCCATGACCAGCTTTTCGGAGATGATCAGCCCTACCCCGCTGAGCATGGCAATAAAGGCCCACATCAGGCCGATGGCGTTGATATTTCCGTTGCTTTCGCCGAAAACATTGACGACGAGGAGCACGCCGAAAAGGGCAATGAATACAGAGATGACCTTTTGCTTGGTGATGGGTTCTTTAAAGATCAGGCGGCCGGCGAAAATCAGCACGAAAAGATTGGAATAGATGATGGTGGCCACAATCCCCATGGAAAGATGGGCGTAAGCCTGGACCGCGGAATAGGTGTAGACGGCGGAGCAAATCCCGTCGATAAACAGAAACAGCATGGCTTTTTTCGGCACCCTCATATTTCGGATACCGCCGGTGGACAGCGAAAGCACCGTGAAAAGGATGGTGAGGAATAGCGCGGAAACGATGGAAACCGTTTCTTCCCGCATCCCGTAATTGCAGAGAATCGTGGAAAAGGTGCCGTAGGTGCCCCAGGCCGTCGCGGCGATACAGGCCATCAGCAGGCCCCGGCTGTTTTTGGATTGGATAAGAGAAGCAAAGCTCATGGTGAATACCTCTTTCTTTCGATGGTTTTGAACTTCGTTTTTATTTTACCTTGTGTTCTTCCTTTCAGGTCAATACTTTTTTTCTTTATTGTTTTGAAACGGCTGAACAGTCGTTTCGCGCTGTAATGATCAGAGGAAAGACGGAAGAAACCGTAAACCCGGTTCACGGTTCGCGAGTATCGGATGATGCTCCTTTGCCGCTGGTAAAAGAGGGCGGTGTATGGTATGATGATAGCATCATATAAAGGAACAGAGGAATTAATATGAAAAAATACAATGGTGTTCTTTTTGATCTGGACGGAACGGTTCTGGATACCCTGGCGGATCTGGTGGACAGCGTTAACTATGTGCTGGAAAAATTCGGCTTTCCCCGGCGGTCTCAGGGGGAAATCCGGAGCTTTCTAGGGAACGGTATCCGCAAGCTCATGGAACGTTCTCTGCCGGAACCGGTGGACGCGGAGGCCTTTGAGGAAATCCTCGGCTGTTTCCGGGATTACTATACCGCCCACTGTGAAATGAAAACAAAGCCGTATCCCGGCGTTCGGACGGTGATCGATCAAATCCGAAAGGCCGGAATTCCGGTGGGAATGGTATCGAATAAAAACGACGCCGCGGTGCAGGCCTTGGCGGAAACCTTCTTCCCCGGCGTGTTCGATGTTGTGATCGGTCAGCGGGAAAATCTGGCGCCGAAACCGGCGCCGGATATGGTAAATCTTGCATTGGGGACGCTGGGTCTGGATGCAAAACGCTGCCTCTATGTGGGTGATTCGGAAGTGGATAAGATGACTGCGGATAACGCGAATATGGACTGTGCCCTTGTGACGTGGGGTTTTCGTGATGTTGATTTTCTCGCTACGTTGAAGGCCGAAGTGATGATTGACGGGCCCGAAGAACTTCTCTCTTTTTTGAGCTGATAAACGGAAGCCATTTTTCATCTTTTTTTGTAATAATAAAGCTGAATTTTTCTGGATTTTTTCCTTTCATATATGGTATGATAGGAAAAACATCCCCTGAAAGGAGACGATTGAATGTCAGAAAGAAATGTTTATGTTGTCACCGGCGGCGCCGGTGGGATCGGTCTTGCCTGTGCGAAACAGTTCAAGGACGGAATTGTGATGATTTCCGATGTGGCTCCCGCCGCACTGGAAAAAGGAAAGGCCGCGCTGGAAGCGGAAGGCATTGAAGCGGTGACGAAAGTCTGTGACATTTCCGACCGCGCTCAGGTGGCGGATATGGCGAAAGAAGCGGCATCTCTCGGTAAAGTAAAAGGTGTTGTCCATTCTGCCGCGGTTTCCGGCGACTGCGGAAAGCTGGATCTTGTCCTTCGCGTGGATCTCCTGGGCACTTATTATATTTTGGAAGAATTCCTCAATGTCATGGGAAAAGAAAGCTCCATGGTGCTGATCGCCTCGATGATGGCGGATACGATCCCGCCCCATCCCGAACGGGATGCGCTGCTCCTCAATCCCGATCAGGAAGGTATTGTTGAAAAGCTCGGCGCTTTCTGTGATAACAATCCCAATCTGGCTTATGATATTACCAAGCGCGGCGTCCGCCTGCTGGCCTCGGCATATGCTTCGGCCTACGGTAAAAAAGGCGCCCGCATCAATTCCGTTTCCCCCGGGGTGATTATGACGGAAATGGCCAAATTGGCGGCGGAAGAACATCCGGAAACGATGCGGTTCATGGAATCCGTTTCTCCTCTCGGCCGCAACGGCGAACCGGAAGAAATCGCCGATGTCGTGGCGTATCTCTGCTCGGACAAAGCTTCTTTCATCACCGGTATTGACATCAAAGCCGATGGCGGCACGATGAACGCGGTGATTGAGTACAAGAAAAAAGCGGCTCAGGCCCAGGGCTGATGAGTTGATTTTTGCGGCGTTCCGGCGGGTTCGGAACGCCGTTTTCTCTTTTTGAAAAAAATGAAACTTTTTTTCAAAAAAATGCTTGACGTAGAGAATAAAAAGTGGTATTATATCAATGTTGACGCACCGAGCGGAAGTTTGGGGCGTTGGAGCTACGGAAGGTAGCGAACCTGGTCTTTGG
>JBJDXI010000014.1:0-18448 GCA_051866595.1 Clostridia bacterium
TCTGATCCAGATAATTCTTGACATTGGGATAACGGGCAAAGTAGCCGTCGATATAGTCCTGCGCCGTTTTTCTCGAAACGCCCAGATCATTCCCTAGACTGTAACTGCTGATGCCGTAAATAATACCGAAATTCACGGCCTTCGCCGCCCGACGCATATTCGAATCCACCTGATCCTTGGGAACACCGAAAATTTCCCCGGCGGTACGGGCGTGAATATCCTCCTGCCGGATAAAAGATTCAATCAGAACAGGATCCTCGGAAAAGTGAGCCAATAAACGCAGTTCAATCTGGGAATAGTCCGCCGCGAGAAGGATATGTTCCTCGTCGGAGGCCACAAATGCCTTTCGGATCCGCCTTCCCTCTTCCACGCGAACGGGAATATTCTGCAAATTCGGATCCGCCGAGGAGAGACGCCCCGTCGTTGTAACCGTTTGCAAAAATTTTGTATGGATATGTCCCGTTTCCGGAGAAATCAATTTTCCCAGGGCGTCAGTATAAGTCGATTTTAATTTTGACAACATACGGTACTGTAAAATTTCTTCAATAATCGGATGAAATCCTTTGAGACCTTCCAGCACTTCATTATTGGTTGAATACCCGGTTTTGGTCTTTTTTCCTTTGGGAAGCTGAAGCTTTTCAAAGAGGATTTCCGACATTTGCTTGGTGGAATTGATATTGAATTCCTCGCCGGCATAGTCATAAATCCGATGAATAATCCCATCAAGCTGTTCGCCCATTTCTTCCGACATCTGACGAAGGGTTTCTTTATTTACACGTATTCCCTGATATTCCATATCGGCCAGAACGCGCACCAAAGGCAGTTCAACATCGTTATACAGACCAAGACAACCCTTTTCCTCCAGGTTATGGCGCAATTTATCCGTCAGTTCAAAGAGAAGCGCCGTCTCGGCATAAATCTTTTCATCCTCAAAAAGAAACGTATCGTAATTCAAATAATGATAAGCCAGTGAACCGATTTGATACGACGTACCGTTTGATTCGTCAAGATAAGCCATAATCTCTACAGCGTCGGACACACCGCAAAGAGAAACTTGAGATCTGAAGCATTGGTGGTACAAACCCTTTAAATCAGCACAGCACTTCACTATGGACGTATCAGAAAGCACTTTCGCGATAAGCTCCAAATCCTCTTCCCAAGAGAGACGGGTGCAGCGGTAATCTCGGGAAGCAAGATACAGATAAGCCGAATCAGAAAATGCGCCAAGCTCCTTCTCACGAGAGAGAAACGTACCTTTTTCATCGATTTCAACAGAAAAAGGACGTTCCTTTTCCGCCGTATCCAAAAGATTATCCGAAAACAGATCCTGAGGTTTTTCAGCCTCCAGATCCTTTAGAAACCCTTTGAATTCCAATTCACGATAAAGGGGAATCAACTGATCGAAATCTTTTTCCCGGGGAATCAGATCCTCCCAGCAAAGGGAAAGCGGCACATCCGTAACAATGGTAGCCAATTCCTTGGAAAGAAATGCGTTTTCTTTGTCCTTCGTTAATTTTTCCAGCAGCTTGTTTTTGGGAAGCTCATCCAGATGATCGTAGAGGTTCTCAACGGTTTCATAAGTTCCCAGAAGTTTCAGAGCGGTTTTTTCGCCAACCCCCGCCACGCCGGGAATATTATCGGAAGCGTCTCCCATAAGGCCCTTTATGTCAATAAGACGAATGGGAGTCATTCCGTATTTTTCCCGAAAATCTTTTTCATCGGTTTTCACCAGATCGGTCAGCTGTTTCTTCCCGCTGACAACGGTAATATGTTCACCGAGCACCTGTAGCAAGTCTTTATCGCCGGAAAAAATGACGGCGTCATCCCCTTCTCCGGCCGTTTTTTTCGCCAGTGTACCCATGAGATCATCCGCCTCAAAATCATCGGATTCCAGGCATAAATAGCCGTTCAACGTGAGAACTTCACGTATCAGAGGAAACTGCTCCGCCAATTCAGGATCTACCGGTTTCCGCTGTGCCTTATATTCCGGATATTTTTGATGACGGAATGTATTTTTACCTTTATCGAAACAAATTGCCACATGAGTCGGTTTTTCCTGTTCCATTATTTTGTGAAGCATTTTCAGAAATCCGAAAACAGCGTTGGTATAACGACCTTCTGAAGTTTTCAACAAAGGTAATCCGTGATACGCTCTGTGTAAAATATTGTTGCCGTCAATCAATAATACTTTTTTCATACATACCTCACCGCTTCTGTTATTCATCGGAAAACAAATTTTTTTGTCCACCAGGTGTCCACTTTGTTCCGCTTATTTTGCCCGATTTTATAGGTAATTCACCGTAAAAATAAAACAAAAAAAGACCCGCCAACATCAATTAGCAGGTCTTTTATGGCAGGGGCACAACGACTCGAACGCTGAACCAATGGATTTGGAGTCCACTACTCTACCAATTGAGCTATACCCCTATGTCCAACATGGAACATTATATACTTTTTTCATTCAATTGTCAATCTTTTTTTATCTCCTTTTCCGTTATCACGGAAAAGCCGTTTTTCAGAAGGAGTTCCGCCGTGAATCCGTTTCCAGGAACTTTTCGGCCACTGAACGTGCCGTCATAGATTTGACCGCAGCCGCAGGAAGGACTGTTTGCCTTTAAAATACACAGATCCGGACGATGCTTTTTTGCCAAAGTCAGCGTTTTCTCGGCGCCGAGCAAAAATTCCGCGGTCACGTCCTTTCCTTCTCTGTCAATGACGCGATCACCGATGATTTCCGCCGGCGGACGGGGAGAAGGAAGTCCTCCCGCACACTCTGGACAAACCGCGATATAATCCTTATTCTTCAGATAGGAAAGTACTTCTTCACTGCGGTTATTTCCCCCGCTGTATTTACAGTTTTCCCCTAACAGACAGGCGCTCACAAAAATCATTGGTTTTCCCCTTTCCGCCTTGCGATTTCCAAACGCTCCAAACCACGAAAAGCCAGTTCAATACTGTTTTCATTCTTATTTTGAATTTCCGTCAGTAAAAGGCGCATTTCTTCTCTCGTAGTTTTTCCGTCAACAGGGCATGGATTTTCCATAACGGGAAGGCCGATATTCTCCGCGTGGCGGCGCAGCAAATCTTCCGGAACCGAAAGAAGCGGACGGATCACGGTAATTTCTTTCCGGTCAAGATAGGTCAGAGGTTTAAATGTATCAGCTTTTCCCGCGTAAAACAAGTTCATCAGGAACGTTTCCACATAATCTTCCCGGTTATGCCCCAAGGCCACTTTGAAATACCCGTTGCGCTTCGCCAGATCATTTACGGCGCCGCGCCGCATTTTCGCACAAAGCGAACAGGGATTTTTTTCTTTCCGCACGTCAAACACAACAGGCCCGATGTCGGTCTTTTCCACATAAAACGGTACATCCATTTCTTTACAGAAACGTTCCAGTCCGCTGAAATCCGCGCCGAGTCCCAGGTCAATATAACCGGCGGCCAACGGATATTTATATTTGGAATGGCGCAAAAAGGCTTTCAAGACCATTAAAAGGGTCATACTGTCCTTTCCGCCGGACAAACCGACCATAATGCCATCCTCATTTTCAATCAGCCCGTGTTCCTTGATGAACGACGCACTGCGGCTCATAATTTCACGGAAATAGCGCATGAAAACCTCACAATAAGGAAAATAAAGAAACAGGCCCTGCAAACGCAGAGCCTTTTTTGGTGCCGAAGACCGGGGTCGAACCGGTACGGTATCGCTACCACCGGATTTTGAGTCCGGCACGTCTGCCAATTCCATCACTTCGGCACGGTAATAATTATTATACCAAAAAAATAAAATCTGTCAATAGTTTTCTCTCAAAAAATGCGGAGCATCCGACAGTACTACGGGATAAAACACGTTTTATCGGCTTGCAGGTATTCCATTTTTACCGGGTTTTATCCATATAAGGGCAATGAAAATCATGATGACAGCAAGAAAAGCCATGGCCGCAAAGGAAACGTGCATTCCGTGAATCCCGGCGTAGTTCCCTAAAGTATCCGCGGATTTCGCGGCGACGGAACTCATGATCCCGACAAATAAAGCCGTTCCGACGGCGCCGGCAATAGTGCGCAATGAGTTGATCAGTGTTGTTCCGTCCGCCGTATTTTCGGGATCAATACTGCTGACGCCCCACGTAACAAAAGGCATCATCAGGCATCCGATGGCCACATTGCGGATGACATTCAGTAACGCAACCCAAAGAAGAGGCGTTTTTAAGGTAACAAAACACATCCCCAAAGCCCCGATAAACAGAGCGGAAGAACCGGCAACGGCCAGTCTTTTCATCCCCAGCCTGTCATATATTCTTCCAGCAACGGGGCTGACTAGTGCCATGGCAAGAGAACCCGGCAGTGTAACCAACCCGGAAACCGTGGCGGAATACCCCAGAAGAGTCTGGACATACAAAGGAAGAATAAGGGAACCGCCCATCATGATAAGATAAAAGAGCATACTGTTGATCACACTTAATGAAAAATCGAAATGCTTAAAAGTTCTCAATTCCAAAAGCGGCTGTTCGGTATGGAACTGACGGTATATAAAGAGAGCCACGGCAAGCAGGCCGATCATCAACGGTACGCAGACATTGAGCGACAGGAAACCGCCACTGATATTTCCCAGACCCAAGGTCATGCCGCCAAAGGCAAGAGCGCTGTAGAGAAAGGACAGTGTATCAAATCTCTTTACGACCGTATCCAAAACATCTTCCATGACCAGAAAGGCGTAAATAAGAGATACGATCATGATAATGAATGTGCAAACAAAAATCATCCGCCAGCCGCAGACATCAACCAACGCTCCGGCCAATGTGGGAGCGATCACTGGTGCCGCCCCGGCGGAAAGTCCATACCACCCCATGATGGTTCCTCGCTTTTCCAACGGATACATACTTAACAGAATCACCTGCCCCATGGCGGAAGTAATACCGTTACTGCAGGCCTGAAAGACACGTCCAATCATCAAAAAAAGGAAATTCGGCGCGAAGACACAGATACCTGTTCCCGCCGTAAACAGAAGAATCGTCCCAAGATACAGCTTTCTCGTCGGAACCCGCGTCACGAGAAAAGCCGTCAGCGGCATCATAATCGCCATCACAAGGGAATAGGCGCTGGTCAGCCATTGACCGGTAGTGACACTGATCCGAAAGTCCTCAATAATCGGCGGCAGAGCCGTCGTTAAGGCCGTTTGCAGCAAAGATGTGGCGATGCAGGTGATCACAATATTTACAAAAATAAGCGTCCGTTTCCGATCGGATATTGTTTTAATCTCTGACATTTCACGTTCCCTTTCTGCGATCAAAACAATTGTATCGTATCTGTTTAACCGTATTTTATAATGATAACATGATATTTTTTTGAAATTCAATCAACAAAACCAGACGAAATGTCCGAATAATGCTCTTTCCTTTCGGAACAAAAACATAAAAAGAAAGCGGAAACCCTGAATCACAGAGGTGAAAAAAGGCAGCGTTTGCACGCTGCCGGTATCCAATAATATTTTCTCCTTTACTCTTCTTCCGCAAATAATGAGACAAGGCATTGACGGTCAACATCAACAAGTCCCTTTGTTGTTAATTTAAGATGAGGAATCACCGGAAGGCTGACAAAAGCCATTGTCATAAAGGGTTCAACATCCCGGGGGACTCCTAACGTGTAAACACTTTCCCGCAACCTTTCATTTTCCCCGGCAATCACCGGCGCGGACCGATCCGTCATCAGACCAGCGATGGGAAGAGGCATCTCCGCAACGATCTCTCCGTGGTTCACAACGATACAGCCGCCGCCCAATTCCCGGATGCGATTCGCGGCCTCCGCCATATCTTTCTCATTTGTGCCAATAACGATCAGGTTATGGGAATCATGAGAAACCGAAGAAGCGATAGCCCCCTGCTTCATACCGGTTCCGGAAATCAGACCGAGACCGATATGTCCCGTATTTGAGTGACGTTCAACAACAGCGATTTTCAGAATATCCCGATCGGCATCAATACCGTTATTTTTATGAAAATTAATATCGGTGATCCATTCTTCCGTCAGAATCTCATTTTTGACTAATTTAATTACACGGCAGGTTTTTACGGTGTCACAGTAAATTCTGAAATCTTTATCTGAAAGTTCCTCCAGATAAAAAGAATTCCGCACTTTATTTTCAAGCTCTCCGCAAACCTCCGGTGTATGCCATTCCGGAATCTGCCGATTTTCCACAACGAGGACGCCTTTGCAATAAACATCCTCTACAGTAACTTCTTCAAGATCATCCAAAATAATCAGGTCCGCGATATATCCCGGTGCCACCGCTCCGCGTCCCCGGAGTCCAAAATGCTCCGCCGCCTGCACCGTTGCCATTTGAATCCCGGTAACTGGATTTTTACCGACACGTACAGCCTGACGGATAATATCATCAATGTGTCCGTTGTTCAAAAGATCCGCTGGATGCTTATCATCGGACACCAATAGACAGCGATGAGCCCAGGGAGCGTCAAATAATGGCAGCAAGGCTTCGAGGTTCCGTGCCGCCGTACCCTGACGAATCATCACTCGCTGACCTTTGCGGATCCGTTCTTTAGCCTCTTCCGCCGAAGAACACTCATGGTCATCATAAATTCCAAAAGAGAGGTACCGGTCCAGATCTTTCCCGGAAAGAAGCGGCGCGTGTCCGTTGATGACCGCATCATGACGCACGGCGCCGGCGATTTTTTCCAGCAGATCCGGATTTCCGGCAATGACACCGGGATAGTCCATCACCTCTCCGAGGCCGATGACACGGGGATGCCCATAAAAAGGCTCCAAATCCCCGGCGTTCAAAACCGCTCCCGATTCGTCAAAGTGTGTAGCGGGAACACAGGAAGGCAGCGTCACATAGACCGTGAGAGGTACTCCTTCACTGGCTTCCAGCATATATTGAATCCCCGCGGTTCCGCATACGTTGGCAATTTCATGGGGATCAGCAATAACGGCAGTTGTCCCGTGAAGAACCGCGGTCCGGGCAAATTCTCCCGGCAGTAGCATAGTACTTTCAATATGAATGTGGCCGTCGATAAAGCCGGGGCAAATGTATTTCCCTTCCACATCCCGGATTCGATCCGCCTTTTCACCGCTGTAATCTCCTACACCGATAATTTTTTCATCTGCCAACAATATATCGGCTTTTTCAATTTCACCGGTGAATACATTGACCACCATGCCGTTTTTCAATAATGTTTTCATAGACTGCTCCTCCGATGGTATTCAGAGATACCTGTATTTATCATAACACGTTCCCGGGAAATTTTCCACCAGAACCGAAGAATCCGGCTCATAAAACGAAAAGACCCGGCAAAAGCCGGGTCAATCGTGATTCATTCAATCCAGTTCAATGATAATCGGAATGATCATCGGTTTTCTCTTTACGTTGGCGTAAAGGAGTTTCCCCACACATTCCTTGAGACTCTGTTTTACCGCAGAAAAATCTTTGATGCGTTTTCCTTCGTATTTTTCCATAAGAAGACAAATCTGTTCTCTGGCGGCGTCCAGAAGGTCTTCGGCTTCTTTCACATAGATAAATCCACGGGAAATCATTTCCGGCTTCGCGACCATCATACCGTTGCGGTCCACCGTGACAATGACAACCATAATCCCGTCGTTGGCAAGCTGGCGGCGATCATGGAGAACAACACTGCCGACATCTTTGTCTCCCATCCCGTCAATCATAATCTTGCCGGTAGGAACCGATCCTTTTACCGACGCTCCTTTTCTTGTGATTTCCAGCATAGAGCCGTTTTCCAGTACAAAAATGTTTTCTGTCGCCACACCAATCAGACTTGCCAGCGAGGCGTGCTTATAAAGCATCCTCTCCTCACCGTGTACCGGGACAAAATATTTCGGTTTTGCCAAGGCCAAAAGGAGCTTCAATTCTTCCTGGCGGGCGTGTCCCGAAACATGAATATCCGAATCAGCGTCGGCCACAACTTCCGCACCCTGCTTCACAAGTAAGTCAATGTTATGCCCCACCGATACTTCATTACCGGGAATCGGCAGCGCCGAAACGATAATGGTATCTCCGGGAATCAGTTTGATTTGTTTATGCTCCCCGTTGGCAATACGCGTCAGAGTGGACATCGGTTCGCCTTGGCTGCCGGTGGCAAGAATCGTCACTTTATTGGGAGCAAGATGGTCAATAGCTTCAATGTCCACCAATGTATTTTTGGGTACTTTGAGATACCCCAATTCCGTGGCGATATTGACAACATTGATCATGCTCCGGCCGACGATGGCAACTTTACGATTGTATTTTGCTGCTGTGCTGATGGCCTGCTGTAACCGATGCACGTTCGTAGCGAAGGTCGCAATAATGATGCGCCCTTTGGAGTTTCGGAACGTTTCGTTAAAGGTGTTTCCCACCAGTTTTTCGGACTTCGTATATCCGGGACGCTCCGCATTGGTGCTATCCGCCATCATCAATAAAATGCCTTTTTGCCCCAATGCCGCAATGCGGTGCAAATCCATCACGGCGCCGTCCACCGGCGTCATATCAATTTTAAAATCGCCGGTGTGGAAAATCACACCGATGGGTGTATGAATCGCCATCCCCACAGCATCGGGGATACTGTGATTCATCCGGATAAATTCCACTTTAAAAGGACTCACGGCCAATGTTTCACCGGCACTCATCTCATGCAGATTCGCCGTAACATGAGCCTCTTTCAGCTTATGGCGGACAATCCCTAAAGTCAGCCTTGTGCCGTACACGGGCACATCCAATTCCTTTAACACATAGGGTAACGCTCCGATATGGTCTTCATGACCGTGGGTCAGAAAAATCCCTTTAATGCGCTTTTTGTTTTCCAGCAAAAAGGTATAGTCGGGGATCACCGTATCGATCCCCAACATATCATCATCGGGAAATTCCATGCCGCAGTCGATAACAATCATACTGTTACCGTAACGAACCACCGTCATATTATTCCCGATTTCACCGAGCCCGCCAAGGGGTATCAACGTTATTTTACTTTCTTTTTGTGACATAAGTTCCTTTCCGTAAAGCCGTACGCAGCGCGCGTTTACGAAAGAAGATCGTATTTCCTCAAAAGATCACGGATAAACTCGGTTTCCTTCGGTGTTGCCTCAGTCATCGGCAAACGAAAACCACCAACATTATAACCGAGAAGATTCAGCGCGGTCTTCACCGGAATCGGATTTGCGGTAACAAACATCCCTTTAAACATCGGATATAACTGCAAATGCAATTCCCTTGCTCTGTCCATGTTGCCTTTTTTGACGCACTGAACCATTTCTTTGATTTCCTTCCCAACCACATGAGAAGCGACACTGATCACGCCTGTGGCACCCATGGCCACGGCGGGAAACGTCATATAGTCATCTCCTGAGTAAACAGCAAATTCTTTCGGCAGCTTTAACAATAATTGAGAAAGATCATCTACACTGCCGGTAGACTCTTTCAATGCTTTGATATTCTTTAGTTCGGCAAGCTTAACGATGGTTTCTGTTTCCATTTTTATGCCCGTTCTGCCCGGAATATTATAGAGCACCACAGGGCAATCAACAGCAGCATCAATCGCCGCGAAATGCTCCAATAATCCGGCTTGTGTCGGTTTGTTATAATAAGGAACCACCGAAAGATAACCGTCTAAACCAATTTTATTGTATTTTTTGATGTGTTCAACGACCGCGGCCGTATTGTTTCCGCCGGCACCGCCGATAACGGCGCCTTTTTTGCCTACAGCGTCTTTAACTTCGCGAAACAGTGTTTCCGTTTCTTCTTCCGTCAACGAAGGGTTTTCCCCTGTCGTTCCGCAGACGAGAATACCGTCGGAACCATTGTTTAAAAGATGCACCGCCAGCTCCTGTGCTTTTTCATAATTGACAGAGCCGTCTTCGTGAAACGGTGTGACCATTGCAGTTAAAACATCGCCAAAACACATACCTAACACCTCTTACTTTTCAATCAATAATTCCGCGATCTGAATCGCGTTGGTAGCGGCGCCTTTGCGGATCTGGTCCGCGACAACCCACATGGATAATCCCTGTTCAGAGGAAATATCTTTACGGATACGGCCGACATAAACTTCATTCGTTCCGGAAGAATGAATCGCCATCGGATACTTTTTATTTGCGGGATCATCAACTACAATAACACCGGGGGCTTCAGAAAGCAATTCTCTGGCCCGTTCCGGAGTGATGGGACGTTCCGTCTCAATCGTAATGGATTCCGAATGGCTGCGGAAAACCGGCACACGCACGGTTGTGGCGTTAATCGCAATGGTGTCATCATGAAACATCTTTCTTGTTTCATTTACCATTTTCATTTCTTCCTTAGAATACCCATCTTCCAGAAATGTATCAATGTGAGGAATACAATTGAAAGCGATCGGATAAGGGAAAGCCGAAGAAGTCAGATCTTTCGGGTCTTTTCCTGTGGAAACGTACTCTTTTACTTCATTTTCAAGGGCGGTAATACCATCTTTGCCCGCACCGGAAACCGCCTGATAAGTCGAAACGATGATGCGTTTAATTTTCGCTTCGTCATGGATCGGTTTCAGCGCCACCACCATCTGAATGGTGGAACAATTGGGATTCGCGATCAATCCTTTATGCCAGGAAATATCTTCCGGATTCACTTCCGGCACAATCAGGGGCACTTCCGGATCCATCCGGAATGCCGAACTGTTATCAATGACAACGGCGCCGGCTTTCACGGCGTCATAAGCGAAATCCTTGCTTTGGGAACCACCTGCAAACAAAGCAATATCAATTCCCTCAAAAGAATCGGAAGTACATTCATCAACCGTCAGTTCCTCACCGCGGAAAAGAAGCTTTTTCCCTTTTGAGCGGCTGCTGGCTAAAAGACGAAGTTCTTTTAACGGAAAATCCCGTTCTTCAAGACCGTTCATGAGCTCATTGCCGACGGCACCTGTCGCTCCGACGATCGCTACTGCATATTTTTTCATGATAGCCACCTTACAAATTAAATTCAAACTTAATTATACTATGCTTTGGGAGAATATTCAATCAAAATTGGTTGAATTTGTTTGCCATTTACGGCAGAAATAACGGTTTCCGGGATCCATTCCATTTTTGCCACGATGGAATTGGGCTTATGAAAGGGGTCATCCTGACCGAACGGCACAAGATAAACATTTTTCATGTTACAGAGCAAACCAATATTTCTTCCGCTGATGCCAAGACTGTCATTGGAAGAAACAGCGACTACGAGAGGTCCGCCATTGCGAAGATGCGCTTTGGCCGCCATCAATACCGGTGTATCCACAATGCCGTTCACCAACTTGCCGATGGTGTTTCCGCTGGCCGGAGCAATAATCATCACATCCAGCAGATGTTTCGGACCGATGGGTTCCGCATCTTTGATGGTGGTGATAATCTCGCGTCCGGAAAGCTGCACCATTTCACGTTTCCAGCCCGCCGCGGTACCGAATCGGGTATCCGTCTCCGCCACAGCCCCTGAAAAAACAGGAAACAATTCCGCTCCCTCTTCTTCCACAAGGCGATGAGCCGCCGTAAAGGTACGTTTCAGCGTACAATGAGAGCCGGTTACGCCAAAACCGATTTTAACGCCTTTTAACCTCATTGCTCCGCACCTCCCCGAAATTCTTTCAATTCCTCAAGATAATAAGAAGCGAGAATCCGGCCGGCCGAGACCGGCGCGTATTTCCCGGGCAGACCGGGAAGAATTACCGATTCAATTCCGTAACGTTCCGCGGCTTTCTGATCGACACCACCGGGGAGTGAAGCCAGATCAATCACCCGGCTTCCCGGCTTCAGAAAAGCGATTTCCTTTTCCGTTACAATCACCGCCGGAACCGTATTGATCAATATATCCACTTTCGGCAGTACCGCGGCGGTACCGGAGTAATAGCGGGTATCAAAGCCGAGATTCCGTCCTTTCTGCATATCGTTTTCACTGCGGCAGAATACCGTAACCCGGCAACCCGCGGCGGAGAATAAACGCGCGCAGGCCTTTCCGACCCTTCCGAATCCGAAAACAGCAATATACATATCCCCCAAAGAAAGATCCGATTTTTCCATCACATACGCTAAAGTGCCTTCCGCCGTCAGTACCGCGTTGGGTACTGCGACCTGATCATACTCCATAATTTCTTTTAAAGTATGATGAGTACGTTTCGCTGTTACACGCAGGTATTCCGAACCAATTCCGCAATAAATAACGGCTTGCGGTGATAAACTGTTAAATAGCTCTTCGGTTAAGGCAACCGGACACAGATCCGAAATTCCGCCAATACGACCCTTCTCATCATTACTCCGTACCGGCAGAATCAGCGCGGAAGCACCGGCCAGGCATTTCTCCGGAGAATTGGTTTGTATATGTTCCATATGATCCACCGCGTAGGCCGCAACGGAAAAATGATGATCCCGGAGAGATTCAGCAACGATCCTCTCCCGAAGGGATCCGCCGAGAACTGCGATTTTATGTTTCATAGCAACTCTCCCTATGGTTATTCCTGTATCACAATATGGAAAAAATCACTTTTCCGTGCCTGTACAAAAAACCTCCGCGGGAAACTTCGCGGAGGTTCGTTTCTAGATTAAAATCAATAATTTTCCGGCGGAACGTAAGTCGTATTACCGCCCTTGTTTCGGTCCTTTTCCGCATTGGGATTTCTGGACGTATTGTTAAAGCTGTTAATATCACTGGTGTCTACATCGACATCTCCGATATTCAGATAACCGGCGATACTGCGGTAATAATCGGTATTCAAAATCGCCGTCGAGATGGTAAAACGCCGTTTTACCTCTTCAATCCAGCTATCCACATAGGAATCGGTGACTCTGGATTCATCCACCAGATAAGTCACTTCACCGGTACTGCTGTTATAGCGGATTTTATCCGTAATAAAGCTGCCGTTGCTTAAAATCGCAATATGCGAACTGTCCGAGAAAATGTCTTTTCCCGCCAACATCCGTGAATCGTACTCAAAGCCCCAAAGATTCAGCAGTGTCGGCAAAATATCCACCGTGCACATCGGGTCATCCACAACCACTTTTTCTTCCATCGACGGTGTCCAGAGAATAAAGGCGTTTTCATATTTCCCGAAATCATCATCAACCTCATGTCCGGCCAATTCGGAATATTCTTCCAAAGTCAAACCATAAGGGAAATGATCCGTGGTCAGCGCAATCACCGTACGATCCGCCACACCGGCGTCTTCCAGCTGCTGCACCAGATTTTCCAGAGCGTATTCCAATTCCAGATTGCAGGAAATATAGGCTTTTACCTTATCCGAATACTCCAGATCCGCCACCTTGTCCCAATTCAGGCGTACCATAGCGTTACTGCCTTTTTCATAGCGGTAATGTCCGCTGAAGGTCATGTAATGCACAAAGAACTGCGAATCATTCACATAGTCCGGCACCGACTGTTCCATCATTTCCAGATCCGAAGCCGGCCAGGAATTGGAAAAGGTCATGCCGTCCTTCGCGAACTGAGCGTCTAACCCCATATTCGGATAGGTGTAATTCCGACAGTAATAATACCCTTCATAGTTATGATAGCCGTACGCAGACGCGCCGATGCTGCGGAACATATTGCCCAGACAAAACGGCAGATAGTTATCGGCGGACGCTTTCATGCTCCCGTTGCTCTTGCTTCTGGAATTATCCGGGAAGAGCCCCATACTAAGGGTGTATTCACCGTTTGTTGTATTGGATTCCCAGGGCGTATAAAAATGATTGAAAACAAAACCATTATGGAGCATCTGATAGAGCATCGGAGTCAGATCTTTATCAATGAATTCCGGCGAAAAGGATTCACAGCAGAGCTGAATAAGATTATATCCTTCAAAATAACCGGTATATTCATTTTTATTTGTCGGTGATTCCGAAGAAAAATATTCATGAAGCGCTTTCAGGTCTTCATCGGTTTCATTCTGGGCCAGCTGATCAAAATCAATTTCGATCATATTATAAATATCGGTATCCGACAATTCCTGCTCCCCTTCTTTGGCCAAAACCTCGGAAAGGTTGTCCTCATCACCGAACAAAACGTATTTCATTTCCAGCCGCGCCGTCGTCAATACACCGAGACCTTTTACGCTGAGATCCGTCGACATCGCGCTACTGTGGTACAGATCATAGCAGCTGTAAGCTGAAGTACCACCGATCAATAACATTCCCAAAGAGGACGCGTAAGTCACAAGGCAGAGAATAAAGCAAGCCAATACCTGTTTCCAACCGAAAACCGCGGTTTTCCACGGTTTTCGCAGCGTATGAAGGAGCAAAAAGACGGCAAAAGGAACGAGCATCAGTAAAAGCTGGTACCACACATCTCCCATCGCCAAAAGAAGTTCACGCCAGAAGGACGTCACAGCATCAGTTCCCATTCCGAGGAGGGAAAGGGAAATATGAGTGCCAAAAATATGATAGTAGACAAGCTGAGCCGAAAAGATGAACCAGACAAAGAGAAAAATCACCCCGCCGAGAATCATTCTTCCTTTCGGGTGGAAAAGCATGGTAACAAAGGCAAAGACAAACCCCCAGAATATACCGAAAATGAGCGGCATATAAATGCGGTTACCCAATTCACCGTAGGCGAAAAGGTGAAAGATCAGTTCCATAAAGACCATGCAAAACAGATAAAGGCCGAGATATTTTAAAAATTGTTTTCTGTCGGCCTCATTATATTTTTTTTCTCCTCCGCGGCTCTTAAAAAAGTGAAATTTACGTTTTTCTTCCTGTTTTGTTTCGGATTCTTCCTGATTGCCTTTCATCGTACAACCTCATTTAAGTAAGATTCAATATGTTCGCTGAAACGTAATTATTATAAAACCAAAATGTGTATTTGATTTGAATTTTCAAAAATCAGAGAATATTTTCCAGACCGTAAACCAAACCGGGTTTCTGATCACCGATACTACGGAGAGCCAGAAGCAAACCGGCCACAAAAGACTCACGGCTCATGGAGTCATGGCGAATCGTAAGGGTTTGTCCTTTGCCGCCGAAGATCACTTCCTGATGAGCCACGTAGCCGGGCAAACGCACGCTGTGCACACGCATCCCTTCATATTCTCCTCCCCTGGAACCGGGGATTTTTTCCATTTCGTCCGCGGCGCCCTGACGCACTTTTTCTCTCTCCGCCGCCATCATTTCCAATGTTTTTACCGCGGTACCCGAAGGCGCATCCTTTTTCTGATCGTGGTGAAGCTCAATCACTTCGACATGAGGAAAGTATTTCGCGGCCCGAGCGGAAAATTCCATCATCAATACGGCGCCAAGAGCAAAGTTCGGAGCCACAAAGACAACTCGTCCCACGCTGCGGGCTTCGGCATCAATTTCATCCAGATCCGCCGCACTGAGACCTGTTGTACCGACAACAACGTGCTTCTTCAATGAAAGCACTTTCATGATATTCTCTTTAATCACCAACGGTGAAGTAAAATCAACAACGACATCAGGATTCTTCGTTCGGATCATGGTCTCAATATCTTCTTCAATATAAACACCGCTGTCCGCGGCGATCTCGTTTCCAATGCCATTAAGGTCCACCGCACCGACAATCCGAATGTCCTTTTCCCCGATTACGCCTTCCATCATCGAACGTCCCATTTTTCCATTTGCGCCAATAAATGCTACTCTCATTTGATTATCCTCATTCCATCGTTTTTACCAAAGTGTATTTCGGCCGGGCTCTATTTCAACAACCATGATTTCCGGCCCGATTTTTTTCACATCTTTCCACTTGATGGAAAGAAAAGCATCCTCATGGTTGCGACTGAGCATATGATTGCGGGCAGGAAGCAGAAGAGAATCAATTTCTCCCGTCAGTTCATCAATGAGCAGATCCGCGTCACCCACGTTTCCGATCACTTCACCGTTTTCCAAGTTCACAAGTACCTTTCCGGCCAATTCTGAAAAAAGCATACGCGTCATCCTCCTGTCGGAAGATTCTATGCGGCAAGGATTGTCCGTTATACGCCGGTATGGCCGAATCCGCCGGCGCCCCGTTCCGTATCATCCAAAGCCTTCGTCACAGAAAACTGAGCCTTATAATACGGAGCGACAATCCCCTGGGCAATACGCATACCACGTTCCACGGAAAAAGACTGTTTTCCCAGATTGATCAGAAGAATTTTCACTTCGCCCCGATAATCGCTGTCAATGGTTCCCGGCGTATTCAACACCGTTATACCGTATTTTGCCGCCAGGCCGCTCCGAGGACGAACCTGGAGCTCACATCCGCTGGGAACGGCAAATTTCAGACCCGTCGGAATCATGGCGTATTCTCCCGGCAAAATTTCAACGGTTTCCTCATTGGCCGCGAGGAAATCAAATCCGGCAGCGCCTTCCGTCTGGTACTGCGGCAAAGGCAGATCACCGTAAGCCGGAAGCAGCTCTATTTCCATCGGTACGTTTTGAATCATTCGGATCATTCGTTTTTTCCTCCCAGAAAAGCAACAGCCGCATCGGCGGTTAGAATTTTCTTCGCCAGGACGCCGATCTGTTCCGGAGTTACCGCCCGGATATGTTCCACAACTTCCTCCACCGGAACGGTACGGCGGAAAAACAGCTCATTGCGGCCGAGACGGTTTAACCGGCTACCCAGACTGTCGGTAGATAAACGCATATTCCCGTTGATCTGGGTTTTCAGACGATCCAGTTTCTCCGCGGGAATCCCGTCCTCCGCAATCTTCGACAGTTCCTCAAAGCAGAGAGATTCCACTTTTTTGCCAAGATCCGGCGATGTTCCGGCGTAAACCGTCATCATACCGGTATCCTCATAGGCGGTGATAAAGGAATAAACAGAATAAGATAACGCGAGGTCTTCCCTGATTTTCTGAAACAATACCGACGCGGCACTGCCGCCGATATGCTCATTCAGGAGAATTGTACCGTAATATTGTTCATCAAAAACGGAACAGGTCGGGAAACCGATACAGATATGCTCCTGGGCGATTTCCTTTTCTTTGGATACCCTGCCGACATGAAAAGAGGGTTCCGCAAAAGAAATGTTTTCCGCCGTTCCACCGAAATCACCAAAGTATTTCAACACCGAAGTCATCAACGCGTCATGGTCAAAATGACCGACAACGGCGAGAACGGTATTTTCCGGTGTATACATATGCTCACGGTAGCCCTTTAAAATTTCCGGCGTAAAACTCTTTACCTGTTCCTCATAACCGAGAATCGGCCGGCCCAGGGGATGTTCACCCCAGCAAACCTCATTGAGCATATCAATGACCAGGTCTTCCGGGCTGTCCTCATAGAGATTGATCTCTTCCAGTACGACCTTTTTCTCTTTTTCCGTATCTTCCGGCCGGAAAACCGAGTGAAGGAAAAGATCCGAAAGCACGTCCATCGCCAGATCATAATCTTCACTTATCGTCTGGCAGTAAAAATTGGTGTATTCTTTTGTAGTATAAGCGTTAAGCTGACCGCCGCGGCTTTCCAGAACTTCCGCCAATTCTTTGGCGGAACGTTTTTCGGTACCTTTAAAGTTCATATGTTCCAGGAAATGGGAAATTCCGGCAAACTCATGTTTTTCATGACGACTGCCGGCTTTTACCCAAATGCCCATGGAAACCGATTGCGCATAATCGATTTCTTCCGTTACGACGGTCAGGCCGTTATTCAAAATTTCTTTTCTGATCATATTTATGTTTACCGTTTTACTTAATCAACTCCGAAACGGGCACCGGCCGCAATCCTTTACTTTCCAGCAGAATGAGAATATCATCCAAAGCCGCCGCTGTATTTTCCGTCGGATGCATCAAAATAATGGAACCATCCTGAACTTTGTCTTTGACACGTTCAACGATTGTTTCCTTCGCAGGTTTCTGCCAGTCAATTGTATCCACCGACCATAAAATCAGTCGGTAGCCGGCATCTTCCGCCGCTTTCTGAACCTGATCGTCAATTTCACCGGAAGGCGGCGCGAAAAGCACAGTACTGATATGCAGTACGTCTTCGATGATCTGCTCCGCAGCCTGAATATCCCCAAGGTTTTCTTCATAACTCATGGCGTTGGGGCTTTTGTGCTTTAAACCGTGATTTCCAATTTCCATGCCGGCGTCTTTGATGGATTCCGCCACATCAGGAAATTTTTCCGTCCAGCGGCCGGTCAGAAAAAAGGTCGCTTTCGCGTTATGTTTTTCCAGCGTTTGCAGCATCCCGGGGATATAGTCTTCCCCCCAATCCACATTGATACAGATGGATACCTGCTGATTCCCGGTATTTCCCTCATAATAGGGAGAAAACGCCGCCGCGGTTTCCCGTTGTGACGCCGCTTTCAGATAAAAAACCGAAACAGCGATGAACAGCAAAATTCCGATAAGGCAAAGAACCTTTTTATTTTTAAATAAAATCATAGAGTGCCCCCTTTCTTTGACAGAATATGCAAAGAAAAGGGGCAATATGTACTGTTTTATTTATTCAGTAATTCCTGAGCTTTGGAGCCGTGGAGGCTTTCGCTCATGCCTTCGGGAATCCC
>JBJDXI010000014.1:18548-20300 GCA_051866595.1 Clostridia bacterium
GTAATTCCTGAGCTTTGGAGCCGTGGAGGCTTTCGCTCATGCCTTCGGGAATCCCGTCAGCAATGGCGGCTTTACGGGAAAGTTTTACTTTGCCCTGGTGGTCAACGTTCAGAACTTTCACCACAACGCGGTCGCCTTCTTTCAAAAGGTCGGTAACTTTTTCCACGCGGCGGTTCATCAGTTCGGAGATGTGAACCATACCGTCTTTCCCAGAAGTATCGAGAACGCCGGGAATGATCTGTACAAAGGCACCGAAATCCGCGATTTTCACAACAGTACCTTCGTAAATTTTACCGACTTCCACTTCTTCGACGATGGCTTCGATAATCTTCAGCGCGGCTTCACCCTTCTTGGCGTCAACCGAAGCAATATAAACACTGCCGTCATCTTCAATATCAATCTTAGCGCCGGTTTCTTCCACAATCTTTTTGATGGTTTTCCCGCCGGAACCGATGATTTCACGGATCTTATCGGGATGAACTTTCGTATTGATGATGCGGGGCGCGTATTCGGAAAGTTCCGCTCTGGGTTCGGCAATGGCTTCAAGCATTTTGCCGAGAATGTGCATTCTGCCTTTTTTGGCCTGTTCCAAGGCTTCCACAAAGACTTCCCGGGTAATGCCGGCGATCTTCATATCCATCTGAATGGCGGTGACACCTTCGGCGGTACCGGCCACTTTGAAGTCCATATCACCAAGGGCATCTTCCAGCCCCTGAATATCGGTGAGAATGGTAATATCGTCGTTATCTTTGATGAGACCCATGGCCACACCGGCAACCGGCGCTTTGATGGGTACACCGGCATCCATCAGCGACAGCGTGCTGGCGCATACACTGCCCATGGAGGTGGAACCGTTGGAAGCAATGGCTTCGGAAACGAGACGGAGAGCATAGGGGAACGTCTGTTCCGAGGGAATCATCGGAACGAGAGCCTTTTCCGCCAAAGCACCATGACCGATTTCACGGCGGCCGGGACCTCTCATGGGACGGGCTTCACCGACACTGTAAGGCGGGAAATTATAATGATGCATATAGCGCTTGGATTCTTCCACACCGAGGCCGTCCAGAATCTGTTCGTCACTCAAAGAACCGAGGGTGCAGACATTGAGAATCTGAGTTTCACCGCGGGTAAAGAGCGAAGAACCGTGGGTTCTGGCAAGCACGCCGACTTCGCAGCTGATGGGACGGACTTCGTCCACATGTCTGCCGTCGACACGGAGTTTTTCCGAAGCAATAATGCGGCGAACCGTTTCTTTCTGAGCCACACCGATGATTTCTTTGATTTCATCGATATTATCGGGGTACTGTTCTTCAAACCGGGCGACGATTTCATCCTGTACCGCGGCGAAAAGTTCTTCCCGTTCCTTCTTGGGAATCTTTTCCCCGGCGCATTTACGATACACCGCGTCGTATTTTTCTTTCGCCATGGGTTTTACGACTTCTTCGATTTCGGCGGTAAAGGGCGGTTTTACGAATTCCAGTTTTTCCGCGGCGATACCGCGTTCCAGCGCTTCGGCACGGAATTCTTCGATAAAGGCGACGATCTTTTTGATTTCTTCATGACCGAACATCAGACCGTCGAGAATCACATCTTCGCCGACTTCATCGGCTTTGCATTCAACCATGTTGATGGCGTCTTTGGTACCGCACATGGCGATGAACATATCGCTTTCTTCGCACTGTTCCACCGTGGGATTAATGATATATTCACCGTTGATACGGCCGACGCTGACGGCGCCGATGGGCCCCATAA
>JBJDXI010000015.1:0-18133 GCA_051866595.1 Clostridia bacterium
GCCTTCTGAGGTTTTTTCCTGAATAATAAATAGGAAAACAAGATGATGAACACCGGCGAGGTGTATTCCAGAATGATGGCGTTTCCCGCCGTGGTGAACTTCGTCGCCGCGTTGAAAAAGGCCGTGGTGCCCAAAAGGCCCAGCGCTCCCCAAAGGGTGGGCATATTGATCACCGGTTTTTTCCCGATGGCGATCATGTAAACGCCGAAAACCGCCGTGGCGAAAACACAGCGCACGCCGTTGGTGGCCACGGGCCCCCAGGGGATCAGTTTGATGAGCAGACCGCCCAAACTGAAAAAAACCGCGGAAAGCGCCATCAGCAGGGCGCCTTTTGTCTCTTCTTTCATGAGGAATCTCCCGTTTTTTTCTGTATGTTTTTTGGATTCCCGCGGAAAACAGGAGATCCTGTTTTTAAAACAACGGTTCTGTTTTTCGCGTACTGTCCCCGATTATAGCATAAAACGCCGCTTTTTCAATGGAAAAAGCGGCGTTTCTAAGGGTAATATTTTGTTATCAGTCGACTTTGGGGAGTTTCGCGAGGCTTCTTTCCAGATCTTCATCGGTGGGGATGTAGTCCGTCATTTCGCCGTTGTTGAAGCGTTCATAGGCGATCATATCAAAGTAGCCGGTGCCGGTGAGGCCGAAGAGAATGGTTTTTTCTTCGCCGGTTTCCTTGCATTTCAGCGCTTCATCCATGGCCACGCGGATGGCGTGGGCGCTTTCCGGCGCCGGGAGGATCCCTTCAATCCGGGCGAAATCCTCGGCGGCTTTGAAGACCGCGGTCTGTTCCACGGAAGTGGCTTCCATGAAGCCGTCATCGTAAAGCTGGGAAAGGGTGGAGCTCATGCCGTGATAGCGGAGGCCGCCGGCGTGGTTGGGGGAAGGAATGAAATCGCAGCCCAGGGTATACATTTTCGCCAGGGGGCAGACCATGCCGGTATCGCAGAAGTCATAAGCGTATTTCCCCCGGGTGAGGCTGGGGCAGGAAGCCGGTTCCACGGCGATAAAGCGGTAATCCTTTTCGCCCCGGAGTTTTTCGCCCATGAAGGGAGCGATGAGGCCGCCGAGGTTGGAGCCGCCGCCGGCGCAGCCGACGATGATGTCCGGGGAGATGCCGTATTTATCCATGGCGGTTTTGGTTTCCAGACCGATGACGGACTGATGGAGCAGAACCTGGGAGAGAACGCTGCCCAGTACGTAGCGGTAGCCATCGTTGGAGGTGGCCACTTCCACGGCTTCGGAGATGGCGCAGCCTAAAGAACCGTTGGTGCCGGGATGTTCCGCTAAAATTTTCCGTCCGATGTTGGTGGTTTCCGAGGGAGAAGGTGTGACCGAAGCGCCGTAGGTGCGCATCACTTCCCGGCGGAAGGGTTTCTGTTCGTAAGAGACTTTTACCATGTAGACTTTGCAGTCCAGATCCAGATAGGAGCAGGCCATGGAAAGGGCGGTGCCCCACTGACCGGCGCCGGTTTCGGTGGTAACGCCTTTTAAGCCCTGCTTTTTGGCGTAATAGGCTTGGGCGATGGCGGAATTCAGCTTGTGGCTGCCGCTGGTGTTGTTGCCTTCGAATTTATAATAGATCTTCGCCGGGGTGCCGAGCTTCTTTTCCAGAGGATAAGCTCTCACCAGGGGAGAAGGACGATACATTTTATAGAAGGTGCGGATTTCCTCGGGAATGGGAATTTCCGCCGTGGTGTCATCGAGTTCCTGTTTCACCAGTTCATCGCAGAATACGTGGGAAAGTTCCTCGGCGGTGACGGGCTGAAGAGTGCCGGGGTTCAGGAGCGGTGCCGGTTTGTTTTTCATATCGGCCCGCAGGTTATACCAACTTTTCGGCATTTCGTTTTCATCAAGGTAGATTTTGTAAGGGATTTCGTTTTTGCTCATTTTTTATTCTTCTCCTTTGCTTTTTCTTTCGGAACGGAGGAATAAAAAAATACCCTCGTCCCGAATCCAAAGATTCCAGGGACAAGAGTTTCAGCTCCTGCGGTGCCACCCTTTTTGACATACGTTTTTGTATGCCCACTCATGCGTACCATCATACGCGGACCTTTGTTAACGGAGGGTTTACTCCGTCTCCCCTACTTCCAGATGGTTTCAGTTCGCCCTCGAAAGTCCATTCCTCCGACATCTCCATACCGCGCTTCCAGCACCGGCGGCTCTCTGTGATGGGTTCCTCCCGGAGTACTTACTCTTTCTCTTCGGTTTGTTGGGAATTATAATACACCTCAAGTTTCAGTTTGTCAAGGGGTATTTTAAAAAAATTTTAAATAACAGGGCGTCCCCAAACACTTAATAGGCGGCGAAATCGCCGCCCTCCGACAATGCGTATACCGTTATGTATAGCGCATTGCCGCAGCTTGGCGAGTTACACCGCCTTTAAGCCGTTTGGAAACGCCCAAAGTCGGTGGTAAAAGAAAAACGCCCGGAGAGAAATTCTCCGGGCGCTTTCGATTCAATAGGCTTATTTATGAAGCTGTGCCTGATACTTTTCGTAGTCGTCGGTGATTTCTTTGCCCGGTGCCTTGGTGAGAAGGCTGACCACGACGATGAAGATGGAGGAGACGATGAAGGAAGGCAGCAGTTCATAGATGCCCCAGATGCCGCCCATGGGGCTCACGAGGTATTCCCAGATGAATACCATGGCGCCGCCGGAGATCATGCCGGCCAAGGCTCCCGCGAAGGTGGTGCGCTTCCAGAACAGGGAGAAGAGCATCAGGGGGCCGAAGGCCGCGCCGAAGCCGGCCCAGGAGAAGGACACGATGTTAAAGACGGAGCTGTTGGGGTTTTTGGCGATAAAGGCGGCGATGACCGCGACGCAGACCACGGTGATCCGGGCGGCGATGACGGTGGTTTTATCCGACATTTTAATGCCGAAGGTGCCTTTTAAGATATTTTCCGAAACGGAGCTGGAAGCCGCCAGCAGCTGGGAGTCGGAGGTAGACATGGTGGAAGCCAGAATCCCGGCGAGAATGAGGCCGCCGATGAGAGCGAAGCCGAAGCCGTAGGTGCTGAGAAGATGGGAGATCTGAACGATGATGGTTTCCGGGTCATCCAGGACGGGAATGGCGTTGGCCAGGGACATGGAGTAGCCCACGATCCCGATGAACACGGCCACGGCCAGGGAGATCACCACCCAGGTGGTGGCTACACGGCGGGAGAGCTTGAGCTTTTCTTTATCCTCAATGGCCATGAAGCGGAGCAGAACGTGGGGCATACCGAAGTAGCCGAGGCCCCAGGCCAAAGTGGAAACGATGGTAAGGAAGGAATACGCCCCCACTTCTCCGGTGGCGGTGTTGTGGGTTGCCGTTAAGGAGAGGTAGCCCTGGAGTTCGTTGGCGTTGGCGAAAACCACGTCGAAACCGCCGGCGGCATAGACGCCGAAGCCCAGAACGATCAAAAGGGCGATGCTCATGACGATGCCCTGAATAAAGTCGGTGGTGCTGGCGGCGAGGAACCCGCCCAAGGTGGTGTAAAGGACGATAACGGCGGCGCTGATCAGCATGGCGGTAACATAGTCAATGCCGAAGAGGCTGTGGAACAGCTTGCCGCAGGCGGCGAAACCCGAGGCGGTGTAAGGCACGAAGAACACGATAATGACCAGAGCGGCGATGCCGAGAAGGATTTTCTTCTGGTCGTGGTAGCGATTGGAGAAGAATTCCGGCAGGGTGATGGCGCTGTTGACCTGAGAGTAACAGCGGAGCCGCTTGGCGACGATGAGCCAGTTGACGTAGGTGCCGATGGCGAGACCGATGGCGGTCCAGGCGGCGTCGGCCACGCCGGTGAGGTAAGCCACGCCGGGGAGGCCCATTAAGAGCCAGCCGCTCATATCCGAGGCTTCGGCGCTCATGGCCGTAACAAAGGGCCCGAGCTTCCGTCCGCCGAGATAGAAATCGCCGGCGCTTTTATTGCGTTTTGTGAGAACGGCACCGATGGCCACGACCATGCTCAGATAGAGGATGATCGAAATCAGGATGCCGAGGGTGGATGAATTCATAGCAGTATTTCCCCTTTCTTTATAAAAACGCTAATATTATAACACACAAAGAACAAGAACAAAACACAGAACGTATTCCGGAATATAAATATTTATTTCAGAAAAAAATACATGAAAATTCCTTTTAAAACACAATATATTAAACAAGAATAAAACAGAAATAAAAAAAGGAACAGAAAAAAGAAAGAAGAATTTTCGCCGAAAGTCGAAAAAATCTTCCCTGTTTTCCATAAAAATCCACATTCAATAAAGCAACATCGGTTCCCGCCCCAAGAAGCGGGAGCGAAGCGAACCGCTCCGTCCATCCACCCCGGCAGAAAAGGAACTCGGGCGTTTCCAAAGGGCTTAGATCCGGTAAAAATGCCGGCCTTCGGTTTCGCGTAATAGCGTCGCTATACGGGAAAAAGGAGGTCGGCCACCCCGGCAGAAAAGGAACTCGGGCGTTTCCAAAGGGCTCAGATCCGGTAAAAATGCCGGCCTTCGGTTTCGCGTAATAGCGGCGCTATACGCGAAGACGGAGGTCGGCAGTTTTGCCGGATATCAGCTCTTTGGGGACGTCCCCGTATTCAGGATGGGGGACATCATGCCGGGTAATACCTTCGCCGCATAATCGCTCAGCGAATACTCCCCGTTGCAGAGACACCAGTCGTAAATCAGGGCCCGTTCCTCCAAAGCGTAGAGCTTCACGATTTCGTTCACCGTCCAGTCGGTGCGGAAATCGCCGCTTTCCTGGCCCTTCACCACAATGGAGCGGAGGAGCTTGAAATAAACCCGGTTGTGATCCTGCAAATGGCGGTAGCCCTTCGTCACCAGCTGGGTGGAGTAAAGGCGGCTCATCAGGTCTAAAGACACCCGGTTTTCAATCATCTGGAAGAGGCGGCGGTTGAGGTACATCAGCATCTCAAAGGGGGCCAGCTCCTCCTCCATCTCTTCGGAAATCGTTTCGTATTCCTCGTCAAAGAGCAGGGAAAGGGTGCTCAAAAGGGCGTCCTTCCCTTCAAAATAGTGGTAAAAGGAGCCCCGGGAGGTGTGGGATTCCTCGATGATTTCCTCCACGGTGGTGGCTTCGTAGCCCTGCTCGTAAAAGAGCTTCCAGGCCGCGGAGACGATTTTCGCTTTGGTATTTCGTGTTTTTTTCTTCATTTTTCTCACGCTCTCCCGCTTTTCGCGTTGGCTTCATGGTCCACAATGCTGTCCTCCTGAAGGAGGCTGACGACGGTTTCCACGGTGCCGAGGATCCAGATGATGTCATCGGCACGAAGCACAAAGTTGGGGCTTGGCTCCGCGATGGGCAGAAGCTCCCGTTCCACGCCGACGACGAAACAGCTCCGGTCGGATTTCAATCCGGAATCCCGGATGCTTTTTCCCACGTAGGAGGAACCCTTCTGAATGACCATCCCATAGCAATAAAGCTGGTATTTTTCGGGAATATGGTCCTGATTGACGATGTATTCCCTCAGAGTGCAGGTTTCCTTATGGATGCAGGTGAGGCCCGAGGATTCGTAGATCAGGCGGAAATCCTCCATGGAGCGGCTCCCGCCGTAAATGCAGATCAGGTCGTTTTCTTTCAGTGTTTCGTTCCCCGAGGGCAGATTGATGATTTTCTTGCCCCGGATCAGCCGGATGACGTTGAGACGGAAGACCCGTCCCCATTCCAGATCCGCTAACGTGCGGCCCAAAAGGGCGCTCCCCGGGGGCACGTGAAAGACGGAGATCAGCAGATCCTCGCTTTCCCAGAGAAGATTCTGGTCTTTATGGCGTTCATGAAGCTGTTCCTCGTTGAGGTTGGCCACGAATTTCGCCGCGATCCGAAGGTAACTGCCGCGGAGCCGCTCGGAGCGGCTGGCGAAAACCGCCACGGGAACCATCAGCAGCAGCACCCCATAGGGAATCCGCTCGTAAAAGAGAATCGGCACCAGCATCAGCAGACCCACCGCCAGGGCGAAGCGAACCCCCATCAGCACCGTCAGGGGCAGCTTGTTGAAGGGGCTCTTCATCCAAAGGGTGGTAAAATCCGGGTCGTGGCTGAACATCAGCTGGGGCAGGAAGGGCAGCAGGCAGAGAATCACCACGGCGGCCACGGCGGCTTTGGGCACGTCAAAGGGGACGTATTCCGTGACGAGGGGCAGTAAAAACTCTTTGCCGAGAACGATGATGCCGGCGCAGACCAGGGTATAGATAAGAATCCGGGAGAAGTAATATTTCAGATAACGGCGCCATACCGCCGAAATTTCCGTCTGCTGGGGGCCGCTTTCCTCTTCCTCTTTGCGGCTGCGGTTCTCAATGGACGCGAGGCATTTTTCCGGCAGGCGCTTTTCAAGAAAGGCGGTGCAGGGGCCGGCGGTGCGGAGGAGAAACGGCGTGGTAAACGTCGTGAGCAACGCCACGGCAACGATGACGGGATAGAGAAATTCCCCGGTGACGCCGAGGGAAAGGCCCAAGGAGGCGATGACGAAGGAAAATTCTCCCACCTGGGTCTGGGAAAAGGCGCAGTGGATGGAAGTACTGAGATCCTGCCGGGTCAGGAGATAGCTCGCCGTCAGCAGGAGGATCTTGCCGACAATCGTCACGGCGATGAGAATCAGGATCGGCACCAGGTATTCCAGGAGGGTGGAGGGCACCACGAGGAACCCCACGGAGACGAAGAACACGGCGACGAAGAGGTCTTTACAGGGAGTCACCAGCTCCTCGGTTTTTTCCGAGACGGAAGTCCCCGCCAAAAGGGAACCGGCCATAAAAGCCCCCAGCGCCGAGGAGAAGCCCAGCGCGTCGGCGATGAGCACCATGCCGAAGCAGAGGGCCAGAGCGACGATGAGCAACGTTTCGCCGGTGAGGAGACGGCGGATCTTCTGAATGATGGTGGGCACCAGAAAGATCCCCAGCAGGAGCCAGAACGCCAGGTAGAAAAGGAGCTTGGCGATGGTGAACACCAGATCGGCGCCGCCGCCCCGGCTCACAGAGACCGTGGAGAGCACCAGCATCAGAAAGATGGCGGCGATGTCCTCAATGATCAGGGTGCCGATGGCCAGAGAGGCGAACTTCTTTTCCCGCATATTACAGTCCTCAATGGCCTTCACCGTGATGATGGTGGAGGACATGGAGAGCATCCCGCCGAGGAAAAGGCTGTCCGTGGCGGACCAGCCCAGAAGCATCCCCACGAGGTAGCCCAAAAGCACCATGCCGACGATCTGCACCGCCGCGGAGAGGGTGCCGGAGACCCCCACCTGAGCCATTTTATGCAGGTTGAATTCGAGGCCGAGGCTGAACATGAGGAAGATCACGCCGATTTCCGCCAGGGTTTCGATTTCTTCCATATTTCCGACGACCATGGGGAAAAATTCCGCCACGGGGCTTAATAAAAAGCCGGCGAGAACATATCCAATGATCACCGGCTGTTTCAGTTTTTTGCAGATCAGCGTCGTGATCCCGGCGATAATCAGGATCAGGGCCAGATCGGTAATAAGTGTCGCGAGCTGAGACAATGGGAATCACTCCAATGAATTGATATAAAAAAACGGTAAGCGGCGACGTTAACGGCCGCCGCCCCAGGGATTGCAGCAACACATGCTGAGACAGAGATTGCAGGCGATGGTCAGCAGACAGGAATCGAGACAGCAGTTGTTGCAGCCACAGGTGGTGGTGCGGTAAGAGCCGCTCTGATTCTGATACCAGTCGCTGCTGTTCTGCATCTGCTGATAAAGATTCCGGTAGGCGAAATTATTGGGGTCCATGCGGCAGGCCCGCTCGGCGTGTTCCTTGGCTTTGACGTTGTTGCCGAGGCCCCGGTGGGCCAGAGCGCTGTAATAGTACCATGCCGCGGTGCGGTTCGTCACGCCCTCCAATGCGGTGAGGGCTTCTTTATAGTAGCCGCTCCGGATGTAGTTGGCCGCGGCCCGGAGCTCCGGCGGCAGGTCCTCCTGGGTATTGAAGCCGCCGAAACCGCCGAAGTTGCCAAAGTTGCCGTAACCGCCGAAATTGCCGTAGTCGTAACCGCCGGTCTGCTGAAAACCGCCGTTGGGTCCGGCATTGCCGTAGGGATTGCCGCCGAAGCCGGCGGTGTCCTTTTTCATGATGGCGTCGTAGGCCTGCTGTACTTCCTTGAATTTTTCCTCGGCCTCGGCTTTGTTGGGGTTGTCGATGTTGGCGTCGGGATGGTATTTCATGCACAGCTTGCGGTAGGCTTTTTTGATTTCTTCGTCGCTGGCGTCCCGGGATACACCCAGAACCTGATAGGGATCTTTGTTCATACGGATTTTTTCTGCACTTTCTGTTTTTTCGCGAGATACTTGGTCCAGACGCCGCCGTAGATGATGTTGCGCAGGATGCCGGCGCTTTCGATGATGGGCAGCATCTCAAAGGAACGGGCGGCCTCGGCCATCATCATTTCCAGAATTTCCTCCACCCGCTCCTCGAAATCGGGGCGGTCCTTCATGGCCGTCAACGGATTGAAGGCGCCGTTTTTTAGGTCTTTCTCCATATCGTCGTAGGCGTCGAGGAGGTAGATGAATTTGCCCAGAAAGAAGCCGAACCGGGCCAGATCCCGCTGAAAGTAATCTTCTTTATAGACGACCACCGTTTCCATGATCTTTCCGAAATACCCGGCGAGGGTATCAAGATCGGTTTCGCCCCGTTTTTCCGCTTCATAGAGGGAGCGGAGATTTTCGGTGATCACCGCCGCCTGCCGGGGATACCGGGATCTCACCTTTTTGGCCTTGGGCCGGAGGAGGGAGCTTAAAAGCCGGGCGGAAATTTTCTTTTCGTCCACAACGTCGTCCATGGCCTTTTCATAGGCCATCAGCACGTTCATATCGGCGGCGTAATCGGAAAAGCGGTTCTGCCGGGCCACGTGGCGGCCCAGAGGATGCACGAGACAGCGGAAGCGTTTCTCCGTGGTCTCCGGCTCGTAGAGGCCGGTGAGGAGAAGCACCACCATGGTCATATCGTAATTCAGCGTCATCTGCCCCAAAAGGCCGTGGCGCTTTTTCAGACTGCGGCAGAGGCCGCAGTAATAGGACTGATAGGTCTCGTATTCCTTGATTTTCAGTTCCGGTTTATTGATGATGACATATCCGAACATAGATCAGCTCTTCTTTATGAATTGTCCTCCGCAGGAGGGACATTTGATGTTGATTTTTCCCTTGCCTTTGGGTACCCGGACTTCCTGGCGGCATTGGGGACATTTGAAAAATTTATAGCTTTTCCGCTGGGCGAAGCGGGATTTCCGTTTGCGAAGGAACTTCCGTGGTTTCGCCGTGAGCTGAAGGTATTTCTGATTTTCCGCGTATCGGGCGGGAATGTTCCGGGAAAAACAGCGGAAATAGCCGATGAGGAGCAGAATCCAGAAGATCAGTCCCACCACGCGGTTGGGCCAGAACCACATCACCGCGAGGAGGATCAGGGTCACGATAAAAATCAGTTTGTTCAAGGAGTCCATGCCGTATCTTCCCATGAAGAAACGGCGAAGCTTTTCACCCATAAACCGACACCTCTTATCTTTACATTATATTTTAAATTCCATCAAAAGTCTATACTTCGTTCTGTATTTTTATTCGATACCGGTGATGCCTTTGAGCTGGCGGAAGAGCTTGTTCTGCAATTTTGTCAGAAGCTGGAGTTCTTCCTCGGTGATGGTATCCTCGGCGGTTTCCCGGCTGTTCCGATCTTCCAGCAGTGTCCGGAGGTATTCCTCGCCGTTTTTTGACAGGCTGATGATGTTGTTGCGCTTGTCTTCCTCATCGGCGGTTTTTTCGATGAGACCTTTTTCCTCCAGCCGGGCGATGGAAACGGCCATCGCCGCCGAGGAGGCGTTGAAGGTGACGGTCAGCTCTTTCTGGCCGCAGTTCCCGTTGGCGTAAAGATAGATCAGAATCATCACGTGGGAAAGGGTGAGATCGTTGTCTTTCGTTTTGGTCTGGGTAAACTGGCGGAAGTTCTTTTCAAAGGCGAGCAAACTGAAATAATAGTTCTGGTACTTTTTCACATCCATAATTGATTCCTGCTTTCTTTTATTCCAATTCGAAGGCGCCGGTGTAGAGCTGATAGTAGGTCTTGCCTTCTTTAATAAGGTCTTCGTGGGTGCCGCGCTCGATGACGCGGCCGTTTTCCAGCACCATGATGACGTCGGCGTTCTGTACGGTGGAGAGGCGGTGGGCGATGACGAAAACGGTGCGTCCCTTCATGAGACTGTCCATGCCCCGCTGTACCACGGCTTCGGTGTGAGTGTCGATGCTGGAGGTGGCCTCGTCGAGAATCATCACCGGGGGGTCCGCCACCGCCGCCCGGGCGATGGCGATGAGCTGGCGCTGGCCCTGACTCAGTTCCTCGCCGCTGCCGCTGATGACGGTATCGTAGCCCTCGGGCAGACGGGAGATAAATCCGTGGGCGTTGGCCAGCTTCGCCGCGGCGATGACCTCCTCATCGGTGGCGTTGAGGCGGCCGTAACGGATGTTGTCCGCCACGGTGCCGGTAAAGAGGAAGGTATCCTGCAAAACGATGCCGAGGGAGCGGCGAAGATCGGGCTTTTTGATCTTGTTGATGTTGATGCCGTCGTAGCGGACTTTGCCGTCCTCAATATCGTAAAAGCGGTTGATCAGGTTGGTAATGGTGGTTTTTCCCGCCCCGGTGGCGCCGACAAAGGCCACCTTCTGACCGGGCTTGGCGTAGAGGGAAACATCGTGAAGCACCGTCTTTTCCGGGGTGTAGCCGAAATCCACGTTGAACATCCGGACATCCCCGGCCAGAGGCGTATAAGTCAATGTGCCGTCGTGATGAGGGTGCTTCCAGGCCCAGACGCCGTCTTTGGTTTCGGTGAACACACCGTTTTCCTCTCTGCCGCGGACGAGAGTCACGTAGCCGTGATCCTCCTCGGGTTCCTCATCCATCAACGCGAAGACCCGCTTGGCCCCGGCCAGCGCCATAACGATGTAATTCACCTGCTGGGCGATCTGCGCCACGGGGTTGGTCACGCTCTTGCTCAGCTGGAGGAAGGAGGCGATGATCCCCAGCGTGAGGCCGCCGACGCCGTTCAGCGCCAACGCACCGCCGACGACGGCTAAAATCACATACTGCAGGTTGCCGATATTGCCCATGATGGGCATTAAGATATTGGCGAAGGTGTTGGCCGAGGCGGCGTTGCGGAAGAGCTCTTCGTTCTTTTCATCGAAGCCTTCCACGGCTTTTTCCTCGTGGCAGAAGACCTTGACGACCTTCTGGCCCTGAATCATTTCCTCAATATAGCCGTTCAGCGCTCCCACCGACTGCTGCTGGCGGAAGAAATAGCGTCCGCTGCGGCTGCCGACCTTGGCGGAAATCACCATCATGCAGACGAGAACCGCCACCACCACAAGGGTGAGCAGAGGGGAAAGGTAAATCATGGCGGCGAAAACGGCGATCACCGTCAGGAGCGAACTGAACATCTGGGGCAGACTCTGGGAGATGAACTGCCGCAGGGTATCCACATCGTTGGTGTAGTAGCTCATCACCTCACCGTGGGTGTGGGTATCGAAATAGCGGATGGGCAGCGTCTGCATATGGGCAAAGAGATCCTTCCGCAGGTTGCGCAGAACGCCCTGGGAGATCACGACCATGATGCGGGTATAAAAGAAGGATGCGGCCACCCCGGCGAGATAGAGCGAACCGATGATGCAAAGAGCCTTGATGAGCTCGGTAAAGACCGGTGTATCCATGGTGAGGAGCGGCGCGATGTAATCGTCGATGAGGATCTGAATAAACATGGACGAAGCGACACCGGCGGCAACGGAAATGATCACGGAAACGATAACCGCGATAAAATGAGGGGTGTATCCGCTTTTGAAGATATAGCGCAGGAGCCGTTTGGCCGTGGCTTTATCGGGTTTTTCCATTTTCGCGCTGTGTGCCATTTTAGGCGGTCTGGGCATCGCTCTCACCTCCTTTTTTCTGAGAAAGAGCCGTTTCACGGTAAACCTCGCAGGTTTCCATCAGGTCTTCGTGACGGCCCATGGCGATGATCTCGCCGTCGTCGAGAACGAGGATGCGGTCGGCGTTTTCCACCGAGGCCACCCGCTGGGCGATGATGAGCTTCGTGGTTTCCGGCAGACAGCGGTTTAAAGCGTCGCGGATTTTCGCGTCGGTGGCGGTGTCCACAGCGCTGGTGGAATCGTCCAGAATCAGAATCTTCGGCTTTTTAAGCAGCGCCCGGGCGATGCAGAGCCGCTGCTTCTGGCCGCCGGAAACGTTGGTGCCGCCCTGCTCGATGTGGGTATCGTAGCCTTCGGGGAAGGCGGAGATGAAGCCGTCGGCCTCGGCGAGGCGGCAGGCTTCTTTCATTTCCTCCTCGGTGGCGTGTTCGTTGCCCCAGCGGAGGTTTTCTTTGATGGTACCGGAGAAGAGCACGTTTTTCTGGAGTACCATGGCCACGCTGTCCCGGAGGACTTCCATATCGTATTCCTTTACGTCCCGGCCGCCGACTTTTACGGTGCCCTCGGTGGCGTCGTAGAGCCGGGGAATCAGCTGTACCAGCGTGGATTTGGCGCTGCCGGTGCCGCCTAAAATCCCCAGGGTGGAGCCGGAGGCAACCGAGAGATTCACGTTTTTCAAACAGTAGGGATGGCCTTTGCCGGCGTAGGCGAAGCTGACGTTGTCAAATTCGATACTGCCGTCAGCGACAGTATCGAGGGGTTTTTCGGGGGCCGAAAGTTCCGGCGTTTCCGTCAGCACTTCGGTGATACGCACCGCCGAGGCCCGGGCCATGACGATCATCACAAAGACCATGGAGAGCATCATCAGGCTCATGAGAATCTGCATGACGTAGGTAATCATGCTGACCAGCTCCCCGGTGGTGAGGGTTCCGGCGACGATGAACTGCGCTCCGAACCAGGAAATGGCGATCATGGAGCCGTAGACCACAAAGGACATCAGCGGGCTGCTGAGCATCAGCAGTTTTTCCGCCCGGGAGGAGAGATCGTAGAGATCATCGGCGGTATCGCCAAATTTTCTGTTTTCGTGGTCTTCGCGGACGAAGGCCTTCACCACCCGCACCGCCTGAAGATTTTCCTGTACCACATTGTTGAGTCGGTCGTAGGTGCGGAACATTTTCGTGAACAGCGGATGGGCTCTCGTCATGATGAAATAGAGACCGACCCCTAAGATGGGCACGGCGCCGAGAAAGACCAGCGACAGGGTGGCGTGGATGCGGAAAGCACAGACCAGCGCCAGGATCAGCATGACGGGACAGCGCACCGCAATGCGGATGATCATCATGTAGGCCTGCTGGACATTGTTGATATCGGTGGTGAGGCGGGTGATGAGCCCCGCGGTGGAGAATTTATCAATGTTGCCGAAGGAAAAATCCTGAATGCGGCCGTACATTTCTTTCCGCAGGTTTTTGGCGAAGCCGGCGCTGCCTCGGGCGGCGAAAGCCCCGGACAACACGCCGAAAGCCAGCGACACCAGCGCGCAGAACACGAGAAACAGCCCCATCTTCTGAATATAGGGCATATTCCCCGCGGCGATCCCTTTGTCGATGAGATCGGCCATAAACAGGGGAATCAGCACTTCCATCACGACTTCCAGCACGACGAAGAGCGGCGCGAAAAGGGCGTCCCGTTTGTACTGCCCGATGCAGGACAATAATGATTTAAGCATGGTTTTCGGCTCCTTTCCCGGGCTTTACGCTCAGATTATTCTCAATATTGGCGCGGATCTTTTTCGTTACATTGAAAAAGACTTTCAGTTCCTCTTCGGAAATGCCTTCCCGCAGGACTTCTTCAAAGCGGCGCAGTTCCCGATTGGCCATGGCCGCCATTTCCTCGGCCTGGGGCGTGAGGAGAACTTTTTTCAGCCGGGCGTCCCGGGGGACGGATTCCCGTCGGATCAGTTTTTTGACTTCCATGGACTGGAGCAGCACCGAGACCGTGGCGCGGCGAATGGAAAATTCTTTTTCGATATCTTTCTGAAAAATCTCCCGTTCCCGGTTCATAAAGAGAAAACCGATGACCCGGGACTGCATTTCCGTAAGCCCCGTTTGGCGGCGGTAATCGCAGAGACAGGCACTCATGTGAGACCGCCGTATCAGCGCGAAGAGAGAGTGCAGCTCCGGTCCGATCTTTTGTATGGTGTTTGCCGGCATAAATATCACCTTCTGTTCTATTGTATGATGACGTATAAAAAAAGATAGCATACTAACAATAATATTTTGATAGTATGCTAACATTTTCCTTTGTCTATGCATCGACACTTCTGTGTTTCTTTTGTGTACTTTGGAAAAGAAAGGAAAACCGGCCTTTCCCCGGAAAAGGAAAAGACAAAAACGGCGCAAAAAAGCCCCGGCAAAACCGGGGCGCGGTTTATTCGCCGCCGTGGGACAGCGCTTTGTATGTCGGTTCAAAGCCCATGGCTTCATTCAGCGTTTCCATTACATGGGTGATGATGATAAACATCGTTTCAAAGCGGACAAAATCCGTGGCATTCCGGTCCCAAAGGAAGCGGAGGGCGGCGGGAATCCCCTCTTCCCCCTCCCAGAGCAGAAGCGTCATGGGCAGAAAATCGAAAAGGGCAAAGGTGAACCCGGCGTCGCTCTCTTTCTGCGGTTCACCGCCGAGTTCAAGGCAGACCTTGCGGAATTTTTCAAGGTCGGCGGCGAAACGGTCGGCGTAAGGCTGAAACATCGAGCGGCCGTTAAAGCTCGTATGGGTGAAATAATTCATATCCACCATTTCGCCGCAGAGACGGCGGAAGGGCGTCGGCTCGCAGATGGCGTCGAAAATCCCCATGCCGTCGTTATAGGCGGCGTGACGGTAGGTTCCGTCGGGCATACGCTTTTCCATCCGGCCGTTTTGGCGGTCGATGCGGTAAAGGGCATAAAAGAAATTTACATAGATATAGCGCAGGTCGGCCTCGAGACCGCAGGCGCGGATCATTTCTTCCTGATCGAAGCGGAGAAACTCCTTTTCCGCCCGGCGGAAGGTCAATTCATAGTTGTTTGGTTTCGTTTCCATAGTGATCACCCGCTGTTATTATAGCAAAGGAACGGGAAAAAGCACAATATTATTTTTTGTCAGAAAAGTATCATAAAGAGATTTCTTTTATTTTGGCTCGTTTCTGTGCTATAATATAAATATGGTAAATATGGAATCGAAAAAGACGCCGCAGGGCGGGAATGCCTCTGTCGTGTTTCCCGTTTTATGCCGTTTTTTTGACAGCGGCGCGAAAAGGAGGCTTTATCCATGTCACTGAAAGCAAAAGATATCGTTCGGATCGCCGTGACTTATGAAAACGGAGAGATCTTCCAACATTTCGGCCAAACGACCCAATTCAAAATTTACGATACCATTGGAGATGAGATCACCCGCAGTGAGGTGGTTGCTCCCAAAGGCGCGAGCCACTGTTCCCTGGGCTCCTGGCTCTATGAAAACCATGTCCATGTGCTGATCTGCGGCAGCCTCGGCGCGGGGGCTTCCAAATCATTGCAGGCCGCCGGGATCCTCGTATACGGCGGCAACAGCGGTTCCGCCGACGAAGCCGTTTCAAAGCTCCTTCGCAAAGAGCTGCTCTATAATCCTGTCCCCTCCTGCGGCGGCCATCACGACCATGGCTGTCATCATCACGATGAAGAAACCGCGGATAGCTGCGCCGGTCATAACTGCTACGGCGGCGGCCACAACCACAAAGACGAAGAAAACGCCGGCCACAACCACCGTACCGGTCATCAGCGGTAAAACAGAAACGGAGGCTTTATGAAAAAAGGACTTGTTTTGGAAGGCGGCGCCATGCGGGGATTGTTCTCCGCCGGCATCATCGACGTGATGATGGAAGAAAATATCGGCGTGGACGGCCTTATCGGCGTTTCCGCCGGGGCGGTTTTCGGCTGCAACTTCATTTCCCATCAGCCGGGAAGAGCCATTCGCTACAATAAAAAATACTGTAACGACCCCCGTTATTGCAGCATTCGCTCGCTGGTAAAGACCGGTGATATGTTCGGTGTGGATTTCTGCTACCATGAGATCCCGGAAAAGCTCGATGTGTTCGACAATGCGGCCTATGAGGCGTCAAAAACCCCCTTTTATGTGGTCTGCACCGATGTGGAAACCGGCAAGGCCGTGTATCACCTCTGCGAAAACAACGTCGGCAAAGATCTCCTCTGGATGCAGGCTTCGGCTTCCATGCCTTTGGCCAGCCGCATCGTGGAGATTGGCGGAAAGAAATACCTCGACGGCGGCGTGGCCGATTCCATTCCCCTCGAATATTTTGAATCCATCGGCTATGAAAGAAACATTGTCGTTCTCACCCAGCCCAAAGGCTATGTGAAAAAGAAAAACAAGGCGCTGCCCCTGATGCGGCGGACGATGAAAGCCTATCCGGATTTTCTGGAAACCGTCGCCCGCCGTCACGAAGTCTACAACGATTCCACCGCCTATGTGGAACAACGGGAGAAGGAAGGGGCGGTTCTCGTCCTCCGACCCGAAGAATCCCTCCCCGTCGGCCGCGTGGAGCACGACCCCGAAAAACTCCAGGCTGTTTACGACATCGGTCGGAAGATGGCCGGGGAGCGGATTGAAGAGATCAAAGATTTTTTACGGGCGTCCCAAAACGCTTAATAGGCGGCGAAATCGCCAACCATCGACGAATCGCATACCGTTATGTATAGCGCTTCGCCGCTGTTTGGCGAGTTTCACCGCCTCTGAACCGTTTTGAAACGCCCTCGTTGTACGAAATCGCCGCACGGGCGTCCCAAAACGGGAAACCCCGAAGGAAAGATCCTTCGGGGGTATTTTTCGGGTGGGACCGTTGCGGTTGCCGCAGTTTCTGTGATAAGATAAAGGTATGGATAAAAAAGAACGCGAACAACTGGAAAAAGATTTTATGGAGCATCTCCGGGAGGAACTGAAAAATATGCCCTCGGATAAACGGATGGCGCTCCTCTATATTCTGGCCTTTTTATCGGTGATCTCCGCCATCGCCGCCGTGATCTGGCTGGGCTAAGGAGGGCCTTTGGGCGATGACGCAGAGAGCGTCGTCCCGGATATAGGCCGTGACACCGCGGAAACCGGCGTTTTTCAGCTCGGCGGCCAGGCCGTCGGCGGTGGGGATCCGCAGGTCGATCATACGGGTGATCTCCGCCCATTTTTCGGGGTGAGGGCCGTCGGCCCGGGCTTCGGTGAGAATCATCAGATGGCCGCCGGGCTTCATCACCCGGAAGATCTCTTTGAAATCCTCTTCGGGATCGGGCCAGAAATAAACCGTCTCCACGGCGGTGACGGTATCGAAATACGCTTCGTCAAAGGGCAGCGCCGATACGCCGGCCTTGCAGAGCATTACATGGTCGTTTTTGACCTCTCTGCGGTTGACCCGGAAGGCCTCGGCGATGGCGGCGGCGGAAATATCCACGCCCCAAACCGTATCGGCGGTGGCTCTGGCCAGCTTTTTTACGGTGCGTCCGCCGCCGCAGCCGATGTCGAGGATCTTGTCTTCTCCGCCGACCGGCAGAAAGGAGAGTCCCCAGTCGGTGAGTTCATCGTGTCCGCGGTTCATGTCGCGCATGGTTTTCCGGCCCCAAAAGCCTTTGGGATGCCCCGCGTTTTCCACTCGTTTTCGTTTTAAATAGCGCATGAAAATATCCTCCTTTATACGGTTTATCCAAGCGTTTTCCCAATGGGAGAACGCTTTTTTTCACGGGAGACGCCCACAGGGCGCTCACGCTTCCCGGTGTATATGCATAGAATATCTTGTCTTTTATACAAGAAAGGAAGTTACGCCCTCCATTACCGTGATCTCCTGATGGAGACAGGAGAGAAACTTGCGGATGGTGTCGCTGTCGTAATCGGTGCGTTTGAGATAATAGGTCACCCGGTCCGGCGGGCCGTTCTGAAGCTCGCTGAAAGCCACGTCCCGGCTGCTCCGCATCCGGTGGGCGGCGGTAGCGGGCATGATGGCCCAGTTGTTGCCGGTGAGAAAATCCTCCAGCATGGACATTTGTTCCAGAAAGACCAGGGGCGGCGCGTTGGTGGGAAACACGGAATCGTGCCAGTTATCGTATTCCGGCATCCAGGAGACCCGAAGCTCCTTCCCGGGGTCGAGAAAGCGGGCGTCCAGCAGGGTGGGATATTCCGCTTTGCGGTTGGAGACGAAAAGCATCTTTTCCTTGTAGGCCGGCAGCGT
>JBJDXI010000015.1:18233-20206 GCA_051866595.1 Clostridia bacterium
ATGAAAAAGGTCTCCGCCGCCGCGGAGATGCTGCCCTGCTGAACGGTTTCGAGAAAAGCTTCGATTTCTTGCTGTGTCATTTTTTTTGCTCCAAAATATTAAATCTGATTTATATTATAAACCAAAAAACAGCATTATGCAAGGAAACTTTTTTATGTTATAGTAGGAGCAGACAGAAAAACCGAAAAAAAGCGAAAGAGAGGTCTGAAAATGGAAGACGAACAATGTAATTTAAAAAAGAACGGCGGCTACAGCTGGCTCATCTGTATGGCCTGTATGCTGTTGATTATCTGCACCATGGGCACATGCACCAACGCCTTTTCGGTGTATCTGCCCTATATCGAGTCTCAGGGGCTCAACGCCTCGGCGGGGTCGATGATTCTTTCCGTCCGCTGTTTCTTTTCCCTCATCGGTATGGTTCTCGTACCGCTGTTTTACCGCCGGCTGTCCCATCGTCTGGGCATGACCCTCACCTGTGTTATGGCGGCGTCGGCCTTTTTGATTTACAGTGTCGCATCTTCCCCCCTTCTTTACTATACCGCCGCGGCCATGGCCGGCCTGGCTTACGGCCTCGGCTCGCTGATTCCCGTTTCCCTGGTGCTGAACCGCTGGTTCAAAACGAACCGCGGCTTCGCCATGGGGCTCTGCACCGCCGGTACCGGCATCAGCACCATCTGCTTCCCGCCCCTGATCACCTGGATCACCGAAACTTATAACCTTCAAATATCTTTCCTGCTGGAAAGTGTTTTTATTCTCGGCTGTGCCCTGCTGATCTGGTTTGTTCTCCGGGATACGCCGGAGGAAACCGGCCGGGAGCCTTACCGCAAAGGGCCGGAAACGGCGAAGACGAAAGCGGCCAATGACTACAACCTCTCGGGGATCCGCTGGCCGCTGATGATTACCGCCATCCTGATGCTGGGCGGCGTCAGCACCGCCGCTCCCGGGCATTTCCCGGTACTCTTCACCTCGGAAGGTTACAGCGTTTACGCCGCCTCGGCGGCGGTCTCGGTCTTCGGTGTGACCTTGGCTTTAGGGAAACTGGTCTATGGCAAAGTCGCCGATCGTCTCGGCGGGTTCCGTCCCTCGGTGGGATTTCTGGTGTTCCTCGCCGCCGGCTGTTTCTTCAGCTGTGTGGGCCGGGGCGACAGTGCCATTCCGATTTTCCTCGCCGCTTTTCTCATGGGCTTCGGGTTCCCCCTGGCCACCGTGGGGCTTTCGGTGCTCTCCGGGGATCTTGCCGACAAAGACCACTATATGTCCACTCTCAAATGGTTCCAGATCGCTTACGCCGGCGGCGGAATGCTTTTTTCCTCCCTGCCGGGACTGCTCTTTGAGAGATTTGGGAATTACATCATTTCCTACGATCTGTTCCTCTGCATGACGGTGTTTATCATCGCCGTCATCGCCACGGTTTACCGTCACCGTCATCTCACCCTCGCGGGCCGGATTCCCGCGGCGCCGGTTTACCGCCGCCATGTCCGTACCGGAACGGCCTACCTCATCAAATAATCAACATCCCGGTCCTTTTCAGGACCGGGATATTTTCTTTCGGAAAAGAGCGGCGTTCCGCTGTGCCGTTTCATCCTCCGGTAAGAATTTTTGGCCGTGAAGCGGTCGTTTGGATTGATATTACGATTGGATATGGAGGAAACTGGAATCGGCTGAAAATCGACGATCGCCATGAACTTTTTTATGATACTTCCGCGGAAAAACAAAGGGAGGCGTTCCTTACGGAACGGCCTCCCTTTCATACTCTTCCGTGATGCACACCTCACAAAAGAGTAAATCTTATTTTAAAATCATTTCTTCCATGGCTTTTACGGCCTTGCCCAGCTCAATGTCGGCGCCAAGCTCCGTTAAGGCCAGCTCCAGCCCGACGATGACGGAGAAGAGATCCATCACGCGGACGGCGCCGAGGTGCCCCACACGGAAGGTGGTGGCGGCGAATTTGCCCTGACCGCCGGCGATGATGA
>JBJDXI010000016.1:0-3811 GCA_051866595.1 Clostridia bacterium
GTGGATGTGGGCCGCAATATCGGCGCCCAGCTCCAGACCGATCAGGCCGAGGCCGATAAACGCATCGCCCAGGCGAAGGCCGAAGAACGCCGGGCCATGGCCGTGGCCAAAGAACAGGAAATGCGGGCCGCCGTGGAAGAAATGCGGGCCAAAGTGGTGGAAAGCGAAGCCGAAGTGCCCCTTGCCATGGCCGAAGCCTTCCGCAAAGGCAATCTCGGTGTGATGGACTATTACAAAATGCAGAATGTCGTATCGGATACCAAGATGAGAGACGGCATTGCGGGAGCGAGTCAGAAAGAAGACTGATCTATGAACGCGATTTTTGATTTTATCATGGATAATATCGCTTTGCTTGTCGGGCTTCTGGTGCTTGTCTCCAGTGTACACTCGGCCCGGAAAAAGAAGCGGAAAGCCAAAGCGGAATCGGAAAATCCGGCGGAAAAACCGTCTGTTTCGAAGAGTTTCAAACAGATCATGGCGGAAATCGAATCGGAACTGGATGAAAAACCCTGGGATGAGGATGATGAACCGGAGAAACCCCGCCGGAAAAAAGCTTTTTCCCATCCGTATGCTCCGCCTACGGAGGTTTCCCGGGAGGTAAACATTCCGGCGGCGGTTTTGTCTGAAATTCCTCCGCTGCAGCCCACGGAAAGGGCAGCGGTGGAAGAGATGAAAGAAACCGTGGAGAAACAGCTGAAAGTTATCAAAAAGAAAAGAAATAATCCGTTTTCCGGCAGTGATCTTGTGACGGCGGTGGTCATGTCTGAAATTTTGGGAAAACCGAAAGCTCTGCGCCGGGATTGAATGGCACTGTCCGGTTGAATGATACTTTAGAGTTTGTCTTAAAATCCATTTTGAGGCAAACTCTTTTTTTATTAAAATGATGAACTTTTGATGTTTTCATTGGCAGGAATACGGAAATATGGTAAAATAATACCGTATATAAAAAAGGAGAGACCATGGAAGAAAAACCGGTAAAAAAACAAAGAAAATATGGAATCCCTTTGATTGCCGTTTTATGCCTGTTATTTTTGATTGCGGCGATTGTGCTGTATTTTGTGACAGGGGAAAAATACGTTTCTTATTACTATGAAGATGACAGTGAGCTTACATTGGTTTCGGCGTCTCCTTCGGACGCCGGCGGCGTTTCCCAGGACAGCGCCATTGTGCTGGAATGGAACCGCCCTGTTTCCATCGACGTTGCCGATGAGGTGGTTCTTTCGCCTTCCGCCCGTGGAAAATGGACGGTTTCCGGCAATCAGTTGATTTTTACACCTCAACAGCTGGCCGCGGGAACCTACTACACCGTTTTCATCCCGAAAGGGACACGGCTCAATCAACGCGGTGATGTGTTGGAAGAAGATATATTTTTCTCTTTTGAAACTGAAAACCCCGACATCCGTGTTCCGGCCGATACGGCTTTTTCCGTGGACGGACGCAGTTTTTCTTATTCTGATGAGGAAACGGTTTCCATCCCTGTTTCTTTGCTGAACGAAAAAAACAGCACCGTGGAGGTTTCGGTTTACCGTGCCGAAAGTCCCAAAGCTTTCACGAAGGCTTTTTCCGAGCTGTTTTCATATCCTTCCTGGGCGGAACTGTCCATTGGAAATTTTCAGGCGGAAGAACGGAATTTTGATAAAGTTTCTTCCTCTGAAATGGCGGTTCGAGGCAGTGAAGGAACATCTTTTGTGAATTTAGGTTCCTTGCCCGAGGGGCAGTATCTGGTTCGTCTTGCCGCCGCCGGCCGAAGTTACGATGTGGCCGTAACGGTCAGCCGTCTTCGGTTGGGAATGGTGTATGACCATGGTGTTCTTTCTCTTTGGGCCATGCGCACCGGAACTGTTTCCGATGAGGCGGTTGCCGGTGGAAAAGTTACGGTGAACGGAACTTCTGTGTTTTTGGACGAAAACGGATTCGCATCCTTTGGCTGTGGGTTTGAAGGAAAAAAAATTTACGAGGATTCATCCGTTCTGGCGGTGACTCTGGCAGACGAATCGGATGAGGTTGTTTTTTTCCTTTCGGTTGATGATGTAACTCCTGTTTATGACGGCGATCTGTTTCTGGATCGCCTCCAATGGCGGAACGGTGATACGTTGCAGGCTTCCGGCGGCGTTTTTTCCGATCACGGTGTTCCCGCCAAAGGTACGGCGATGCTCCTTCTCTGTTCTTCCGTAGGTGTTCTGGAGGCTTCGGAAATTACTCTTGAAAACGGATATTTTTCTCATCAATGGGATGATCTCGCTCTGGCCGACGGTGAATACCGCATTGTCCTTTCTTATGATGGAATGTCACTGGCTACGGATACGGTTTCTGTCGGCGAAAAAAACTATGAATTGAACTTGAGTGTGACTGCAAATAAAGATTCGATCGCCAGCGGAGAAAACGTAACTTATCATGCGCTTGTTTCGGATCCGTTCGGACAGCCGGTATCCGATGCGGTTGTGTCGATCAACGGCGGCGACGGGATTCCCGTTGACAGCCACGGTGAAGCTGTATTCCGTGAAACTTATCGGGTGAACGGCGGTTTGGCGTCGGTGCAGAAAAACGCTGTGTTCCGCGTGGATTCTCCCTATGGAACCGCGGAGGAAGTTACCGTTTCCACTTCGGTTTATTCCGCCTCCCGGACCCATCAATCGGAGAAACAGAAGGAGGAACCGTCCGGTGATGGCTTGAAAATGCCTCTTGTCTTGGAAAACGGCGTCTTTTCTCCGGCAGATGAGGAAGAGGTTCCCACCTATTATATGGAATATAAGGAAGCCGATCATACGTTTACGATTACGGCGGCGGGGGGACGCGTGACGTTTACGTCTCCCGGCGCGATTTCCGCTGATGGCGGTGAGACGATAACATTTACCGCGGAATCCGACAGTGTTTCCCGTCGTATTACATCGGTTTCTTTTTGCAAGGGAAAAATTCCCGACGCGCTCTGCGGAAAAAATCTGTATAATGAAAGTCTCCAGGCTTTGGTGTACGGTACTTTGGAAGAAACCCGTGTCTTTTTTGGAAATGAAGCGGTGGCAGCCTCTTTTTCCACAGAAAACCGCGACGGTGATTATTTTATCCGCCTTGCCTCCAAAGATTTAAACGGTCAGGTGGTAAGCCGCTATATTCCCGTGAAAATTCACGGCGTTTCTCTGCAATGTCCCGATACATCTTCCTATGTGGCTGGTCACGTTGTGACGCTTCCTTTCTCTGTGGATTCCGATGAGAGTCTGAATTACTGCCTTACCATCGGGGAAGAAGAATACCTTGGTACGGCGGAGGGGAACTTCTCTGTTTCCGTTGATATTTCCGATGCCGGTCAGTACAGCGGAGAAATAAAAATTCTGAAAGAAGATACCGTTGTTGCCTCAAAAGAATTTGATTTCGCGGTTTATCAGAAATTGCCGATGTTCTATACGGCGCGGAAGGGTGCTTCGGAACAGGCATTTTTGACCTGCCGGGTAAAAAAGGATTGCGCCGATGAATTTTTAACGATGTTTGAAATCATGGCTCTTCCCGGAGACCAGATTCTTCAGCGTATGGGGAAAACACTGTTTTATCAGGCTTTCGGAGACCAGATTCCCGGTGATTTCTCGGACATGAATTTTAATCTCACTTCTTTGCAGAATAGCGACGGTGGTTTTAGCCGTTTTGAATACGCTGAAAGTGATCTTCTTCTCTCGGTTCTCGTGTCGGAACAGAAAGATTTCCTCTGTGACCGTGATTCGCTCCGTGCCTATCTCCAATATCGTCTGACGACGGCGGATAATCCGGAAACAGCGGCTTTGGCCTGTTGGGGCCTGACCTGTTTCGGCTATGATTGTTCCGA
>JBJDXI010000017.1:0-95 GCA_051866595.1 Clostridia bacterium
ATCGTTTCCGCTCATAAACACGGGCGTCCCAAAACGCTTAATAGGCGGCGAAATCACCGCCCTCCGACAATGCGCATACCGTTATGTATAGCGCA
>JBJDXI010000017.1:195-3788 GCA_051866595.1 Clostridia bacterium
GTTCGGCGAGTTTCACCGGTTCTAAAGCGTTTTGAAACGTCCTCGGGTTGTGCGGGATCGGTACGCGGGCGTCCCAAAACGCTTGATAGGCGGCGAAATCACCGCCCTCCGACAATGCGCATACCGTTATGTATAGCGCATTGCCGCAGTTCGGCGAGTTTCACCGGTTCTAAAGCGTTTTGAAACGTCCTCGGGTTGTGCGGAATCGCGACTGGCGGTGATATTGAATATTTAAAAACGGGCAGGACGATTTGAATCGTCCTGCCCGTTATATCATCGTATGTTTTTACAGAAGGTATTCCAGAAGAACCAGCTCTTCGGGGATGAGCCCTTCCAGCATGGAATCGCAGGTACCGGCGATGCGGAAGCCGTTTTTCAGGTAGAGGGCTTTGGCCGGTTCGTTGCCGGCGTAAGTATCCATGCGGATGACTTTCGCTCCCCGTTCTTCGGCGTATTCCTTGGCAAAATTGATAAAGGCCGTGGCGTAGCCGTGGCCGGATCTGGAAGGCGGCACGCAGAGGGTATGGATGACGAGAACTTCATTGGGAGCGGCTTCATAGCGCCAGGGAATCTCATTGTAAAAATCCGCCTGGGTTTGGTTTAAAATGACGCTGGCGCAGATTTCGCTGTTTTCTTCCAGAACGAAGAGGGCCTCTTCCTCCAGAGCTTTTTGGGCGGTTTCGGCGGTGGGATAAAGACCCAACTGCCAGTTGGAATAGCTGACGCTGTTCCGTTCATGGGTCAGCAATTCGGTATAAGTCTGTTCCACGGCTTCGATATCGCCGGGAGTTGCTTTACGGATCATATCGTTTCTCTTTTCTTTCGGTTTTTGTTATTTCAAGTATACAGGATTTTCGGGGGAAAATCAATGGAACGGACGAAAGGCAGAAATCCTGTCCGCTTTTGATCAATTCTTTTGTTTTTTGCTTGATTTCTGTTTGCTCACGTGATAGAATAAACCGTATATATCATTAAAGTGGATTCGTATGCCAATACGATGATTGGGAAAGGCGTGAACCGTGTGTAGAATTTCCGCCGTTTTCCTGTTCCCCGAATTTATGACGGGGCGCTGCATACATGATTATTTTATAAGAGGAGCTATAAAATGAAGTACGAAGTAAAAAGAGACGTGGTCAATCAGGCCGAATTGACCATTACCGTTGACAAAGAAACTGTTGCCAAAGCGATTAACAAAGCGTATCTGAAAATTGCCAAACAGGTGGACATCCCCGGTTTCCGCAAAGGCAAAGTGCCCAAATTCGTTCTGGAACAGAAAATCGGTAAAGGCGCTATTCTGGAAGAAGCCATTGAAATCATGATGTCGCCCGCTTACGCCCAGGCGATTTCTGAAGAAGGCCTGGAACCTGTGGCCCGTCCCGAAGTGGAAATCATTACCGCCGGCGAAGACGAAGAATTCGTTTTCAAAGCTACCGTCGTTCTCCAGCCCGAACCGAAATTCGGCGAATACAAAGGTCTCAAACTGACCCGGACCGAAAGTTCCGTTACCAAAAAAGATATTGAAGATCATATTGAACATATCCGCGACCGCCACAGCAAAATGGTCAGCTCCGAAGACGGCGTTGTGGAAGAAGGCGATATTGTCACCATCGACTACAAAGGTTCCATTGACGGCAATGAATTCCCCGGCGGCAGCGCTGAAAAATATCCTCTGGGCATCGGCAGCGATACCTTTATTCCCGGCTTTGAAGATCAGCTCAAAGGCCACAAATGCGGTGACGACGTGGATGTGAAGGTCACCTTCCCCGAAGATTATCACGCCGAAGACCTCAAAGGTAAAGACGCTGTGTTCGCCGTTCATATCGGTGAAGTCCGCAAAAAAGAACTTCCCGAACTTACCGATGATTTCGTAAAACTGATCTCGCCGGCGGAAACCGTTGCCGATTACAAAAAACATGTGGAAGAAGAGCTGAAAGATCAGGCTGCCCGCACCGCCGAAGAAGACCTCAAAAATCAGGCCATTGAAGCCCTTCTCGAAATCACCGATGTGGTGATTCCCGATGTGATGATCGACGAAAAAGTGGAAAGCTTTATCAACGACATGAACAACCGCCTGAGCCAGCAGGGTCTCAATCTGGAACAGTATCTCCAGTATATCGGCAAAACCATGGATGAACTGAAGGAAGAAAACCGTCCTTCCGCCGAAAAATCCGTGAAAACCGAAGTGGCCCTCCTTGGTGTGGCCAAAGCCGAAGGCATTGAAGCCACCCAGGTGGATATCGACGCCGAAGTGACCAAAGTGGCGTTGATGACCAACTCCAAACCGGAAGACATCAAAGACCGTCTGATGGAAAGCGGTCAGTACAGCGTTCTGGTATTCACCATCCTGCTGAAGAAAGCCATCGAATTCCTGGTGGAAAACGCCGACGTGACCGTTGAAAAAGCCAAAAAGACCAAGAAAGCCGCGGCGAAAAAAGCCGTGAAAGAAGAAGCCGCTGAAGAAAAAGCGGAAGAAACGAAAGAAGAAAAAACAGAAGAATAATCCGGATTCTTCTGAGGCTGTGAAAAAGGCGGAGCCATCGGGAAAAGCATCGTATTTTCCCGATGGAACAGCTTTTTTTAGCAGCCTCTTCCTTATAATCGGAAGACACTTTGAAATCATGTATAATTCATGGTGAAAAGCGATATAATCATTTCAGGATAAGGAGGAAAAAATGGCTTATAATAATTATAGTGTTCCTTATGTGATTGAACAGACGAGCAGGGGCGAAAGAAGCTATGATATCTATTCCCGTCTGCTGAAAGACCGCATTATCTTTCTCGGCTCCGCCGTTGATGACAACGTCGCCAATCTGATCATTGCTCAGATGCTGTTTTTGGAAGCCGATGATCCTCAGAAGGATATTTGCTTTTACATCAACAGCCCCGGCGGCTCCATTACCGCCGGTATGGCCATTTACGATACGATGAACTATATCAAATGCGATGTTTCCACCATCTGCGTGGGGATGGCCGCCAGCATGGGCGCGTTCCTTTTGGCTGCCGGCGCCGAAGGCAAACGCTTCGCCCTGCCCAACAGTGAAATCATGATCCATCAGCCCTCCGGCGGTACCCAAGGCCAGGCGACGGATATTGAAATTCAGGCCAGACGCATTTTAAGAATGAAAAAAGATCTCAACGCCATTCTGGCGAAGAGAACCGGAAAATCCGTTGAACAGATTGGTCTCGATACGGAACGGGATAACTTTATGTCCGCCGAAGAAGCCATGAACTACGGCCTCATCGACAAGGTCATCGGAAGCCGGTAAGGAAGCAGGGGTAATTTATGTCAGATAAAGATAAACCGCAGGTACCTTGTTGTTCCTTCTGCGGAAAGAGCGCCGATGAGGTGCGCAAGCTCATCGCCGGTCCCGGGGTGAACATCTGCGACGAGTGTGTTGGTCTTTGTGTGCAGATCGTCGATGACGCCGAACTGGAAAGCAGCGCGGAAGATATGGACTTCGGGGAATTGCCTAAACCCAGAGAACTGGCGGCTTGTCTCGATGAGTATGTCATCGGCCAGGATGACGCAAAAAAAGTTCTTTCCGTTGCCGTTTACAATCATTACAAACGCATCGGCGCCGCTGTGGTCGATG
>JBJDXI010000018.1:0-3776 GCA_051866595.1 Clostridia bacterium
CCCTCGGCGTCGGGATGCTGGTGGATAACTCCATCGTGGTGATGGAAAATATCTATCGCTGCCGTGAGATCGGCCTTGCCCGGCACGAAGCCGCCGTAGAGGGCGCGAAGCAGGTTTCTGCCGCCATTGTGACTTCGACCTTGACGACGATCTGCGTCTTTCTGCCGGTGGTCTTTACCGACGGTATTTCCCGCCAGCTTTTTGCCGACATCGGTCTTACCATTGCTTACGCCCTTTTCGCCAGTCTTTTTGTGGCGTTTACCCTCGTTCCGGCGTTATCCTCGGGGATTTTGCGGAAGATGGATCTTCGCCGTAAAGACGGGGTCCATCGGGTCAAAGAAAAATACACCTCGGTTCTGCGCTGGGTGCTGGGACATCGTGTGTTTATCATTCTCTTTTCCCTGTTGCTTCTCGTTTTCAGCGCCATTTTCGCCTTTTCCCGGGGAACGTCCTTCCTTCCTCAGAGCGACAGCTCTGAAATGACGCTGACCGTTTCGATGACGGAAGACACGCGTCCGGAGATCCTTTGGCAGACCACCGATGAGATCGTAAGTCTCCTGCGGAATAACGATGATGTGAAATCCGTGGGGGCCGTCTTTGATGACGGCGGCACCATCTCCATGAACGGTGTCAGCGAGGGCAATTCCACTACCGTCTATGTGGTGCTGAAAGAGGATAAAAACCTTTCCTGCCGGGAATTGGAGGATCTGATTCTGGCACAGACGGAGAATCTCGGCTGTCATATTGATATTTCCATCGGCAGCTACGATCTTTCTTCCCTTTATGAGGACGGCATTTCCATTACGGTTTCCGGCAGTGATCTCTCTGCGCTGGCGGATATTACCTCGGACATGGGGGAACTTCTGCTCAGCGTGGAAGGGGTGGAAAACGTCAAGAGTTCCATGGATACCGCCACGCCCACCCTGCGGGTCAGCGTCAATAAGGCCGAAGCGATGAAATACGGCCTTACCGTTTCCGAGGTTTATGAGTTTATTTCCCGCTCCATCAGCAACAGCGCCAACGCCACAACGCTGTCTCAGAGCGGTACCGACGTTATTGTCATTGACGGCGGCGCCGGTGATCTGACGCTGGCAGATATTCAGAATCTGAGAATGACCGTCACCGATGACGACGGCATCTCCTCGGAAGTGGTGATCGGTTCCATTGCCACCATCAGTGAGGAAGAAGGCGCCCCGGTGATCTATCGGGACGATCTCTCCCGGTATATGACGGCGACGGCGGATATTGCCGATGGCTATAACGTGGGGCTGGTCAGTGAGGAAATCAATGAGCTGGTTTCCGGCTATACGCCGCCGGAAGGCTACCGCATTACCGTTTCCGGGGAAGAATCGGTGATTTCCGATTCCATGAAAGACCTGCTGTTTATGATGGGATTGGCCGTTCTTTTGATGTACCTCATCATGGTGGCTCAGTTCCAGTCGCTGCTGACGCCGGTGGTGATTATGACCACGGTACCCCTGGCGTTTACCGGTGGATTTTTCGCCTTGCTGATCAGTGCCAGAGACATCAGTGTCATCGCCGTTGTCGGGTTCCTGCTTTTGAGCGGGATTGTCGTGAATAACGGCATTGTTCTTGTGGATTGTATCAATCGTCTGCGGAAGTCGGGAAAGACGCTGACGGAAGCGCTGATCGAAGGTTGCTGTACCCGTATGCGTCCGATTGTGATGACGGCCACCACCACCGTTCTGGCCGTGACTACGCTGGCTTTCGGCCTTGGGATGGGGGCGGAAGTTGTTCAGCCCATGGCCATTGTGGTGTTCGGCGGTATGCTCTGGGCGACGGTGGTGACTCTCTTCGTGACGCCGGCCGTATATGATCTTCTGCTGCGCCGGAAAAAGGATGCTGTCCCGGAATCCGCTCCGGGAAATTCTCTGAATGATTCCGAGGAAAAAACAGCCTTCCTTATGGAAAAACGGGAAGATCCCGTGGTGCCGGCTCTCGCCGATGGATCGGAAGAGGATAAAGAGACAGACGGGGATAAAGAAAATAATGAGGAAAAAACTTCTCGGGAAAAGAAACCCGGTTTCCTGAAACGGCTCATCGCCGGATCGGATGAAGAGGATGAGGATGAAGAGGAAGACGGAGAAGACGAAGAGGACGCGGAGGAACGCTCCGGTTTCCGGCTCTTCCGCCGTTTCCGTTTCAATGACGATGACGAGGAGGACGATGAGGATGAAGACGAAGAAGATGAAGATACGGAAAAACCCCGTTTCCGGTTCTTCCACCGTCATTCGAAAGACGAAGAGGAAGAAGACGATGCCGATGATGACGATGAAGAGGACGACGAAGAACCTCGGTTCCGCTTTTTCCGCCGCTTCCGCAATGACGGCGATGAAGAAGATGAGGAAGACGATGAAGAAGATGATGAGGACGATGAAGAAGATGACGCGGTAAAACCCCGTTTCCGGTTCCGACTGCCCTTCTTCCATCGGAGAGAGGAAGAAGAGGACGAAGAGGATGACGATGATGAGGATTATTACGGTCTGAGAGAGCGCCGCCGGTATTCTTATGAAACAAATCTGATCGATGAGGAAACGCGGAAAAGAGTTCTGCGGATTCCGGAAAACGATTCCTTTACCAAAGAAAAAGAGGCTATGGATAAAAATGAAAACTCCTGATAACCCCAATGAACAAAAGAATGAAAACGAAAGAGAAAAAATCCTTCTGCCTCCGGAATTGCTTGCTTTGGAGGAAATGGAGGAAAGCGACGACGATGATGACGGCGAAGTGACGGAAAGCCCCTACGCGGAGCTGGAGGATGAAACGATCATCGAAATGTACCGCGGCGGCGATCTCATCGCTCAGGAATATCTGATTTCCAAATACAAGAATTTTGTGCGGTCCAAGGCCCGTTCCTATTTCCTCATCGGCGCCGATAAGGAAGATATTATTCAGGAGGGCATGATCGGCCTTTACAAGGCCATCCGCGATTACCGCGACGATAAACAGTCCTCCTTCCGGGCTTTTGCGGATCTGTGCATTACCCGGCAGATCATTACCGCCATCAAAACGGCAACGCGGCAGAAGCATATTCCCCTGAATTCCTATGTCTCGCTGAATAAACCGATTTATGACGAAGAGTCCGATCGGACGTTGCTGGACGTGATCTCCGGAATCCATATCGCCGATCCTGAGGAGATTGTGATCAATCAGGAGCAGATGGAAGATATTGAGGTCAAAATGAGTGAGCTTCTGAGTTCGTTGGAAATGGAAGTTTTAACCTATTATCTCGAAGGCAAAAGTTATCAGGAAATCGCCGAGCATCTGGAGCGCCATGTGAAATCCATTGACAACGCCCTTCAGCGCGTCAAACGGAAGCTGGGGAAATATCTGGAAGTGCGGAATAAGGAATAAATCTCCGCAAAGGGCATATCTTAGAAAAAGGCGCTAAAAATTTTTAAATTTCTCGGGAAAAGGCTTGACAAATCAACCTCTCTTCGCTATAATAATACTTGCGTTTCATGCCGACATGGCGCAATTGGCAGCGCAACTGATTTGTAATCAGTAGGTTGGGGGTTCAAGTCTCTCTGTCGGCACCATGTTGGAAATAAAATATGGGGAGATTCCCGAGCGGCCAAAGGGGGCAGACTGTAAATCTGTTGTCGACGACTTCGATGGTTCGAATCCATCTCTCCCCACCATTTGCAAAAAAGGGTGAAGCTTCACCCTTTATATATCGCGGAGTAGAGCAGCTGGCAGCTCGTCGGGCTCATAACCCGGAGGTCGCAGGTTCAAGTCCTGCCTCCGCAACCAAA
>JBJDXI010000019.1:0-19386 GCA_051866595.1 Clostridia bacterium
TGACCCGGCTTTCGGGAATCAGAATATGGTTGGCGACGATGGCTTCATCATATTCCCACCAGCCGCAGAGGACAAAGGTTTGCGTTGACTCGATGTTGTCCACAAGAAAGGTCACGGTAAATTCCGTGCCGAGTTTCGGTTCAACGCCGAGCAATTTAAGGACATGGAGATCGGTGGCGGCTTCATTGGTACCCTCCTTAGGCAGGCGGCCCTCGATGGGATCGCAGTACATCCAGTGAGCCTGATTGGCGTCGGAATAACCGATTTCCACATGGGATTTTTCAAAAGGAGCCTCATTGGGCATTCCGATAAAGCGACGTAGTCCCCATTCTTTAATTAGCGGGTCATCTTTGAGTTCGTTGAATTGCTCTTTGGTAAGGTATTTGAAACCGCCGTGGGACCATCCGCCGCATTGACGGAAATTGGATTGCTGAAAGCCGTCGTTGAGGGAGGCGGTAATCGTGAAGAGGGAAGTAAACAGAATCGTCGTAAGAGCGATAGCGAAAACGGCGATGATATTTCGGGTTTTCGCGGCTTTGAAGGATTTTCGGCTCAGATGGCGGATCCATTTGCCGTTGGATACTTTAATCATGCGCTCACCCCCGTGTGACGATGCGTCCGTCTTCGATACGGATGAAGCGGTCGGCCATCTGGGCGATTTCCTCGTTGTGGGTAATCATCACGATGGTCTGACGGAATTTCTGACCGGTGATTTTCAACAGACCCATCACGTCCTGACTGGTTTTGCTGTCCAGATTTCCCGTGGGTTCATCGGCCAGAATAATGGCGGGTTTGGCGGCCAGTGCCCGGGCGATGGCGACACGTTGTTGTTGGCCTCCGGAGAGATTATTGGGCAGATTACCCAGTTTAGATTCGAGTCCCAAGGTTTGAATGATCTGGTCGATGTATTTCTGATCGGGTTTCGCGCCGTCCAATCGTATGGGCAAAAGGATGTTCTCATAGACGTTCAGCACCGGTACTAAATTATAGTTCTGGAAGACGAAACCGATTTTGCGGCGACGGAAAATAGCGAGTTCCTCATCTTTTAATGTAAAGATCTCTTTTCCGTCAACGGTAACGGTTCCGCTTGTGGGACGGTCCAGTCCGCCCAGCATATGCAGGAGGGTGGATTTGCCGGAACCGGAAGTTCCCACCACCGCGACGAATTCGCCGTTTTCGACCTGTAAATCCACACCGTCCAGGGCCCGGACTTCCGTATCGCCGGAGCCGTAAATCTTTTTCAGTTTTTCTGTTTGCAGAATCATCATAAAGCATACCTCCAAAAGAAAAGTCTGCATTGTCCTTTGACAATACAGACGATACCAAAAAAATCTTTCCCTGTTCTTTCTGAAATTTAACAGTTCTGAAAGATTTCAGCTTCCCGGCAAATAGAGGGAAAAAGTTGTTCCCTTTCCTTTTGGGGAAAAGACTTTGATATAGCCGCCCTGACCTTCGGCGATCTGCCGGGCCAGATAAAGTCCGATGCCGATGCCGTCCTCTTCCTTGTGGGCCGCGCCGCGGTAAAAGCGCTGAAAAATTCTGGGCTGTTCCTCTTCGGGGATGCCTTTTCCGGTGTCAGCTACACTGATGGCGGTAAACAGAGGGTATTCTGTGGTGAAAATCGTCACCTGTCCGCCTTGGGGTGTGTATTTTACGGCGTTTTCCAAAAGGTTAAAAAGAGCTTCCTCCGTCCATTTCGGATCAAAAACCGCTTTGCCTCCGCTTTCTTTTACGGTGATTTTGATATTTTTTGTCTTCGCTCCGGGCAAAATCTGGTCTGCCGCGGATTGAATCACCGGTTGAACCGGATTCAGAACGGGATGAAGGGCGATGATCCCCGTTTCCAGTCGGGACGTTTTGACCAGTGCCTCAATGAGGGTTTGCAATTTTTCCGTTTGTTTTCCCAACGCCGCGGCGCAGCTTTGGGCTTCCGGCGAAAGATCCTGTTCACAGAGAAGCTCGGTGTAGAGCCGCATATTGGCGACGGGTGTTTTGGTCTGATGGGAAATATCGGCAATGAGGGATTTGATTTTTTCTTTTTCCGCTTTCAGATTTTTGGCGGAGACTGTTGATGCCGCGAGATAGCGGGCCAGTTTGGTTTCTACGGCGGAAAAGAGGCTTTCATCGAAGGAATCTTCGGTAAATTCGCCCTCTATGGCGATGTCCAGCATCTGATCGAGTTTTTTCAGGGTTTTTTTGCTTCTGCGACGATAGCATAAAATGATGATAACCGCCGCCAGGAAAACCAGCGCAATGATAGCACATCCGAGGATTGTCATCTTATTTCACCGCCCATGTATAGCCAATGCCGTATACCGTTTTCAGATACCTTGGTTGGGAAGGTGTTTCTTCCAGTTTATCACGGAGACGCTTTACCGTAACGGAAAGCGCGTTTTCATCGACGTAAGCCGCGCCGTCGGTCCATATCCGGTCGATGAGGAGAGAACGGCTGAGGGTCTGCCCCCGGTTTTCCACGAGCAGGCGGAGGAGCTTCTGTTCGGTTTTGCTGAGCTCGACGGATTGGCCGGATTTTTTGAATTCCATTCGTTCAAAATCAAACCGGAATTCCTCTGTCTCAAAACAGGCGGAGAGAAGGTGCGCCGTCCGCCGCAGCTGGGCGTGGACTCTTGCCCGCAGGACCGCCAAGGAAAAGGGTTTGGTGATATAATCATCGGCGCCGGATTCCAGACCGGTGACGATGTCCATTTCCATATCGTTGGCAGTGAGCAGGATAATGGGAACGCCGTCGTTTTGACGTACTTCCCTGAGAAAATCCAATCCACTGCCGTCGGGGAGATTGATGTCGATGATCAAAAGATGAAAATCATTGGGGCGGTACGCTTTTTGGGCCTCCGCCATGGTGCGGCAGAGGATGATTTTTGCTGATTCGGAATTCAGTGCCAGGACGATGCCGTTTCCCAACGCGACATCATCCTCTAAAAGTAGGATTTTTTGCATATACGTTCCTTTATTAATCTGATTTGATGATTTCCCAGGCGGGAATCAGCTTTTCCATGGTCCACGCGGCGTTGGCGGGACTTGTGGAAGGCAGGCAGAAAACATCGGTTTTGACCGTGTTTTTAAAAAATTTCTGAAATAACTCGTAAGCTTTTTTTCCGTTGCAGTAAATATTTTTGATTTGCGTTTTTTTCAGTAACGCGGGAATATCGTTGGCCGCCGCTTTTGCGATGGATTGGTCGGCGGAGCCTTCAATTTCACAGTTACGTATCACATCCCACAGCGCGATGCGATGCCGCAGCAGAAAGGCGGTTTTTTCTTCAATGGTCTGCGGTGTTTCTTCCGCGTAAAGAGTGGCCAGGAGTTTCCAGAATCGGTTTTGGGGATGACCGTAATAAAAGGCATTTTCTCTCGATTTTACCGAGGGGAAGGTTCCTAAAATCAATATTTCGGCATGATGATCGTATACCGGCAAAAATGGATGGGTCTGTTGTTCTTTCATAATCATAACCTCTGAATTTATTCTAAATTCCGGCGCTTCATTTGTCAAATTTTTCTTGAAACACCGTTCTCTTTCTACTATAATGAAACAAAAGAGGGGGCATGATTATGATTACGGAAGAATTTACCTTTCCCAGTGCTGAAGACGGGGAAACTATATACGGCAGAGCGTACATTCCTTACGGGGAAGTCAAAGGAATCGTCCAGTTTGCCCACGGTATGTGCGATTATGGTGAGCGTTACGAGGATTTTTTCCGTGAACTGACAGATTGCGGATACATCGCCGCTTATGCCGATCATCTGGGCCACGGCAATTCGGTGCGCAGTCTTGATGATCTCGGCTATTTTTCCGCCCGGGACGGCTATAAAAAAGTCGTTGATGATTTCAATACCTTTTACGGGATTCTCGATGAAAAATTCCCCAACAATAAGCATTATGTCATGGGTCACAGCATGGGTTCTTTCATCGTGCGCTATTTTATCGCGGCTTACCGCCGTCCTATGGCCGGCGCGATTCTGATGGGAACTTCCGGCCCCAATCCTCTGGCCGGTATCGGTGCCGGTCTGGCGGCGGGTATCGCTCTTGTCCGGGGCGGCTATTATCGCTCATCCTTTCTGGAAAAACTGGCTTTCGGTTCTTACAATAAACATATCGAAGATCCCGTTTCCGCCTGGGATTGGTTGAGCCGTGATGAAAACGCCGTTTATGATTTTGATACCGATGAACTTCGCAATCAGACTTTTACCGCTTCGGGTTTCAAAGATCTGTTTTCTCTTGTCCGCATTGTGAATCTGAATACTTTTATCGATGATACCCCGAAGGAATTGCCGATTTTTCTTCTTTCCGGCGATGAGGATCCCCTGGGTAATTACGGAAAGGGAATCCGTAAGCTTGAGGATATTTTTCATTCTCTGGACTTCCGTGATGTGCAGTCTGTTCTTTTCCGCGGCGCCCGTCATGAGCTTTGCCATGAGCTGAACCGGGAAGAGGTTTTTGATACGGTCATTGAATGGTTGAACCGTCATGCCTATGAGGACGTGCATCTGACCTATCCCGAAGATAATGATCCGTACGATTATTCTTTTGAGGACGAAGACGAAGAAAAGAATATGGGAAAAGCAGAGGAAATGGACGATAACGAATACCGACACAGGGAAAGACGGTAATCGACAGAGAACAGAGCCGTGAGGTTATTTAAAGAAAGAACAGAAAAGGGCCGCCATAAAGGCGGCCCTTTTCTGTGTGTCTTTTTTAAACGTTAAAGAGGAGATCGGTATAATCGGGAATCGGCCAGAAGCTTTTGTCGACGAGGGTTTCGAGGGTGTCTGTGGTTTCCCGGAGAGCGCCCATAGCGGGGATGATCAGATCCACGCAGTCCTGAGCTTCTTTTTCGAAGTCGTCTTCGCTGTTTTTGGTTTCAACAGCTTTTTCCAGTTCTTTGATGTCGTTGAACATCTTTTCGCTGAGAGAGGTAAGATCTTTGATATAGGTTTCTTCGGCTTCGGTGGTCAGATCAATGCCGCAGTTTTTCTTGGCGAGATAACCGTCGCAAACTGTTTTCTGATAGCGGAGTACGGCGGGAAGGATCTGTTCTTTGGCCATATTGAGCATGGTACGGGCTTCGATGCTGATGGCCTTGGCGTAATTTTCCGTCATGATTTCATAGCGGGAAACCACTTCTTCTTTGGTGAGAATACCGTGACGGGTCATCAGATTAATGCATTTTTCGGAAATGTAGCATTTCAGCGCCGCGGGCGTGTTGGGCAGATTGGGAAGACCGCGTTTTTCGGCTTCGGTAATCCATTCGGCGGCGTAGTTGTTGCCATTGAAGATGATTCTCTGATGGTCTTTCACTGTGGAGGCGATATATTCGTCCACAGCGGCGTCCACATCGGAAGCGGCTTCCAGTTTATCGGCAACATCGGCCAGGGTGTCGGCGACCATGGTATTTAATACGGAGTTGATACCGGAAATGGACTGAGCCGAACCGGGCATACGGAATTCAAATTTATTGCCGGTGAAGGCGAAGGGGGAAGTACGGTTACGGTCGGTATTGTCTTTGCTCAATACGGGGAGGGAAGGAACACCGCTGTTCCAGGAATCTTCGTTTTCGTCTTCTTCGGTGGTGCAGCCGGCGGCGGAGAGAAGCGCTTTGGTGAGATATTCACCGAGGAAAATGGAGACGATGGCCGGAGGCGCTTCGTTGGCGCCGAGACGATGGTCGTTGCCGGCGGAAGCGACGGTTACACGGAGCAGATCACCGTATTTATCCACCGCTTCGATGATGGCGCAGAGGAAAACGAGAAACTGTTTGTTGCTCTGAGGGTCATTGCCGGGTTCCAGCAGGTTTTCACCGGTATCGGTGCCGATGGACCAGTTGTTGTGTTTCCCGCTGCCGTTGATGCCGTCGAAGGGTTTTTCATGAATCAGGCAGGCCAGACCGTGTCTTCTGGCGGTCTTTTTGAGAATCACCATGGCCAGCTGGTTCTGGTCGGCGGCGAGATTTGCTTTGGTATAGATCGGCGCGAATTCATGCTGAGCGGGAGCGACTTCGTTATGTTTGGTATTGCTGTAAATGCCGAGGCTCCAGAACTGATTATCAATATCCTTCATGAAAGCGGATACGCGGTCTTTGATGGTGCCGAAATAGTGGTCATCCAATTCCTGACCTTTGGGAGCCGGAGCGCCGAAGAGCGTTCTCCCGGCAAGACGTAAATCCTGTCTTGCCATATAGTCTTTGCGGTCAACGAGGAAATATTCCTGTTCCGGCCCGATATTTACGGTGATCCGTTCCGCCGGGTTGCCCAGAGCTTTCAATACTCTGAGGCCTTGTTTGTTCAGGGCTTCCATGGAACGGAGCAACGGTGTTTTCTGGTCGAGAACTTCGCCGGTGTAGGAGCAGAAAGCGGTGGGAATGTAGAGCGTGCCGTCGTTTACGAAAGCATAAGAAGTGGGATCCCATGCCGTGTAACCCCTTGCTTCAAAAGTGGCGCGCAGGCCGCCGGAGGGAAAACTGGATGCGTCGGGCTCCCCTTTGGTCAAAGCTTTGCCGGAAAATTCGGTAATGGCTTTGCCGTCCACGGTAGGGGCCAGGAAGGAATCATGTTTTTCAGCGGTGATGCCGGTCATCGGCTGGAACCAGTGAGTGTAATGGGTCGCGCCTTTTTCCAATGCCCAGTCTTTCATGGCGTTGGCAACAATCTGCGCGATGTCCGGATCCAGAGATCTGCCTTGTTCCATTGTTTTCTTTAAGGATTTATAAGTATCCTTGGGCAGTTTTTCCTTCATGACGGCTTCATTGAAAACATTACTTCCAAAAATTTCGCTGATTTGTGACTTACTCATAATTCGTACCTCCGTAAAAAAATAAAAGACGCTGTGATTCCTTGTAGGAATACAGCGTCTTTGCTGACATAATTAAATTATGGCCTTATTATAACAGAAAAATTTCAAAATGCAATAGTTTTTTAAAAAAAAATAGTGTATAATGTCATTAGTTTTTTTAAGGAGAATGCATTGGACAGAATTTTGATTGTTTCATCAAGTGAATCCGGAACAAAAGTGCTGACGGATCTTTTGCGTGCCGCCGGCTTTGAGGATATTACCGCTTCCTCCTCCGCCGCCGATGCGCGGCGCCGCTCCACGGTGGAATCTTATGATCTTTCCATTATCAATATGCCGCTCAGCGATGAAACCGGAAAAGAACTCTCCTTTGACCTCGCGGATAAAAACACCACCGGTGTGATTACGATTGTCAATAACGGTCATGAACAGATCATCGGTTCCTTCGGCCGGAAAAAAGGCATCTATATTGTGGTGAAGCCACTGAACCGGAGGATGTTTCTGGACGCGGTCATTTTTGTTTTGACAGCGCAGAAACAAAAGCTGAAGCTGATCCGTAAAAACGAGGAACTTGCCAGAACATTGACGGATCTGAAGATTATTACCAAAGCAAAATTCCTTTTGATCGAGAAGAACGGAATGACGGAAGAAATCGCCCATCGTTTTATTGAACAAACAGCGATGAATCGCCGCCTTTCCAAACGCTACGTGGCCGAGGCTGTAATTTCCGCTGAGGGTGTACCTAAAGAATGGGAGAATGACGATGTGTGAAATAAAACCGGAACCGATCCGTACCTATACCGGAGTGGTGATGTATCCGCTGGCTCCCAAAGAAGAAGATTTCAATATTGCGGATATTGCCCACGCTCTTTCTCAGATGACAAGGGCCAACGGCCATTTTGTTCACTTTTACAGTGTGGGGCAACATTGTCTTGCCTGCTCTCTCGAAGCCGAGTTGCGGGGATACCCGCCCCGGCTCTGTCTGGCGCTTTTGCTCCATGACGCTTCCGAAGCCTATCTTTCCGATATTACCCGGCCGGTGAAAATCAGTCTGCCGGATTACCGGGAGATCGAGAAAAGACTGCAAAAAGTGTTGTTTTCCGCTTTGGGTGTCGGTACACTGAGCGAGGAAGATGAAAAAAGGATTTCCGTTATTGATGATGATATGTTATACTATGAATTTGAGAACCTTCATAAAGACGGCGGTCTGGGGAAAGCTTATGATATGATCGGCAGCCACTCCCTGGATTACCGCGATATGCGGGAAGTTGAAAATCAGTATTGCCGTCAATATGAACAACTGACAGAAAAGATGGGAGTAAAAAAATGATCGGAGTGATTGATTATAAAGCGGGAAATGCCCCCAGTGTATATAACGCGTTGAAACGAATCGGCAGTGACGGTGTTATGGTGCGAACCGGACCGGATCTGGAGCATCTGGACGGCATCATTCTTCCCGGCGTCGGGTCCGCCGGTGCCACCATGGAATCTCTTCGGGAAACGGGGATTCTTTCCGTGCTGGAAAAGAAGGTGCTGGAAGAAAAAATTCCTTTTCTCGGGATCTGTATCGGTATGCAGATTCTTTTTGAACACAGTGAAGAAGGAAATGTGGATTGCCTCGGCTGGCTGAAAGGGAATGTCATCCGCTTTGATTCCTCCCACGTTCGTGTTCCGCAGATGGGCTGGAACGAAGTGCGGTTTTGCCGTGAGCATCCCGTGCTGACGGATATGGGAAACAGCGGGCATTTTTACTATGTAAATTCTTATCACGTGGTTCCCGAAAATAAAGAAGATGTTCTTGCCGTTACCGATTACGACGGTGAATTCTGCTGTATGGTTCAGCGTGAAAATATCATGGCGGCTCAGTTTCATATTGAAAAAAGCGGTCCTCTCGGCCTGAAAATGCTGAAAAACTTTGTAAATTACGCCGAAGGAGGTGCGGTATTATGCTGACGAAACGTCTTTTGGCCTGTTTTGATATGAGAGACGGCATGGTGACGAAAGCTCATCAGTTTCAGGATAATTTCGACATCGGCAGTGCCGCGGAAATCGCCTGTAAAATCTATGAAGATCAGATTGATGAAATTCTCTTCTACGATATTACCGCCAGCGCGGAAAAGAAACCCATTGATCTGGCCACAGTGCGCACCGTGGCGGAACGTGTTTTTGTTCCGTTCGCCGTTGGCGGTGGGATTCGCGATCTGAATGATATGTATCAGGTGCTGAAAGCCGGTGCGGAGAAGATCAGCATCGACTCCATGGCCGTGCGAAATCCGCAGATCATTGAGGACGGTGCCAAAGCTTTTGGTTCCCAGTGCATCATCTTAAGTATGCAGGTGAAACGAGTGGAAAAGACGGAAAAAATCCCCTCGGGATACGAAATCGCCATCGACGGTGCCCGGACTTTTACCGGCATGGACGCTTTGGAATGGGCCATGCGCGGTGAAAGCCTCGGTGCCGGGGAACTCTGCATCAACAGTATTGACTGCGACGGTACCCATCACGGTTACGATCTGGAAATTACGAAATTGATCTCCGATCATGTCAGCGTTCCGGTGATTGCCTCGGGCGGCGCCGGGAACCCCTCTCATATTGCAGACGCGTTTACGAAAACCGGCGCGTCCGCCGCGATTATCAGTTCTATGCTCTATTCCCCGAAACTCCCCCGGAACTACCACGTTTCCGAAATCAAAGATTACCTGACGGCCCAGGGAATCCCTGTTCGTCCGTTTTTAAAATAAAGGAGAAAATGTATGAAAATCACAGATGAAATCATTGATTACGTTTCCTCTTTGGCTCGTCTTGATCTCAACAGTGAGGAAAAGGCGAAAATCAAAGGTGAAATTGAAAAGATCATTGATTATATGGATGTCCTCAACACGCTGGATACCACCGATGTGGAACCGATGAGTCACGTGCTCCCGACCACCAATGTGTTCCGGGAAGATGTAGCCCTGCCTTCGGTGGACCGCGATGAAATTTTGAGCAATGCTCCCGAAGTGGATGACGGAGCATTCCGCGTACCGAAAACCGTTGAGTAAGCAAGGAGGCGTTGAAAGATGAATTTATATGAGCTTACGCCTCTCACAGCAGGCGAAAAAATCCAAAAGAAAGAAATCGGTGTCCGGGAATTGACGGAATATGCCTTGGACCGCATTGACACCGTTGACGGTGAAGTCCATGCTTTCCTGCGGTCGGAAAGAGAAGCCGCGTTGAATCGTGCCGATGAAGTCCAGAAACAGATCGATGAAGGAAGCCTGACGTCGCCTCTGGCCGGTGTTCCCTACGGTTTGAAAGATAATATCTGTTCCAAAGGGTTGGAAACGACTTGTGCTTCGAAAATCCTGGGTGGTTTCCGCCCGCCCTATGACGCGACGGTTGTGAAAAAAATGAATGCCGCCGGTATGATCATGGTAGGGAAAACCAACATGGACGAATTCGCCATGGGCAGTACCACGGAGACTTCCTATTATAAAACGACGAAAAATCCCTGGGATCTTCAGCATGTTCCCGGCGGCAGCAGCGGCGGCAGCGCCGCTGCAGTGGCGGCGAAAGAAGTTCCCTTTGCCATCGGCAGCGATACCGGCGGTTCCATCCGCCAGCCTGCGGCTTACTGCGGTGTGACCGGTCTGAAACCGACCTACGGCGCGGTTTCCCGCTTTGGCCTCATCGCTTACGGCTCCTCGCTGGATCAGATCGGTCCCATCGCTCCCACCGCCCGGGACTGCGCTGCGGTTTTCGACGCGATCAGCGGATACGATGAAATGGATTCCACCTCTATGCCTATGGAAATCCAGGCCCTTGCCAACATTGAAGGCGGCGTAAAAGGGATGACCATCGGTATTCCCAAATCCTACTTCGGTGATGGCCTCAATGGTGAAGTGCGTTCGAGAATTGAAGAAGCGATCAAAGTATTGGAAGCCGAAGGCGCCAATGTGGAAGAGTTTGAATTTTCCATGCTGGACTATGACGTTCCCGCCTACTACATTATCGCTTCAGCGGAAGCCAGCTCCAATCTTTCCCGTTTTGATGGTGTAAAATACGGTTTCCGTTCGGAAAACGCCGAAGGCCTCAGGGATGTCTATCTGAAAACCCGTACTGAGGGTTTCGGCAGTGAAGTAAAGAAACGTATTATGCTCGGTGCCTTCGCTCTCAGCAGCGGCTATTATGACGCTTATTACAATAAAGCCCTTCAGGTAAAGGCTCTGATCAAGCAGGCTTTTGACAGCGCTTTTGAAAAATACGATATGATTCTCGGTCCCGTGGCACCCACCACTGCGCCGAAAATCGGGGAAAGTCTCAAGGATCCTCTGGCGATGTATCTCAGCGATATTTATACCGTTTCGGTGAATCTCGCGGGGCTGCCCGGTCTTTCGTTGCCCTGCGGCTTTGACGCCGATGGAATGCCCGTTGGCATGCAGTTGCTGGGGAAAGCCTTTGACGACGCGAAACTGCTTCGCGCCGGCGCTCTCTATCAGGATGTGACGGATTTCCATAAACAGATGCCCGCGCTGGTACAGAAAGGAGAATAATCATCATGAAATACGAAATGGTTATCGGCTTGGAAGTCCATACGGAACTTGCCACCAAATCGAAGATTTTCTGTTCCTGCACGACAGAGTTCGGCGGTGAACCCAACACTCATTGCTGTCCGATCTGTACCGGTATGCCCGGCGTTCTGCCGAAACTGAATAAAAAAGTTGTGGAATGTGGCATCGCCGTTGGTCTCGCTACGAACTGTGACATTACACCTTACGGTAAATTTGACCGCAAAAACTATTTCTATCCCGACCTTCCCAAAGCCTATCAGGTTTCCCAGCTATACCTGCCTATCTGCCGGAACGGCTATGTGGAAATCGAAGGGGAGGGCTTCCATAAAAAAATCGGCATCCATGAAATCCATATGGAAGAAGATGCCGGAAAACTGATTCACGATCCGATTTTCGATACGACAAGAGCCGATTATAATCGCTGCGGCGTTCCGCTGTTGGAGATCGTTTCCGAACCGGATTTTCGCAGTGCCGAAGAGGTTATCGCCTATCTGGAAACGCTGAAAGCGACCCTCCAGTATTTGGGCGTTTCCGACTGCAAAATGCAGGAAGGATCTCTCCGTGCCGATGTGAATCTTTCGGTGCGTCCTGAAGGTCAGGAAGAATTCGGTACCCGTACCGAAATGAAAAATATCAACTCCTTCCGGGCCATTGCCCGTGCCATCGCCGCGGAAAAGAAACGCCAGATTGAAGTGCTGGAAAGCGGCGGTAAAGTGATTCAGGAAACACGGCGCTGGGATGACGCCGCAGGGAAGAGCTACGCCATGCGTTCCAAAGAAGACGCTCAGGATTACCGCTATTTCCCGGAACCGGATCTGGCACCCGTCGTGATTTCCGAAGAGTGGAAAGAAGAAATCCGTTCCCGTCTTCCCATGCTCCCCAAGGAACGGAAACAGAAATATATTGATGAATGTGGTCTTTCGGAATACGATGCCCGTCTGATTACGGAAATCAAAGCGTTGGCCGATTACTTTGATGAAGTCAACGCCATTGTTGATAATCCCAAAGAAGTGGCCAATTGGCTTCTGGGCGATTTTATGCGCCTGGCCAAGGAAGGGGAAGAAGATTGCTTCAACATCTTCCTGGATGCTTCCAAGCTGGCGGAGATCATTTTGATGCTGAAAGAAAACCTCATCAACCGCAACACGGCGAAAGACGTTTTCGCCGCGGTCTGGAAAGACAATCTGGACCCCAGAAAATATGTGGAAGAACACGGTCTCGCCATGGTCGGCGATGATAACCTGGTGAAGGATACCGTTGAAAAAGTGCTGGCGGCTAACCCCAAAACCATTGAGGAATATAAAGCCGGCAAAACGAAAGTCCTCGGTTTCCTTGTGGGCCAGTGTATGAAAGAATTGAAAGGGAAAGCCGATCCGGGAACGATCAACGCGCTGCTGCGCGACGCTTTGAAATAAAGAACGAAAAGCGGGTGATGGTATGAAACTTACTTTTTCAGGTGCTGCTCATGAGGTTACCGGCAGCTGCCATGGCCTCACGGTGAACGGAAAGAACATTTTAGTGGACTGCGGTATGGAGCAGGGGAAGGATATTTTCGTCAATCAGCCTCTGCCCTTTAAAGAAAAAGACGTAGATTATGTTTTTCTGACCCATGCTCACATTGATCATTCGGGGATGCTCCCGTATCTGTATTCCAAAGGATTTCGCGGAAAGATTTATACGACGGAGGCGACAGCGGATCTCTGCTCTGTGATGCTTCGAGACGCCGCCCATATTCAGGAAATGGAGGCGGAGTGGCAGAATCGAAAGGGAAAACGCGCCGGTAAAGAAAGGGTTATGCCGCTTTATACGGTGGCTGACGCCGAGGAAACCTGCCGCCTTTTCACATCCTGCCGTTATAATGAACGGATTAAAGTGGAAGAAGGGATCGAAATCCGTTTTACGGACATCGGTCATATGTTGGGTTCCGCCTGTATTGAAGTCTGGCTGAAAGAGAAGGGCGTTGAGAAAAAAATTGTTTTTTCCGGCGATATTGGAAATCTCAACCAGCCCATTGTCAAAGATCCTTCCTTTGTGGAGGAAGCGGATTACATCGTTATGGAATCGACCTACGGCAGCCGCTATCATCAGGTTTCTCAGTTTGATTACGCCGTGGAGCTGGCTCATGTGATTGAGCGGACGTTCAATCGCGGCGGCAACGTGGTGATTCCGTCCTTTGCCATCGGCAGAACCCAGGAAATGCTTTACTTTCTCCGGGAAGTCAAAGAAAAGGATCTCGTTCCCAAATATCGGGATTTTGAGGTCTATGTGGACAGTCCCATGGCCATTGAGGCTACGGAAATCTTTCGTGAAAACACCAAGGAATGTTATGATGAAGAAACCATGGCCATTGTGAACAAGGGGATCAATCCGATTTCCTTACCCGGTCTGAAATTGTCCCTTACGGCGGCGGAGTCCAGGCTGATCAATGCCGATACCCGCTCAAAGATTATCATTGCGTCTTCGGGGATGTGTGAAGGAGGGCGGATTCGTCATCATCTGAAACATAATTTGTGGCGGAGCGACAGTACGATCTTGTTTGTGGGTTATCAATCCCAGGGAACACTGGGACGGTTGATTGCCGACGGCGCTGAGGAAGTAAAGATTTTCGGCGAGACCATCCATGTCGGCGCTGAAGTATCGGTTCTGGCCGGCATCAGCGGTCACGCCGATAAAGCCGGTCTCATGCGCTGGCTCGGTGGTTTTCAGAACATTCCGGAGCACGTTTTTATTGTTCACGGTGAAGATGCGGTGTGCGGCGAGTTCGCGCGGTTCGTCGGGGAACAGTTCGGGTTTGAAGCCGATGCTCCTTACAGCGGCAGCATCTATGATCTGGCGAAAGGCGTATATGAACTGGAAGCGGAACCGGTTCGGGTGGTGAAAAAGAAGAAATCCATGAAAGGTGTTTCCGAGCCTTTTGCGGTTCTGGAAAAGCTTGCCCATCGGCTGCTTGATCTTGTTGCCGCTTATAAAGGCAGGGCAAACAGGGACATCCGAAGTTTCAGTCGTGATCTGGAAGAGCTTTGCGATAAATATGAAAAAGATCTTAATTGATTGTTATGCAATGTTTAGGAGAGTGTAAAAATGGATCGGATTGCTATTGTGTATTGGAGTGGCCGCGGAGCGACAAAACAGATGGCGGAATATGTGAAAACCGGCATTGAGGCCGTGGGAAAAACCGCCGATGTTTACGTTGCCCGGGACTTTGGAAAAGATTTGATGGATTGCTATGATAAAATTGCTTTCGGCTGTCCCGCCATGGGTAACGAAGAGTTGGAACCTTCGGAATTTGAACCGATGTTCAATGAAATCGAACCTTATCTGACCGGTAAAAAAGTTGTGCTTTTCGGATCTTATGGCTGGGGAGAACAGCAGTGGATGAAAGACTGGGAAATTCAGGTCTATAATGACGGTGCACTGCTGATGGCCTATGGCCTTGCCGTTCAGGACGAACCTGATGAAGAAGATCGTATGAATTGTGAAGATCTCGGTACGACGCTGGCAATTTCATAAAGAAACAGCAAAGAGGCTGCTCCTTTCGGAACAGCCTCTTTATTTCTTTGATTGACATTATTTGGTTGCGACGTTGATAACGGATTCGGTGAAATCGATAGATTCAATATTTCCCACAACGGTTTTCTGTTCACCGAAAATCGTAATGAATGTCAGTTCATCACCTTTTTGCTCAAAATTGGTCACACTCTGGGCAAAAGCTTCGTCTTCATTATGATTGACATAAACTTTGGCAAGGCACATATTTATTCCCCCTTTGCTGCGAGATCCAGGGCGGCCTGAAGTTTATCATTGGCCTGATCCTGAAGTTCTTTGGCGCTCTTTATAAGGGACGCGATTTCCGCTTTTCCGAGTTTTTCGGCGGTTTCTGCGATTTCGGCAATTTCTTCGCTGTGATGCTTGTTATGATGAAGCATATGATCGAGGAGAATTGTAAGTTTTTCGCCGGTTAATTCCATGAAAGTCACTCCTTTGATTCATTTTCTTTCATTATAGACTTAATTTGCCGCTGTTGCAATAAGAAAATGCAGATCGGATAATAAATTGCGGCAATCGAAAAAAATGAGTATGATTTTATATAGGGAAAAAAAGAATCCGCTATTGAAAAAAATTGCATAATTTGGTATGCTTATCATAATATATTTTTTTGGAGAATGATCATGAAACATCAATTTGGAGTCGGAATTATGGGTCTCGGTACCGTCGGTTTGGGAACTGCGACCATTCTGGAAAAAAATAAAGAAATCCTCTCAATGCGTAAAAAAGGGGATATTACTCTTGTGCGCGTTCTGGAAAAACGTGTGGCTCAGGCGAAAAAAGACATCGCGGCCCTCGGGTTGAATGAAGAAATCGTCACCGATGATTTTGATGATTTCCTTGCCACCGAAGGCATGGACATTGTTGTGGAAGTCATCGGCGGAACAACGCTGGCAAAGGAATTTATTCTGAAAGCGATTGAAGCCGGAAAGAGCGTTGTTACGGCCAATAAGGACCTTATGGCGATTTACGGCAAGGATCTTCTGGACGCCGCCGAGGAACACAAAGTGGATCTTCGTTTTGAAGCGTCGGTAGCCGGCGGGATTCCCATTATCAACGTGCTTAAAAACGATCTCATCGGCAATAACGTTGATCGGATCATGGGAATTGTCAACGGGACGACGAACTATATCCTGACACGGATGTATGAGGAAAATGGCGATTTCAATGAAATTTTAAAGGAAGCTCAGAAACTGGGTTACGCCGAAGCGGATCCCACGGCGGATGTCGGCGGATTTGACGCCGCCCGTAAAGTGGCAATTTTAGCTTCCATTGCTTATAATAGCCGTGTAACGCTGGATGATGTATATGTGGAAGGCATTGAGAAAATCACCTCCCACGATATTGACGCTGCCCGTCAGCTGGGCTATACGATCAAGCTTCTGGGCATTGCCAGAGAAGAAGAAGGTGAAATCGAAGCGAGGGTTCATCCGGTGATGATTCCCAATAAACATCCCTTGGCTTCGGTAGGGGATACCTTTAACGCCGTTTTTGTGGATGGTGACGCGGTAGGTGAAACGATGTTCTACGGCCGCGGCGCTGGTGATCTGCCCACCGGCAGCGCCGTTGTCAGCGATATTTGCGGTGTGGTGGACGATATTAAATACGATGATCTCGGAAATCAGGGTTGCACCTGTTATCTGAAAAAACCGATCCGCGCTCAGGAAAATTTCACTTCGAAATTTTATATCCGCATGACGGTGCAGGATTCCCCCGGGGTTTTGTCGCTGATTACAAAGATTCTCGGTGATCACGGTGTCAGTATCGCCTCGGTGATGCAGTATCGGGGGAATCATCAGGATGCGGAATTGATTATCATTACGCACAGTGTAAAAGAAGGTCAGTTCCTTTTGGCGGAAGAGGATTTCAAAAAGAGCTCTTTCGTTCACGGTATTGATAATATTATTCGTGTGGAAGAAAACTAATGGCTATGGAAGGGAAGGATAAGATAAAATGGCACTGATTGTACAGAAATTCGGAGGCAGCTCCGTTGCGAATCCGGAGTGTATCCGCCGTGTGGCGGGAAGAATCGCGGAAGGCTATGATGCCGGCAACGACATGGTCGTGGTGGTTTCGGCGATGGGTGATACGACGGATCATCTGATTGCTTTGGCAAAGGAATTGAATGACCGCGCTTCAGAACGTGAAATGGATATGCTCCTTGCCACCGGCGAACAGCAGACCATTTCTTTGTTGGCTATGACGCTCAACGCCATGGGCTATAAAGCGATTTCTTTCACCGGCTGGCAGGCCGGGATCGTTACGGAAGATGTGGCATCGAAAGCGAAAATCATGAGCATCAATCCTGTACGCATTGAAGAAAAGCTGAAAGATCGCTATATTGTTATTGTCGCCGGTTTTCAGGGCGCCACGGAAAAAGGGGAAATTACCACTTTGGGCCGGGGCGGATCCGATACTACGGCGGTGGCTTTGGCCGCGGCGCTGAACGCGGATTTCTGCGAAATTTTCACCGATGTGGACGGTGTTTATACAACGGACCCCCGCATGGTGCCGGAAGCCCATAAAATCGATCGGATTTCTTTCGATGAAATGCTGGAATTGGCGACGATGGGCGCCGGTGTTCTCCATCCCCGCTGCGTGGAAGTGGGTAAGGAATTCGGGACCAAAATTCATGTTCGCTCCAGTTTCAATCATAACGAAGGTACCATGGTGGAAGCTCTTTCCGGTAAAATGATGGAACAGCAGATGGCGGTCAGCGGCATCGCTTTCGACCGCAATGTGGCGAAAATCACGATATTTGACGTGCCGGACCGGCCCGGCAGCGTTGCCCGGATTTTTAATGTCCTTTCCAAGGAGCATATCAACGTGGATATGATCATTCAGGCCGGACAGAGAAGAAACGAAAATAAAATCTCTTTCACGATTTCCTCCGATGATCTGCCGAAAACCCGTGAGCTGATGGAAGAAATGAAGTGGGAATTCCATGCCAAAGATACGGAATACATTGACAATATCGCTAAGGTTTCCATTGTTGGCGCCGGTATGGTTACCAACCCCGGTGTTGCGGCTAAAATGTTTAAGATTCTGGCAGAAAGCGAAATCAATATCCAGATGATAGCGACTTCAGAAATTAAAGTTTCCTGCGCGATTGATGAAAATGATCTGGATAAAGCGGTTAAAGTTCTGCATGAAGGCTTTGGCCTCAGCGAAAATCAGCTCTGATTTCCTTGAGTTTTTCAGGATTGTTGATTCTTTGATGGTTAAAAGTGTATTTCTGACAGAAGTTGGATAAAGGTGCTTTTTTTACAGATTCTTTTGTAAAATAAATATCCTGAAATTTTTGAAATTAACTGTTGACATAACAGTGTAAATGCGATATAATAAATCCTGTTCGGGGCGTAGCTCAGTTTGGCTAGAGCGCTACCTTGGGGTGGTAGAGGCCGCACGTTCAAGTCGTGTCGCTCCGACCAGTTGAATAAAGTTCCTTGAAAGAGGATTTAAAAATGAGAGGATAAATTCCTCTCATTTTTTTATCTGCTTGGTGAAAATTAAAAAGGATCTGCCGATGCTATGACTTTGCGGCTTTGGAAGCAGACCCGTAATGATATTCCGTTTGTCCGCCGGAATGTATTGGGAACAGTACCTTTGTTTCGGGTATGAGTGGAATGTGAACCGGTATAAAGAAAAAACGACTTGTATTTACAAGTCGTTTTTTGGCAGGGGAGCCTGGATTCGAACCAGGGAATCACGGACCCAGAAACCGTTGCCTTGCCGCTTGGCCACACCCCTACGTATTGCTTTTTGTCTTCTGGTCGGGACGACAGGATTTGAACCTGCGGCCTCCTGATCCCAAATCAGGTGCGCTACCAAACTGCGCTACGTCCCGCTGTCCCGTGCAATTTAGTATAGCAAAAGGCAACTCCTTTGTCAAGCATAAATTTTGCAGATAATAATCATTTCAACTTTTTTGACAGAAAACTGTAATTGAATGTAGAAAAAAAATGCGGTATAATGATAAAGGATAAAAGTGTAGTGTGAAGTTATGTTGTTTCTTTCCCGTTTTTCACCGGGAGAACCGTTGATTTTTTCCGTTGATTTTCCCTGTAAGGGATGAACTTTTTGAGAGAAATAAATCAACAATAAAGTAAACAGAAAACAACAAATTTTACTATATAATTTTCCGTTTGAAATTTATAATAAGCATATATGGTATTATGCGGATTTCGTAAAATATTATGCTTGCATGATTCTCCCTCAGCGGAGATCAAAGGAGGTTCTTTTCTATGAAATTTGCCGTATCAGGCAAGGGCGGCGTGGGTAAAACCACATTATCGGCAAACCTGGCCTTCCAGATGCGCGATAAAGGTTATAATGTATTCGCCATTGATGCGGATCCCGATCTCAGCCTCGGTACTGTACTGGGACTGAGTGAAGATGAAATCGATAAGCTCCAGCCTATTGTGGAAATGAGAGATCTTATCGTTGAAAGAACCCAGGGAGACGGCGCGATGTATGTGCTGAATCCTG
>JBJDXI010000020.1:0-3718 GCA_051866595.1 Clostridia bacterium
CGGGTACGGCGGCGAGACCCAGGGGATAAGCGTCGCGGAGGTCGGCTTTTTCCGAAAAGGGGAGCTTTTCAAAGTCTTCCCTTGTTTGGATGGCGTCAATGTCGACGCCTTTTAATTTTTCGGCGTAGAAGCCGCCGGCGGCGACAACGCGTTTCAATTGTTTTTTAATTTTATGAAAGGTTTCTTCATTCATTTTCATGGTTTTATTCTCCTGTGATGGCGGCGGCGCCGAGCTTCAGCGCTTTTTCGTTGACGGCAAGAAATTCCGGTTTCAGTTTCTGCCCGAGGGCGGCGGAGACTTCCTCTAAAGAAATATCCATAAAGCCGCCGGCGGCCATGGCGCCGAGGAGCGCCACATTGAGGACCCGGGGGGAACCACATTCTTTGATAATGCGTTCGGTATCGAGAACGGTGATGTTCTTGACCTTTGTTTTAAGATAATCAATCATATCGGCGCCCCTGTATTCCGTTTCGGCTAAAGCCGCCGTTACCGGCTGGACTTCTTCGGCGCAGAGGATCACGGCACCGTTTTCTTTTAGATAAGCGATATTGCGGAGGACTTCTCCGGGCTCAAAGCCGAGAATCAGATCGGCCTTGCCCAAAGGGATCAGCGGCGAGGGTACGCTTTGGCCGACGCGTACATGGCTCACCACGGAACCACCCCGCTGGGCCATGCCGATGGTCTCGGCGGTGCGGGCGAAAAGTCCTTTTTCCATGGCGGCGGAAGCGATGATCCGGGAGGCGAGAACGGTTCCCTGCCCGCCGACGCCGCATAAAAGACAGCTTTTCATTTTACGCTTCCTCCTTTTTGATGCAGTTTTTGGGGCAGACCGAGGCGCAGAGCCCGCAGGCGGTGCAGAGCTTGGCGTCGATCACGGCCTGTTTGTCTTTGAAGCTCAAAGCCGGGCAGCCCAGCTCTTTGATGCATTTTTTACAGCCTACACAGCGGTCTTTATCCACTTTCAGCGTGGTTTTCCGTTTTTCCAGGGCGATGCAGGGGGAGCGGAAGATGATGGCCCGAACGCCTTCTTCTTCGGCTGCGTCCTTCACGGCGGCAATGGCTTCTTCCTGACAGAAGGGATTGACCTTCCGTACCGAGGAAACGCCACAGGATTTTAAAATCCCCTCGATATCGATGGCCGCCGAAGGTTCGTTCATCACGGTGACACCCAACCCGGGATGGGGCTGGTGGCCGGTCATGGCGGTGGTGTGGTTATCCAGTACCACTAAGATCATATCGGCCTTGTTGTAAATGGCGTTGATGGTGCCGGTAATGCCCGAGGCGAAGAAGGTGGAATCGCCTACAAAGGCGAAATGGGTGCTTTCTTGATCGGCGTGGTAGAGCCCCTGGGCCACGGTGATGCCGGCGCCCATGCAGAGGCAGGTATCCACCATATCCAAAGGCGCGGCGTTGCCTAAAGTGTAACAGCCGATGTCCCCGCAGAAAATGGCTTTTTTGCCCTTCATGGCCTTTTTCACGGCGTAGAAGGAAGCGCGGTGGGGGCATCCCGCGCAGAGCACCGGCGGACGGGCCGGCAGAGCCGGGGCGTCGGAGAGGTCTCTTTGGGCGGCATTTTCGGTGAGATTCAGTGCTTTGGCCACGGCGGCGGCACTCAGCTCGCCGGCTTCGGCCACATCGCCGCTGTGCTTGCCTTTGATATTTTTGCCGCCGAGGTAGATCAGAGCGTCCTCAATGACGGGATCCAGCTCTTCAAAGACGATGACGCTTTCCACACTGTTGAGAAACGCTTCGGCCTTGGCTTTGGGAAAGGGATAAGTCGTGGCGACTTTGAATACGGTATATTCTTCTTCCCGGCCGGCAATGGCGTCCATCACATAGGCGTAACTGATGCCGCCGCAGGCAATGCCTTTTTTGCCGCTGCCGATGATCTCGTTTCTTTCATATTTGGAAAATTCCTCGCTGACGGTTTTTTCCGCGGCGAAGATCCGCTTTTTATTGGCGAAGGACAAACGGGGGAAGATGACCCAGCGGCTGTCCTTTTTAAATCCGGGGATGGTTCTCGCTTCGGGCATCAGCGGCACTTCCACCGAGGCGCAGGAGTGGCAGACCCGGGTGGTGGAGCGAAGGATTACGGGCATTCCGTGGGATTCGGAAAAATCGAAGGCTTCCTGTACCATATCGAAGGCTTCTTCGGGAGAGGAACAGTCGAAAATGGGAATCCGGGCGTATTTGGCGAAATGGCGTGTGTCCTGCTCCGTCTGGGAAGAGATGGGGCCGGGATCGTCGGCCACATAGACCACCATGCCGCCTTTGACGCCGATGTAGTTGACGCACATCAGCGGATCTGAAGCCACATTGAGACCCACCTGCTTCATGGTGACGAGGCTCCGGGCGCCGGCGTAGGCCGCGCCGGCGGCCACTTCCAGACCGGCTTTTTCGTTGACCGACCATTCCACATGGATGTGGCCGGGATTTCGCTTGGCAATGGTTTCCAGCACTTCCGTGGAGGGGGTGCCGGGATAACCGGAAACAACGCTCACCCCAGCATTGATCGCGCCGAGGGCAACGGCTTCGTTCCCCATCAGTAACTCTTTCATGTAAAAAACCTCCGAACAATAAAAAAACCGCCCTTGCCTTTGCAAGGACAGACAAATCTGCGGTACCACCTTGGTTGACCCCGAAAAGAGGCCCTCTCGTTATACGATGCCATCACATCGCTGCCTTTTAACGCAGGCAGGCGTCTGCACCTACTGAGCCGCGCCTTTGGCGGCGCGCCGTTCAGACAGCCCTCAGCGGCCCATATCCCGCGTAGTTTTCTGAGAAGCTCCCACCGTCCTTCTCTCGCTGAAAGCACTTGCGCGTCTTTCTCCGCCTCAACGGTTTATACGAATATACATCTATTCTATCATGACGGACAAATTCTGTCAAATTTTTTCCCGAAAAGAAATTTTTCTTTTCCCCTTGACTCTCACATTGTGTGACGGTATACAATAAGGATGAGCTCAAAAAGGCGTATACGCGAAAGCAGGTGTTGAAAAAATGTTAAAGATCGGTGATTTTTCCAAAATGGCCATGGTCAGCGTGCGGATGCTGCGCTACTACGACGAACATGGCCTGCTCTCTCCCGTGCGGATCGACCCCGAAAGCGGTTACCGTTATTACGAAGCGTCTCAGCTGGCCGAAGTGCAGGAAATCAAACTGCTTCAGCGGTTCGGTGTGCGGCTGGCGGATATCCGTTCTTTGAAGGAGAACGGTTTTCTTCCCGAGCAGATGCTGCCTTTTCTGAGGAACTGCCTCACGGAACGGCAGAACGCGTTGGCGGAGCTTTCCCTGGATCTGAAGGCTTTGGAAAAAACCATCGGCCGATTGGAAAGGAACGAAAAAATGACAGATTATACAATTACATTGAAAACGATCCCCGCCCGCACCGTAGCGTCTCTCCGCGCGGTCATTGACAGATACGCCGATGAAGGACAGCTCTGGGAAACGCTCTACGGACGGCTGGCCCAAAACAGCATCGCCCTTTGCGAGCCCTGTTTCCCCACGGCGACCTATCTGGACGGAGAATATAAAGAACAAAACCCCGAGATTGAAGTGGAAGTGACGGTGAAGGAACCCTGCCGAGATGCGGAAGGCATCTCCATTCGGAAAAGGGAAGAAATCATCGCGGCCTGTGTGACCTTCAGCGGCCCTTACGATCAGATCAGCGGCGTTTACCGCAGTATCGCTCAGTGGATGGAAACCGAAGGCTACGAT
>JBJDXI010000021.1:0-19184 GCA_051866595.1 Clostridia bacterium
GCGTCCAGGTCACATTGATGGCACACTGCATCCAGAAAAGAATCGCGGCATATAAAATAAGAGATACACACGTAAGAAGACCGGGTAAACGGTAGTAGATGATCATGAAAAGGAATACGGCGATCACACCGTAGATGATGGCAATATAGCTCTTATTCAGGGAGTCCGCACCGAGTTCGGGACCGACCACCCGTTCTTCGATAATGGTCACATCCACGGGAAGAGCCCCGCCACGGAGAAGCGAAGCGATTTCGGCGCATTTGTCATAATCACCGATATTGGTGATTACGGCGTTGCCGTCGGAGATCACACTTTCGACATTGGGCGCACAGAGGACTTCATCGTCGAGGACGATGGCGATCTGCTGATTCAGGAATTTGCTGGTCGCATCGGCGAAAAGTTTTTTGCCTTCGTCGTTGAATTTCAGCGCAACCTGATAAGAGCCGCCGTTGCCGTCCTGAGTTACATAGGCGTCCTGCAGCTGAGTACCGTCTAAAATCGTATTGCCGGAAGGATCGACAAATTCAAGTTTCGCGGTGGTACCGAGCATGGTCACCGCTTCTTCAATATCGTTGAGACCGGCCAGTTCGACGATAATGCGATCATCGCCTTCGATTTGGATCAAAGGTTCGGCCACACCGAATTCGTCCACACGGTTGCTCATGATGTCACAGAGATTGTTCATATCATCGCTCGTGACGGTTTGTCCCTCTTCGGGATCGGCCTGCAATGTTACGCTGACGCCGCCCTGCAAATCAAGGCCCAGCTTGAACAGACTGGGATAATGCATTACCAGGGCAACGGAGCCCACCGCGATACCGATCACCGCCAGGATGATAAGCACTAATTTTAAGGATCCGTTGTTAGATTTCATTTTACCTTACTCCTTGCGCGTGTCCAGATAGTCCAGATAACAAAAGAAAACGGCCTTTCCGGCCGTATACAGCTTTTCAGGGGGAAGAGAGAAAATTCTCTCTCCTCCCGCAGTGAAAATCCTCAGCTGATGGTTTTGGCGACGGCGCTTTTTTCAATTTCAATTTCCACGTTGTTGCTGACCTTAATCCAAAGAGTATCATCTTTGATACGGCTGACTTCACCGTGGATACCGCCGATCGTTACGATTTCAACACCGAGAGATAAGGCGCTGACAAGATCATCATGCTGTTTCTGTCTCTTTTTCTGAGGACGGATAATCAGCAAATAGATGATGGCGATAATCGCAACAATGTAGACGACTGTCCAAACGATGCTATTCACGGAACATTCACTCCTTTTCTGCTTAATTACAATTTATTATATTAGATTTTATGTTGCTTGTCCAGTTTTTTATAGAAAGTTGTGTTATTTTTATTCAAACTAAAAACGATAGCGGGCAAAAAATTCATCATAAAAAGCATCAAAGCGGTCTTCCGCAATGGCCTGACGAATATCGGCCATGAGCTTTTGCAGGAACCAGAGATTATGGATGGTGGTAAGGCGGATTCCCAGAACTTCCCCGGCTTTGAGCAGATGACGGATATACGCTCTCGTATAACCGTTTTTACAGGCATAACAACCGCAGTTTTCATCAATGGGATGAAAATCCTCGGCATAAGTGGCGTTTCTCAGCACCAGCTTTCCCGTGGGATGAAAGACCGTGCCGTTCCGGGCAATACGGGTAGGAAGAACGCAGTCGAACATATCAATGCCGCGTTTTACACCTTCCACAAGGCAGTCGGGACTGCCGACGCCCATTAAATACCGGGGCTTATCCTGGGGCATGATGGGATCGAGGACCTCCAGCATTTCATACATCACTTCTTTGGGTTCCCCCACGGAAAGGCCACCGATTCCGTAACCTGGAAAATCAAGGCTTGTGATCTGTTCGGCGCTGAGACGGCGAAGATCGGCGTGAACCCCGCCCTGAACAATACCGAAAAGACTCTGATATTCATGATGATGCGCCGCTCTACAACGTTTGGCCCATTCATACGTCCGATAAGTCGCTTTTTTCACATAATTATAATCGGCGTCGGGCTCCGCACATTCATCGAAAGCCATGGCGATGTCGGCGCCTAAAGCCATTTCCACTTCCATCACACTTTCCGGCGTAAACATATGCTTGCTGCCGTCATGATGGCTGCGGAAAAGCACCCCGTCGTCAGTGATCTTCCGCATGGGGCCGAGGCTGAAAGCCTGAAAACCGCCGCTATCCGTTAAGATGGAACCATCCCATTTCATGAACTGATGGAGCCCACCGGCTTTTTTCACCAGGTCGTGACCGGGACGAAGGTATAAATGATACGTATTGGCCAGCAGAATTCTGGAACCGGTTTCCGCCACTTCATCGGGAGTAGCGGTCTTCACTGTGGCCTGAGTACCCACGGGCATGAAAACCGGTGTGGGAATGGTGCTGTGGGATGTTTCCAGTTCACCCAGGCGCGCGTGGCCGCAGGTCTTTTTGACTTTAAATTTCAGCATAAATGAACCTCATTACATCAAAACAGGTGTTTCTCAATTAAATCTTCATAGAATAAGCATGGCGTCACCGAAACTGAAAAAGCGGTATTTTTCCGAAACGGCGTGTTCATAGGCGCGGAAAATCTTGTCTTTCCCCGCCAGTGCCGATACGAGCATCAGCAAACTGCTTTTGGGCAGATGGAAATTGGTGATCAGACCGTCAACAATTTTATAATGGTATCCCGGATAGATATAGGAGTTGGTCCAGCCGCTTTCAGCTTTCAGCACGCCGTTTTCATCGGCCACCGTTTCCAGTGTCCGAGTAGACGTTGTTCCCACGGCGATCACACGGCCGCCATTGGCCCGGGCTTCATTGATCGTCCGAGCAGCTTCCTCACCGATTTCATAATATTCCTCGTGCATTTTGTGATCTTCGATATTTTCTTCCTCGACCGGACGAAAAGTTCCGAGACCGACTTTCAGTTCCACTTTGGCAATGCTCACGCCTTTGGCGGCAATTTCCGTAAGCAGTTCCTCAGTAAAATGCAGACCGGCGGTGGGCGCCGCCACCGAACCGGGGATATTGGCGTAAACCGTCTGGTAACGCTGCATATCACCGTGATATTCCTTGATATAGGGAGGAAGCGGCATCGTACCGATGCGGTCCAGCAATTCTTCCCAGATACCATCGTAATCAAAGCGGACAATGCGTCCGCCGCTTTCCGTTTTATCCAGAATTTCCGCCGTGATTTCGGGAACGGAAAAATGAATCACATCCCCGATCCGCACTTTTTTCCCGGGCCGGGCCAGAATCTCCCAGGTATCCCCTTCCAAGCGCTTTAACAGAAAAAGCTCAATCCGGGCACCGGTCTCTTTCTGTCCGAAAAGCCGGGCGGGAATCACTTTTGTTTCATTGAGAACCAACACGTCACCGGGGCGGAGATACTCAGTCACATCGGTAAAGATTCGGTCTTCCAGCGTGTCATCGGCAAGAGAAACGTGGAGAAGACGGCTGTGATCCCGGTCTTTGGCCGGACATTGGGCAATCAGCTCCGGCGGCAGATGATAATTAAATTCTTCTAATTTCATAGGTGTTCCTTTTATTGATACTGTCTGATAACCAGACGTCCGTTGGTTTGGTTCTGATTATAAAAGTAATTTAAAATCTGATCGTAAGTATAGCCCTCATACGCCATGACGCAGGCGCTCCACTGACTCATGCCGACACCGTGTCCGTAACCTTTACCGTAAATCGTAAGCATTTTCCCGGAAGCGCTGAAAGCCGCGGCAAAACTATCAAAGGACACGTACTGCGTAGACAGCGCCTGATTCGCCGCGACACTTTTACCGACAACCACATCAAAAGAAGCGCTGCGCAAACCGAGCAGAGAACGGAACTGTGTTCCCGTATAGGTTTTGCTCCCGGCCGTACCGGTCACCGTTACCGTCCGAGCATAGTCGGAAACACAGCCCTCATGGCTGACCGTCACATCCGTCACCGTACCCACCGAAGGTATTTTCGCCGTAAGATCGGCAAAAGAGATGGTATAGACCCATTCACTGCCCGTTGGCATCTTCATGGAAACATAGGTCCCGGCATCGCCGGAAAAGGGATAACTGTCCCAAGGACAGGAAATACCTTTCAGATAGGGGTAACTTCCGCCCCAAACATTTTCAACATTTTCCGTGGAACCGCCGGCGTTGGCGGAATAAAAAGCCGCCACCAGTGAACCGTCATAGTACATCACCAGATCTCGGGTACCGTCCACCGCCTCACGGACACGTCTTCCAGCGGCCGTATCATAACGTTCTCCCGTGTAGCCGCCGTAAGCCTGATCCGAGGCCGTGCATGAAAGATCATAATCGGCGTCCCTGGGCGATTCTTTTTTCATGTAAGCATAGTTACGGCACGCGATAGCCTGCGCTTTCAAAGCATCCACATCCGGAGCGTAACCGCCGAGTTCTTTCATGACAACACCATACAAATACTCTTCCATTCCCAGGCAGTTGACCGCATCGCCGCCGGCAATCCGAAGATCACCCCGGTATTCCGTACCGCCGTAAGAAAAACGGCCGCCGCCGTCAACGGAGGAAAGGATCATCCCCTCGGTCAAGGAAGCCGTACCTCCGGCACTGAGGGTGGAAACCACCGCTCCCGATCCGCTTTTTACCTGATAGGTCCCGGCGGTTACCGTTACCGAAGCCGAAGACGCGCTCCCGATTTTTACACGGACTGGAGAATGATAGCTATCGAAAGCCATCACACCGCTGTCCCATACAAAGATAAAACAGCAGAGGATAAGAAAAGAAAAACAAAACAATCTTATTTTACGCATTTGTATTCGCCTCCTTCTTCTTTTTCCGCTTCATATAGCGATCCCGTTCACTGAAAATGCAGCCGCAGTACTTCTGACGATACAGTTCTTTTTCCACGGCTAGATCCTGGGCGTATTGAAATCCTTCCCGAAAATCGCGTTCATAAAAGTTCAGACCATTGGCCGAGGCGATTTCCCTTCCGACTTTTTTGATAAGCTCATGATTTTGATAAGGACTGATGAACAGCGTTGTCGAAATCGTATCATACCCTTCTTCCTGCGCTTTCCGGGCGGTCAGCTCCAGACGGGACCGATAACAGTATTCACAGCGATTTTCATAAGTCAGTTGTTCCCTCAAAAACTGTTCCAGAGGGTAGTCCTTTTCAATAAAATGTTTCACATGATACATTTCCGCCACTGCAACAAAAGTTTTTTTACGTTCCTTCCATTCCTTATAAGGATGAATATTGGGATTGGCGTAATAGAGAGCGAAATCCACATTTTCTTCCCTCATCACCCGAATAGGATAGAGAGAACAAACACCGCAGCAGGCATGGTAAAGTATTTTCATCAATCAATCATCTCCAAAAAGAGAGTCCGGCACATCTTCCGCCGATGTTTCCCGTTTCGGCGGAGTATAGCCCAGATAACGGTAAGCCGCCGGTGTCGCCATGCGCCCCCGCAACGTGCGGTTGAGGAAACCCAGCTGCATCAGATAAGGTTCATAGACATCTTCCACCGTATCGGCGCTTTCATTGATGGTGGCGGCGATGGTTTCCAAGCCCACAGGACCGCCGTCAAATTTCTCAATGATGGTGCGGATCACCTTTTTATCGACGCTGTCCAACCCCAACGGATCCACTTCCTGCATATTAAGGCCGTCCAAAGCGACATTGCCGTCAATATAGCCATCGGCCCTTACTTCGGCGTAGTCCCGGACACGGCGGAGCAAACGATTGGCGATACGCGGCGTTCCCCGGGAACGGCGGGCAATTTCCTCGGCACCTTCGTCGCTCAAAGGCACGTCAAGAACGAGAGCGGACCGTTTTAAAATCTGAACCAGATCTTTGACTTCGTAATATTCCAGCCGATTGATAATACCGAAACGGTCCCTCAAAGGAGAGGAAAGCATCCCGGCACGGGTCGTGGCACCAATCAATGTAAAAGGCGGTATTTCCAGCCGCATGGTTTTGGCGGCGGGGCCTTTACCGATGACAATATCAATACAGAAATCCTCCATAGCCGGGTAAAGAATCTCTTCCACATAACGGCTGAGCCGGTGAATTTCATCGACAAAGAGAACATCGTGAGGTTCCAGCGAGGTCAAAATCGCCGCCAGATCCCCGGCCCGTTCAATGGCGGGCCCGGCGGTGGTACGGATATGAACATTCATCTCATTGGCGATAATATTGGCCAGTGTTGTTTTACCGAGTCCCGGAGGACCGTAAAGCAACACGTGATCCAGAGCGCCGCCTCTTTTTTTGGCGGCTTCAATAAAGATGGACATTTTTTCTTTAACTTTATCCTGTCCGGTATATTCCGCCAGCGTCATCGGACGGATGTTCGCTTCGGAAACAACGTCTTCCGGTTTCAGGGATGAACTTATAATTCTATCGTCTTCCGTCATGGAAAATCGACCTCAATTCTAAAATTTACTTAAACGCATCAGCGCTTTTCTAAGCAGCGTATCACTGTCGATGAGCGGTTCTTCGGAAACCACGGCAACCACGGCTTTTTTCGCTTCCGAGGGGCTGTAACCCAACTGACAGAGAGCCGCCACCGCGTCGCCGTTATCCGCTTCCGCTTTGGCCGGAATTATTTTTTCCTCCGCAACGGCAACGCCCTGAATACCGAGCTTAGACACTTTGTCTTTCAATTCCAGTACAATGCGCTGAGCCGTTTTCTTGCCGATGCCGCTGACCTTTTCAAAGGGCTTGGCGTTTCCTTCCGTGGCGGCGCCGACGATTTCTTCCGGAGACAGCTGATTCAAAATCGACATAGCACTTTTGCCGCCAATGCCGCTGACATTCAGAACGTGTTTAAAAAGAAGGAGTTCATCGGTGGAAGGAAAACCGAACAGCGTCCATTGATCCTCCCGGACGATGAGATGGGTGTAAAGAAATATTTCTTCGTGAAGGCGGTATTGCCCTGTCATACGATTGAGAGGCGCGTAAACCCTCAGCCCCAGATGATTGACGTCCACCACAAGGGCGTCTTCCTCCACCGAAATAATTTCTCCGCGTACCGATGCGATCATGGAAACCCTCCTACCTGAAATTCTTATTACACTGCCCGTGACACATGGCGATGGCAAGCGCATCGGCGGCATCATCGGGACGGGGAATTTCTTTCATATTGAGCATGGTCTTTACCATATATTGAATCTGCTTTTTATCCGCCCGGCCGTATCCCACAATTCCCTGCTTCACCTGGAGGGGCGTATACTCATAAATGGGAACGCCCTTATGAGCGCCGGCCAGCAGAATCACGCCGCGGGCATGGCCCACGGACAGCGCCGTTTTGGCATTGTTATTAAAAAAGAGCTCCTCCACCGCCATTTCATCGGGATGGTATTGATCAATGAGCAAGCAGATACCATCGTAAATGCGAACGAGGCGCTCTTCCAGGGACATGGTTGAAGGCGTGTTTACCGCGCCGTAATCAATCAATTTATACTGATAATTTTCCTTTTCCACCAACCCGTAACCGCAAATAGCGGTACCGGGGTCAATTCCTAAAATAATCACCTATATCACCAAAATATATTATACATGATTTTATCAAAACTTACAAGAAAAAAAGCCCTTCCTCGTCACCGATAAACCGGAAAAGAGAAAGGACAAAAAGAAAAGGAAGCGGATTTCAACAGAGAAACAGCTCCGTTCAGAATATAAAAGATGATCCTTGAGTTTTACAGACCGGGCGGTAATGCTGAAAAGTGTTTCCGGTTACGGCCTGTTCCCCAAAAAATATACGCACCACTTTTCGTGGTGCGCAATTCTTTATCGATTGGTAAAGCGGGACAAGAAATCTTTCGTTTCTTCCCTTTCCGGATTAATCATAATCTGCTCCGGAGCGCCCTGTTCCCAGATGACACCGTCTTTCATAAAGACAATGTTTTTGGAAACATCCCGGGCAAAGGCCATTTCATGGGTAACAATCAGCATGGTCAGCCCCTCTTTGGCCAGAGCGGACATAACGTCGAGAACATCCCCGACCATCTGAGGATCCAAGGCCGAAGTCGGTTCGTCAAAAAGAAGGATTTCCGGCTCCATGGCCAAAGCCCTGGCGATGGCCACACGCTGTTTCTGACCGCCGGAAAGCTGTTTGGGCTTGGCGTTGATGTACGGCGCCATACCGACTTTATCCAGATACATCATGGCTTTTTCCGTAGCCTCTTCTTTACCGCGGTGCAAGACTTTTTTCTGGCCGATAATGCAGTTATCCAGAGCGGTCATATTATTGAAAAGGTTGAAGCTCTGAAATACCATCCCCACCTTCGCGCGGTAAGAAGTCACAGAGAACCCTTTTTGCGTAATATCGTCGCCATGGTAAAGGATCTGGCCGGAGGTTGGCGTTTCCAGCAGATTGATGCAGCGCAGCAACGTGGATTTTCCCGAACCCGAGGAACCGATGATACTGGTGACATCACCGGGAGAAACGGAAAAATCAATATCTTTCAAAACTTCGTTTTTACCAAAACTTTTGCGCAGATGGCTGACGGTAAGAATCGGTTCTGCCATCGTTTACACCTCCCTTTTCGTCGGCACACGGTACTTGGCCATACCGGAAGTATGGGCCAGCGTATCGGTGGTGGCCAGATCAAAGCTGTCGTTGCCGTCAAGTTTGCTTTCCAAACGGCGGAGCAGGAATGACGCGGTCAAAGTCATCGTCAGATAGATCACCATGACGATGGTGGCCGACTGGAAGTAGAGATACAGCGCACCGACAACGCTCTTGTGAACGAAGAACAGGTCCGTAATACTGATCACCGACAGAACGGAAGTATCTTTGATGTTGATGATAAAGTTATTGCCGATCTGGGGAATGATGTTACGGAAAGCCTGAGGCAGAATCACATGGAGCATCGTCTGAAAATGGGTCATGCCGATGGCTTTGGCGCCTTCGGTCTGACCGCTGTCAATGGAGAGAATCCCACCGCGGACAGTTTCCGCCATATATGCGCCGGTATTGATGGAAACGATGAAGAACGCTGAGGTCCACATTCCCATCCCGATGCCGAAAACCATCCGGGCGCCGAAGTAGATGAATACGGCCTGAACGATCATGGGCGTACCGCGGAATACTTCCACGTAGATCCGCAAAATAATATTTACGATTTTCAGAACGATCCGCTTGGGCAGCGAATCATTTTTTGATACGGGAATGGTCTGCACAATACCGACAAGGAAACCGATGATACAGCCGATGACCGTACCTACAAAGGAGATCAGCAGCGTTCTTCCGGCCCCCATCAGATAGGAAGTACCGTAAACATCCCAACAAGTTACGACACCATTTATAAATTCGGACATAATTACATCTTTCTTCCTGTTATATTATTCGCTCAGAGGCTGAACAGAGATGGCTTCTTTCATCATTGCTTCGTAATCTTCTACCGTCATGGTCGCGAGAACGGCATTGATGGCATCCAACAGTTCGGTATTACCCTTCTGCACGGATACACCGATGTTAATTTCTTCATCGGAAACTTCAAAATCGTTATCGGTGCCGGCGAAGTCGAGGAGTACGAAATCATCGTAAGCTTCCAGAGCGGCAAGACCGGTGGGCATATCGGTTACAACGATATCCACATCGCCGGTATCCAAAGCCATGAGCATGGCGGGAGCGGTTTCTTTGGCGGGTTTGATGTCACAGTCTTTGATCTGGGGGAGGCAGATATCGTACCAGATGGTACCGAGCTGAGAAGTGGCAACGGCGCCGGCAAGATCGTCAACACCTTTGGCATTGGCATATTCGCTGTCCGCTTTTACGAGGGTGATGATGGAAGCATAGTAGTAAGGTTCGGAGAAATCGACAACCTGAAGGCGTTCGGAAGTAATGGACTGACCGGCGATAACGGCATCCACATCACCGGACTGCAGAGCGGGAATGAGAGAATCCCAGTCAAGTTTTACGATTTCCAGTTCACGGCCCATGGAATCGGCGATTTTCTGAGCCATCATAACATCGTAGCCGTAAGCGTAATCGGAGCTGTCCGCGATGGGAACCGCGCCGTTGGAATCATCTTCCTGAGTCCAGTTGTAAGGAGCATAGCCGCACTCCATTGCAACACGGAGGGTACCGTTTTCGGCTTCACTGTCACTGCCGCCGCAGGCGCACAGTGTGAGCAGCATCATAGCTGCCAAGAGGATCGCTGTGATTTTTTTCATAGTAAATTCCTTTCCCGTTTTGAGCATGAAAAAATGAGAAGCGGAGCTTCTCATTGATGTAAGCGGCTGACGGCTATGGAATATAATCCGAAATATCAAATTAAGGATTCAGACCGTTGATAGCGCTTCACCAAAGTGACAGTGCATTGCATCTGCTGCAATACCCCAGCTGTGAGATCCGGCAAATATCACAACTTCGGCAATTTCCCTTTTCCTTCCGTCGGTGCCGCCGCATGGTATAGAAAGTACTTGTGAAAACTGCGCCTCTATCGAACTCAAAACCTTATAAATTTTCTATAATCATAGCATCATTTATGATAATCGTCAACCGATTTTAAAAGAAAACCGAAAATATTTCGATAAAAATCAACATTGGATAAAAAAATGAAAAATTTACCGAAACAGAAAGCGCCCTTCCCAAAAGAAAGGCGCTTTTTTCTGATTTCGATGAAATTATTCTTCGCAGCAGCAGCAATGATCTTCTTCGTCTTCATCGTCGTCTTCATAAACGATTTCGCCGAATTCATAATCATCGTCGTCATCTTCATCTTCGCAGCCGCAATCACATTCGCAAAGATCGCCGAGGACAAATTCTTCCAGCTGACCGAGGTCTTCGTCGAGTTCATCACCAAGCTGTTCCAGATCGGCAATATCTTCCTGCATTTCTTCGGATTCTTCCACGATATCTTCGAGAAGATCGAGAATCGCCAGAATGGCTTTGCCTTCTTTGGTATCTTCGGTGACATCGAGACCTTCAATGTAGCCTTCCAGATAGGCCAGTTTTTCATTTAATGCGCCCATAATTTCTCCTTTTCGTTTTGTAAAAATAGCTCATGGGGTACACTTAAGTAAAAACAGAGCAGGCTCTGTAAAATGAACTCAGTCTTTGGCTCTTTCAATATATTCGCCGGTTTTGGTATTGATTCTCAGACGGTCGCCTTCGTTGATGAAGAAAGGAACGTTAACTTTAGCGCCGGTTTCAAGAATGGCGGGTTTAGTGCCGCCGGAAGCAGTATCGCCTTTAATGCCGGGTTCGGTTTCGGTAACGGTAAGGACAACCTGACCGGGAAGGTCGATGCCCATGATCGCGCCTTTATAGAAAAGAACGGAGCAGACCATGTTTTCGATGAGGAATTTTTTACCGTCGCCGAGCTGTTCGTCGGTAATGGGGATCTGATCGTAATTCTGTTGATCCATGAAAATATATGCTTCACCGTCGTTGTAGAGGTATTCCATATCACGGCGGTCGAGATGGGCTTTGGGCACTTTTTCACCGGCGTCAAAAGTACGTTCAATGGTAGAGCCGGTACGGACATTTTTCATTTTCGTGCGAACAAAAGCGGCGCCTTTCCCGGGTTTCACGTGCTGAAACTCAAGAACCTGATAAGCATCGCCGTCAATTTCGATTGTTACGCCGGGTCTAAAATCATTGGAAGAAATCATTGTTTTCTTACCCCCTGTAAATAGTAAAAAGTATTATCATTGATAAAATTTATCATAAAATAATCATTTCTTTCGGCGCGCCGGTCAGAGTTTCCGTTCCCTGATAGGTCATGAGCACCATATCTTCAATGCGCACGCCGCAGGCGCCGGGAATGTAAAGGCCGGGTTCCAGCGTGAATACCATGCCGTTTTTGAACTTGGCATCGGTTCTGGCATTAACCACAGGCGCTTCATGAATTTCCAGACCGACACCGTGGCCGAGACTGTGGCCGAAATATTCATCCAGTTCCTTTTCGGCGAAGAAGGAACGAACCGCCTGCTCCGCGAAGGAAATGGGCTTGCCGATAAGGCTGTTGGCGTAGGCGCGTTTCTGACCCTCTTTCACGATATAATAGAGAGCTTTAGCTTCTTCGCCGGGATCGCCCAGAAAAACGGTGCGGGTAATATCGGAACAGTAATTTTCATAGACACAGCCGTAATCCATCAGAACCGTTTCGTGGGCTTTGAGTTTGTTGCGGCCGGCTACTCCGTGGGGCATTGCCGAGCGGGCGCCGCCGGCGACGATAAAATCAAAGGAAGGCCCCGTGGCACCTTGTTTCCGCATATAAAAATCAAGCTCCGTGGCAATGTCGATTTCATAGACGCCTTCTTTGATGAAGGGCAGAATATGATGAAAAGCGTTATCCGCGATGCGAACCGCGGTTTTCAGCTTTTCCAGTTCCGTTTCGTCCTTGATCATCCGCAGATTTTTCATGATCTCCGCGGCGGGAACCAGTTCCGCGTCTTCACCGGCTTCGGCTTTTAAAAGATGATACACTTCATAAGTCAGAACGTCTTCCTCAAAACCGATACGTTTTTCGCCGTCTCTCACTTTAGCGATTTCATAGGGACGACCGCTCAGAACGACGTCAAAACCTTCGCACTGTTCCTTGGCCTGTTCCTCATAGCGGGAATCCACCAAGACAAACGCGCGGTTTTCCGTGACGTAAAGGCCGCCGGTGGTGCCGGTAAAGCCCGTCATATAGAGAACGTTTTCCCGCTGATGCAGAAACATGGCATCAAGGTTCCGTTCCGCCATTTTTTCACGTAAAGAATTCAGTCTTTCCATATATACATGATACCTCAAATATATTCTACCACAGAATGGTTTTATTTTCCACTGATTTTCAAAGATTTTATCAGAAAAGACGGAGAACCCACATCACCAAATACGGTAAAATCATTGCCAATGGTCTCAATATTACAGAGCAAATCAAACAAATTGCCTGCTACCATAATACCTCGCACGCCTTGGGTCACCTCGCCGTGTTCAATCAATTTACCCACAGCGCCCAAAGAAAAATCACCGCTGACAGCATCGGCCATGTGCAGACCCATCAGATCTTTCACCCAAAGGGTTTTTTCCTGTTTACGGAGGATTTCTTCCAAAGGCACATCACCTTTGGCCAGATAATAACTGCTCAGACCGATACCGGGGAGGCCTTTATGGGAGGAGCAGAATCCATTGCCGGTGCTTTCCTTTCCGGCCCGGGATGCGTATTCATTATTATACAGAAATGCTTTCGCCACGCCGTTTTCAATGAGGGCGGTTTTGCCGCAGGGCTGTCCCTCATCGTCAAAGGGAATTTTCAAAACACTTTCACTCATCAAAGCGTCATCGTAGAGACTGACACCGCCGGCGGCGATTTTCTCGCCGAGCTTTCCTTTTAACTGGGACATCCCCTTTTCCACATGATCGCCTAAAAAGGAAGGCAGCAAAACGCCGAGAAGATCAATAACGGCGTCGGGACGGAACAGCACCGGCAGTTCCGCGGTTTCAATGATTCCGGCGCCGAGTTTGTCCAGACCGTCTGCCGCGGCTTTCCGGCCGATAAGTGAAAAATCAAGATCATCATAGCGGTTCGCCGCTTTGAATTCACTGCCGAGATGCTCTTCATTTCCATCGGCGGCAACCACCGTCGCCGACGCGGTAACGTAAGAAGATTCCCGACTGAGATCAAGGCCGAGAGAATTCATGATATGAACCGAACCGGAGGTTTCCCCGACGGAGGTCCGCTCCACACGGCGGATACGTTCATCGGTTTTCGCCGAAGCGGTCATCTGTTCCAGAACCTCTTTTTTCCTCGCGAAATCGATGGTTTCTTTCGGCACGGAAGGTACTACCGGATAGTTTTTCCCCGGTACGGTAAAATGATAGTGGGGATCTTTTTCCAAAAAATCGCAGGAGAGCAACGCGTCATCGACGGAACGGCGCAAAGCGCCGCTTTCCAGTCCCGTACCGTAAGAAAACCCCGGTACACCGTTACGGATCAGGCGGACCGAATATCCCCACCGTTCCGCCGAGGTATCGTCGGCGATTTCACCGTCCCGCATCTGCGTTGAGGAGGAAGTCCGGCGCAGCCAATAGATTTCACACTGGTCAGCGCCCTGCTTCAAGGCGTAAGCCATGGCATTTTCCGCAATCTGTTTTTCGTTCATCCTTTTCCTCCTACAACCAATTCCGAAATGCCGATGGTGGGCTGGGCATCGCCGACGGGAACGGATTGTCCGCCCTTGCCGCAGGTACCGATGGCAAAGCCCAGATCATTGCCGACGGCGAAAACAGAAGACAGCGTTTTAGGACCGTTGCCGATAAGGGATGCGTTTTTCACCGGTACGGTCAATTTGCCGTTTTCAATCAGATAACCTTCGCTGACTTCAAAAACAAAGTCGCCGCTGATGGTATTGACTTGTCCGCCGCCCATCTTCCGCACAAAAAAGCCTCTTTTCAGATCGGCAATGACCGAAGCGGGATCATCGTTTCCCGGCGCGATAAAGGTATTGCTCATCCGCACCTGAGGAGCGAAACGATAGCTTTCCCGCCGGCCGTTGCCGGTGGAGGAACAACCCACCCGGCGGGCGGAGCGTACATCATACATATATTGTTTCAGAACCCCGTTCTCAATGAGGACGTTACGCCGTCCGGCATTTCCCTCGTCATCGTAAGAATAGGAGCCGTAATGACCGGCCAACGTGGCGTCGTCAATGACGGTGACCTTTTCCGAAGCCACTTTCTGGCCCTGCTTTTCTTTATAGACCGACAATCCTTTGGAAACGGAGTCCCCCTCCAAACCGTGGCCGCAGGCTTCGTGAACCATGGTGCCACCGGCCTCCGAGGACATCACCACCGGCATCGTACCGGAAGGTGCTTCCTCAGCGGTAAGCTGGCGCAAAGCCCGTTCCGCCGCCGCTTTCACTTTGGCGTTCAGCGTTTCCTCACTCCAGCCGAAAACTTCTTCGGTATCTCCCAGGGTCTCAATGGCCGTTTGCAGCTCGTTATGCTCCGCGGCCACAACCCGGACAAAAAAGCGTTTCCGGCAGAGATGCTGACGGATCAGCTTTCCTTCCGTGGAGGCCATCAGAACTTCTTTGCGTCCGTCTCCGTAGGAGATGGAAACCTGGGTGATTTTATCTGAAATCCGCCAGGCCTCCTCGTTGACGCGGCGGATAATTCCGCCGATTTTTTCCAGATCGTAAACCTCGTGATCTTCCCCGATGATCCGCCGGTCTCTCCAGGCGAAGGGAGAAGCGGCGCCGGCTCCGTTTACGCTTTCCCCGGCCCGCTCCGCCATGGCCATCAAAGAAGAAAAAGAGAGATCAGAGGTGTAAAAATACGCCGCGAAATCCCCTTTCATCACCCGGATACCGGCGCCCTCGTCAAAACCGCGGTAAAACCGACGGATCGTTTTTTCCTCCGCCGAAACGGTGCCGGTATAGCTTTTCGACAGATAGAGATCGGCATAGTCGCCGCCGTGGCTCGTTGCCGCGTTTAAAATTTTTCTGATTTCTTCTTCTCCGTACATACCTTCTGTCACAGCCGATCCATAATTTCCTTGGCCGTTTCCTCCATTGTCATTTCCGTTGTATTGATCGTAATATCCGCGTATTTTTCGTAAACCGGGCGGCGGCGTCCGTAAATTTCGGGAACGAGCTCCGCCAGACTGCCCTTTTCCGTAAAGGGACGCACCTTGCGGCGTTTCAGACGGTCGATGATCACATCGTCGTCCACATCGAGAAATACGAAGATACTGTTGTCTTTTAACGCTTTGATATTATCTTCATTATCAATAAAACTGCCGCCGGTGGCAATAACGGTATGCTCCATCGCCGCCAGTTTTTTCACAATGAGCCGCTCCTCGGATGCGAAACGGATTTTACCGTATTTTTTGACGATCTGATTGACCTTCAGACCGGTAACATTTTCCATTTCTTTATCCGTATCAAAAAAATCATAATCAAGCTCGCGGCTGAGAAACCGGCCCATCGATGTTTTACCGCTGCCCATAAAACCGATCAGAACAATATTTTTCATGATTTCACCTGCTTTTGATTACCCGCGGAAAGAATTTCCTTTGATTCGTGGTCTCTTCCCTAAGTATATGCAAAATCAGGTTTCAAATTCCTTTGCCGGCGCATCCAAAGAAACGCCGGCAAAATCATCAGACACCGATCTTTACGGCTATCGTTCGATGCCCATCAGACGGTAGAGAAGTTTTTCGTAATTCCGGTTCCACTTGGTGATCCATAATTCATCGGGATTGATAGGTTTCACCACAAAGGTAGTAAAACCGGCCCGGTTGCCGCAGGCGACATCGGTTAAAAGCTGGTCTCCCACAAGAGCAATCTGCTCCCTGGGCGCGTTAAAGAGCTTCACTGCGCGGTTTGCCCCGTTGAGCAGCGGCTTTTTGGAATGGGCCACAAAGTCGATCCCCAGTTTTTGCGCTACCGGGGCAACCCGTTCATCGCTGTTATTGGAAAGAATACAGAGATGGAAACCGTCTTTGGCCGTGGCGTGAAACCACTCCACGGTTTTTTCGGGAATTTCCTGGGAGTTATAGGGAACGATGGTATTATCCACATCAAAAAGAATGTGGGTAATGCCTTTTTCTTTCAGTTCCGCCAAAGGCAGCGCGTAAATATCATCAATCAGATAATCGGGTCGAAAAATACTCATATCGGTTCCTGTTCCATTTCACGTATTTATTTTTATTATACTAAATCCGGGCCCTCCGCGCAATGATTATTCGGCGTAACCCTTTTCCTCAAAAGCTTTTGTCAACTTTGTCACGGCGGTTTTCTGAATCCGGGATACATACGATCGGCTGATGCCCAGCCGCTCCGCGATAACACGCTGGGGAAGCTCTTTTTCACCACCCAGACCGTAGCGAAGAATCAGCACTTTCTTTTCCCGTTCCGAAAGCACCCGGTCCATCGTATGATAAAGAATCTGAATATTCTCTTTCAGTCCCACCTTATCGGCGATATTCAGACCGTCACTTTCCAGAATATCCAAAAGGCTGATTTCATTTCCCTCTTTATCCTGACCCAAAGGTTCGTAAAGGGACATTTCCTGCCCCAGATTTTTTCCGGCGCGAATCGCCATCAGAATCTCATTTTCAATACAGCGTGAAGCGTAGGTGGCCAGACGCACATTGCGATCGGCGGAAAAAGAGTCGATGGCTTTGATCAGACCGATGATACCGATGGAAATCAGATCGTCTTTGTCGATGGCGCATTGTTCGTATTTTTTGCAGATATGGGCCACAAGACGCAGATTCTTCTCAATCAGAATATTGCGGCTCTCCCGGTTTCCCCGGGCCATTTTTTCCAGATGCTCCTTTTCCTCGGCAGCGGTAAGCGGTTTTGGGAAAAACTGGTTTCCGATATAGCCGCAGAAACAATAGACGCGCAGGCGGCGCCAACCCCGTAACAGAAGAATCAAAAGATCATCTCCAAACAGACGGTTTTCTTCCATTATATGCCGCCGATTGCCGAATCTTGCCGAAAAAAGAGAAAGGAAAGTCCCTGCAAAAACCGGGGAAATATCCGTAAAAAAGCGGACAGAGACCATTAAAGCCCCTGTCCGGTTCATTGTGGCTTCTCAAGAATAATTCTTTGTTAATTCATCCAGACGCCCGAGGAGTTCGGAAACGCCGTCACCGGTTTTCGCGGAGATGAAAAGGTTATCCTGTTCGTAAGAAAGCATCTCTTTCTGCTCCTCGTCGAGGAGATCGGCTTTATTGAAGACCCGGAGCCGGGGAATTTCCGGTCTGGCCAGCCGGTCGATAAGCTCTTCGGCCACCTGTGCCGTTTCCTGCCATTGAGGATGGGAGGCGTCGATGACGTGAAGAATCACATCAGCATAGCTCAGCTCTTCCAGTGTCGCTTTGAAGGATTCCACCAGATGATGAGGCAGACGCCGAATAAAGCCCACAGTGTCGGAAAACAGTAAGGTACGACCGTTATCCAGTCGCAGACGGCGGGTGGTGGTATCCAAGGTATCAAAGAGACGGTCATTGGCGGGAATTTCCGCATGGGTGAGACGGTTCATCAGGGTGGACTTCCCGGCATTGGTATAACCCACCAGGGCCACAAGAGGGATGCCGTTTTTCTGACGGCGGCTCCGCTGGGTGGCGCGGTTTTGCCGCACCTGCCGCAATTCCTTTTCCAGCTTTTCAATGCGGCGGCGGATATAGCGGCGGTCGCTTTCCAGCTGAGTTTCACCGGTACCTCTGGTACCAATGGGCGATTTGCCGCCGCTGGCCGTCTCACGGTCAAGATGGGTCCACATCCCGGTAAGTCGGGGCAGTAAATACTGATACTGCGCCAGTTCCACCTGGAGGCTGCCTTCTCTCGTCTGAGCCCGCTGGGCGAAAATATCCAGAATCAGCGCACTGCGGTCAACAACGCGAACTCCCAGTTCCGTATTGAGCACCCTTGTCTGGGAGGGTGTCAGATCGTTATCAAACACCGCGAGGGTACAGTTTTCCATGGCGATCATCATCCGCAGTTCCTCCACTTTTCCGGCCCCCAGAAGCGACCTGGGATCCGGTTTCCGGCGATGCTGGAGCATCCGTCCGCAGCAGACGCCGCCGGCGGTGGACAAAAGGCTTTCCAGTTCATTCATGGAATCCTCATCGGAGCGCTGATCTTTGGGGAGAGAATCGGCGGTAAGTCCGGCAAGGACGGCGCGTTCTTTGTATTCTTCTTTTTCTTTTTTCATGTATAATTAACCTCAAAGCATACAAATTCACTGCCTTTAGTATAGCGAATTTCCCCGGGAATCACAAGGATTTCCTTCTTTCTTTCCAGCGAACGTAACAGATTTTACCAAAAGGCCCAAAGTTTGTTGGAATTCAAACATTCGACAACCCTCTTTCGTGATATAATGCATCATAGAATAAGAGAAAAAGGAAGAATCGTATCATGCATACCATATCATGGAAAGAAGCGGTGATGACCTGTGTCGGTATATTCTGCGGCATCGGCGGGCTGGCCTTTCTCGCCCACATCACCGGCGAGCTGTGGATCATCGCCCCCTTCGGCTCCAGCGCCGTATTGATCTACTACGCCACCTCATCACCGCTGGCGAAACCGAAAAATCTCGTGTTCAGCCATATCATCGCCGCCATCGTTGCCATTACCTGCGTGAAACTGATGGGCAGCACATGGTACTGCATGGCTCTGGCCGTGATGGTCGCCACCCTGCTCATGGCGATTACCGATACGGTGCATCCCCCGGCCGGCGCCACGGCACTGCTCTGCGCCATTGAGG
>JBJDXI010000022.1:0-3684 GCA_051866595.1 Clostridia bacterium
TTTGAAGTAAAATAACCGGCATTACACTGAATGCCGGTTATCGCTCCCTCCTTCTTTTCTTTACCCGAAATTCATGAACGCCCAGTTCCTTGGCGATGGCCTTTTCCGTTTTCCGGGCGGCGGCAAGATCCTTGATTCGGATCAGCAACCGAAAATAATTGACGAGATAGCCAAAAAGCATGGCGTATTCCCCGGGTTTCGTCCGCTCCAATACCGAAACGGCGTATTCCCTCACCTTTTCCTTCCGGCGCAGGCCGATGGCGTCGGAAAGCAGAAAGCCGGTAGCCTCAGCACTCTGAGAGACAATTTTCTCCACATCTTCCTCTTCAACACGCTCCCGGTTATCGATATAAAGCACCAGTTTATCCATTTCCGAAGTGAGAACGCCCAGATCCTCCCCGGTCATTGCCAGCAAAAGATCAAGTCCCCGGGGGGAAATTTTTTTCTTCTGACGAGCCAGATATTTTCGGACATAATCCGGAAGTTCATAACTTTTCTTCGGTTCGTATTTCCGTACTTTTCCCGCGGCTTCCACGGCTTTTACCGTTTTCATCCGCTTATCGGCGCTGTCGGCAATAAAGACCAGACAGGTATCTTCATTGGGATCTTCCGCGTAGGCAATCAGCTCTTTTCCCTCGGATTCCGAGGAAGAGGACTTTACCTCCGCGCCTTCCTTCCCCTTTTTGGGTTTCTGGGAAAACCAGGGTGCGTGATCCACAATAATCAGCCGTTTGCCGCCGAACAAGGGCATTTCCGCGGCAGAAGCAATGACGGCGGAAAGTGAAACTTTCGCGCCGTCAAATTCTTCGGCAGTGACGCCTTCTTTGGCAAAGTAATCCCGAAAGAAAGCCACGTCTTTATATAACAGGAACTTTTCCTCTCCGTAAAAGAGATAGATGGGCTGAATATCCATAAAAACCTCAGGGCTTCACAACAATATTGACGAGTTTGTTGGGAACGCAGACGACTTTCACCACATTCAATCCGTCGGTAAGGGTGCGGAAGGTTTCCGTGCCTTTGATAAAATCTTCCAGACCGGGTTTATCCAGACCGGCAGGAGCCATTTCCTTGGCTTTGAGCTTGCCGTTGACCTGAACAACAATTTCCACTTCATCCACGGCCAAAGCCGATTCGTCATAGGAAGGCCAGCTTCGCTCAATGATAGTATCTTCATGGCCGGTGAGCTGCCACAGTTCTTCGGTAATATGGGGAGCGAAGGGCGAAAGCAGAATGATCAGCGCTTCGAGACCTTCTTTCATCAGGCCGTCTTTCTTATCGGCGGAATCGTTGTAGGCCACGAGGGCGTTGTTCAGTTCCATAATGGCGCTGATGGCGGTATTGAAGTTAAAACGTTCGCTGATATCTTCGGTCACCTTCTTGATGGTGGCATGGATCTTGCGGCGGATATCTTTATCTTCACGGCTGAGAAAAGCCATATCGTAGCCCTTCGCCTCGGTTTCGGCGTTGGCCAGCACGAGACGCCATACGCGGTTCAGGAAGCGGTAGCAGCCTTCCACCGCGGCGTCGTTCCATTCCAGGTCTTTTTCCGGCGGCGCGGCGAAGAGGATAAAGAGACGGGCCGTATCGGCGCCGTATTTATCAATGATAGCCTCGGGGCTCACCACATTACCCAGGGATTTGGACATTTTGGTGCCGTCTTTCAGCACCATACCCTGGGTCAGCAGGTTCTGGAAGGGTTCCTTGGCCTTGGTCAGGCCGAGATCGTAAAAGACCTTGGTAAAGAACCGGGCATACATCAGATGCAGGATGGCGTGTTCCACACCGCCGATGTACTGATCCACATTCATCCAATAGTCGCTGACTTCACGGTTAAAGGCTTCTTCGGCGTTTTTGGGATCGGTATAGCGGAGATAATACCAGGAGGAGCAGACGAAGGTATCCATGGTATCCACTTCCCGGGTGGCGGGGCCGCCGCAGCAGGGGCAGGTGGTATCTTTAAAGGTTTTGCTGGTGGTCAGGGGAGAATCACCGCCGGGGGTGAATTCCACATCGGTGGGCAGCAAAACGGGAAGCTGATCTTCGGGAACGGGAACGGTGCCGCATTTTTCGCAGTAGACCACGGGAATGGGCGCGCCCCAGTAACGCTGACGGGAAATGAGCCAGTCACGGAGGCGGAAGTTGACAACCCGGCGGCCGATACCGGTTTCTTCCAGATAATCGGCAATGGCTTCGATGGCTTTGCGGTTGTTCATACCGTCGAAACGGCCGGAGGCCACGAGGTTCCCTTCTTCCACATAGGCTTCGGTCATATCTTCCACTTTGAGGTCGGGGTTGTCTTCGGGAGCGATAACGACTTTCATATCGATACCGTATTTTTTGGCGAATTCAAAGTCGCGCTGGTCGTGGGTGGGGACGCCCATAACGGCGCCGGTACCGTAATCCATGATGACATAGTTGGTAATCCAGAGCTGGATGCGGTCGCCGTTTAAGGGGTTGATAACATATTTGCCGATGAACATCCCCTCTTTTTCCAGATCACTGGAGGTTCTGTCCACGGTGGAGAGAGACTGCATCTTTTTCTGGAATTCTCTGACGCCGGCTTCGTATTCGGTGCCGGCCACCAGTTCTTCCACGATGGGATGTTCCGGCGCGAAAACCATAAAGGTCACGCCGTGAACGGTATCGGGGCGGGTGGTGAATACGGAGATGGTTTTATCGGAATCTTCCAGTTTAAAATCGATTTCCACACCGGTGCTGCGGCCGATCCAGTTTTCCTGCATGGTCTTGACTTTGTTGGGCCAGCCGGGGAGGAGTTCCAGATCGTCCAGAAGGCGCTGGGCGTAATCGGTGATTTTAAAGAACCACTGGGAGAGATTTTTCTTTTCCACTTCGGTATGGCAGCGTTCGCAGCAGCCGTCCACGACCTGTTCGTTGGCGAGAACCGTGGCGCAGGAGGGGCACCAGTTCACCGCGGCTTTCTTTTTATAGGCCAGGCCGTTTTTGTAGAGCTGGAGGAAGATCCACTGGGTGAATTTATAGTAATCGGGGAGGCAGGTTGCCACTTCACGATCCCAGTCGTAGCTGATGCCGAGGGTCTTGAGCTGGCGGCGCATATTGTCCATATTGCTCAGGGTCCATTCCACGGGATGCACCTGATGCTTGATGGCGGCGTTTTCCGCGGGCAGGCCGAAGGAATCCCAGCCCATGGGATGCAAAACGTTATATCCCTGCATTTTTTTGAAACGGGCCACCACATCGCCGATGGAGTAGTTGCGCACATGACCCATATGCAGGTTCCCCGAAGGATACGGGAACATTTCCAAAAGATAATACTTTTCTTTTTCGCTGTCTTCCGTTACTTTGAAGGTTTTTTCTTCTTCCCATTTTTTCTGCCATTTGGCTTCAATGGCCTGGGCTTCGTACTTTTTATCCATAATTCGTTCTCCTATATTGTTCCTGAAAAGGAAATTCTTATCATAATACAACATCATATTATATCGCATTTTTAAATCCCTTGTCAATGGAACGATCCATTTTAACCGAAAAAGAAATTTATACCGCGGCGGATTCAAAAAAAGCAACAGAATCCACCTCAAAAACTTGTTTTTTAAAAGCAACCGGAGTATAATAACAGATAAAGAAAATATATAATTCCGGGGAGCTTGTATCACAGGCTGAGAGGAAGGTGCGACCTTCGACCCGTAAACCTGATTTGGATAATGC
>JBJDXI010000023.1:0-18775 GCA_051866595.1 Clostridia bacterium
TTCTATTCCTGATGATTCTCCTGCTGTTGGCGGCAATCAAAGGACTCTTCGCGCCGGAAATCCCCATCCGTTTGAAAAACCATGAAAAACGGAGGAAAGAAACGGCGTCGGCGGAAGACGATACAATTTGATCCCTTCTTTTACTCTCCATAAAAAAGAGCTGTTTCCTATTTGTGAAACAGCTCTTTTTTATCATTGTGACGATATGGAAAGACCGTGCGGGGACAGGCGGATCTTTTATTTTTTCTTTTGGTTGGGCCGGTCTTTGTTCATGATGTCTCGATAGTGCTCCAACGCCTGTTCCATCGTATGGCTGCTGGATTTCATGTGAGGGAAGGAGCGGAGAAGGTATTTTTCGCCGGAGGTGAGACGGGCGGATTTTTCTTTGAAATACTCTTTGAGCTCTTCTTTTTCCGCTCGGAACTGTTCGGCCCGTTGTTCCCTGGTTTCTTTGCGTTTGGCTTTGCCGGCTTCCAGCTGTTCTTTGAGCTCCTCGCCGGATTCGGTAATGCGCTCTTTCAGCAGGTCTGCGGAGATTTCCAGCTGTTCTTTGATTCTTTCTTTCTGTTCCTCCCGCTTTTCTTTGTGCTCTTCGAGGCGGAGGCGGATTTGTTCTTCTGCCTCTCTCAGTTTTTCCAGGTGGTTTTTCAGCCGGATTGTGGCGTGGACGGAGACGATGACATCGGCAATGAACAGAAGGAAGAGTGCCGCCGCGATGATGAACAGCGCTGTGTCGGGAAGTCGGTGAACCAGATCTTCGATGGGCGGGTGGATCACTTCGGTGAGGACGACGCAGAGGAGACCGAAAAGGACAGAGTTTAAAAGGCAGACCCGTCCGTTGATATGGAAGCGGTGTTCGGAATAATCCCACCAGCGCATATGAAAGAGTTTTTCCATGAGGAAACTTGTGATGTATTCCAATATGGAAGTGAGAATCAGACCGAGGATAAAGAGGGCGGGGATGTTATCGATATAGGGTTCCAGAGATCGGAGGATGATGACGGCACCGGCGCCGTAGATGGGACAGAGAGGGCCACGGAGAAAGCCCCGTTCGACGAAGTGCTTTTGGGGAATGGAACAGTAGACTGTTTCTGCCGCCCAGCCGAGGATGGAATAGATAATAAAATATAAGAACCAGGATGCGATGATTTCCATGAAATAACCTCCAATTTATCACAGTTTATCAAAAGCGTGTTGTCGGAACAAGGGAGAATCATGTTTGTTTTGTGAAAATACGTCTCCTTGACGCGGATTTGAGGGAGATGGGTTTTGCAGGTTTTTTTGACGGAATTTCTTTGGTGAAATCGACGAAAGAAGGGAGAAATCCCTTGACAAAAAGTCTTGTTTGGAGTATACTTTGACTGTTACAACCGCATCTTTTATGTTTTAAGTGGATTTTCCCGCGTAAAAGAGCGAGTATTAACGGAGGTAAAAAATATGTACGCAATTATCGAAACCGGCGGCAAACAGTACAAAGTTGCCGTTGGCGACAAAGTCAAAGTCGAAAAGCTCGTCGTTGATGAAGGCGGCGAAGTCGTATTTGACAAAGTGATCGCCGTAAAAGGCGATGACGGTCTCAAAGCCGGCGCTCCTTACGTGGAAGGTGCGAAAGTGGTCGGCGAAGTTACCGAACAGGGCAAACACAAAAAGGTCGTTGTGGTTCATTACAAACCCAAAAAGAACATTCGCAAGAAAAACGGCCACAGACAGCCCTATACGGAAGTGCTTGTAAAAGATATCGCATTATAAGGAGGTGGGATTTTAAATGGCACATAAAAAGGCAGGCGGTAGTTCCAAGAACGGTCGCGACAGTAAACCCAAAATGCTCGGTCTGAAAAGACATGACGGTCAGTTCGTAACAGCCGGTAGTATCCTCGTAAGACAGAGAGGTACCAAATTCCACCCTGGCAATAACGTCGGTCTCGGCAGAGACGATACCCTTTTTGCCAAAATGGACGGCTATGTAAGCTTTGAAACGGTAAGCCATACCCGCAAACAGGTCAGCGTTTACAGCGAACGCAATTAAAGCTTTGGCTTGCTGAATGTATTTCAAGGCAGATGAATGATTGATTCGCGCTTGAGAACCGGAGCATAACGCTCCGGTTCTTTTTCGGTGAATGTGTTTTACCCGGAATTCCCGGGATTTTACGGAGAGAATCCGGATGAAACCGGTTGCCCGGTAATGAATGCGCTTTTGGTGTTGACTGCGATTTTCTGATATACCCAAGGAGGTTTTATGTTCTACGACAGAGCGAAAGTCTATCTCAAAGCCGGTGACGGCGGAAATGGTCTTGTGTCTTTTCGCCGGGAAAAGTTTGTTCCCGAAGGGGGCCCCAACGGCGGTGACGGCGGCCGTGGCGGCAGTGTCTATCTGGTGGCTGACCATAATCTGCGCACGCTGCTTGATTTTAAGATGAAACAACACTATAAAGCGCCCCGGGGAGAAAACGGACAGAACAGCAACAAGGTGGGGAAATCCGGTAAAAATATCTATTTGAAGGTCCCTCTCGGCACTGTGGTGCGTTTCGACGGTGAAGAGGCGATTTTTGCTGATCTCATTGAGGACGGTCAGGAAGTGTGTGTGGTTCACGGCGGCCGCGGCGGCCGGGGCAACGCCCGATTTGCCTCGAACCGTGATAAAGCGCCGGAAGTGGCGGAAAAAGGGGAACCCGGTGAAGAAGCCTGGATCCGGCTGGAACTGAAAGTTCTGGCCGATGTGGGGCTGGTGGGGATGCCCAACGCGGGGAAATCCACCTTTATTTCCCGTGTTTCTTCGGCCCGTCCCAAGATTGCCGATTATCCCTTTACGACGCTGGAACCGAATCTGGGCATTGTGAATCTCGGCGATGAGCAGACGTTTTGCATTGCCGACGTACCGGGGCTGATTGAAAACGCCCATGAAGGTGCCGGTCTCGGTCATCATTTTTTGCGCCATCTGGAACGGACGAAAGTATTGGTGCATTTAATTGATATGTCCGGTCAGGAGGGAAGAGACCCCCTGGATGATTTTGAGATTATCAGCAATGAGCTGAAAAAATATAAAGATGAACTCTGGGAAAAACCCCGGATCATTGCCGCCAATAAAATGGACTTGCCGGAATCCGAAGAGAACCTGAAACGTCTTGAGGAACGGTACGGCGATGAATTTGAGATTTATCCCATTTCGGCGGCGGCCGGCGGCGATCTGAAGAAGATTCTTTTCCGTTGTTATGAGTTGATTCTGGCGGCGCCGAAAGTTGAAGAGAAAAAAGAAGAAGAAATCAAAGTGACCAAATTCAAGGAACGTTGTCCCTTTACCATTCATCGTGACGACCACGGCTGGTTTATCGTGGAAGGCGACGAGGTGAAGAAGTGGATCGCCATGACGGATTTCGGTAACGAAGCGGCGGTTCAGCGTTTACAACGCATCTTTAAGGCCATGGGTCTTGACGACGGGCTGAGAAAAGCCGGCGCCCATCACGGCGATACGGTGATCGCTTACGATCTTGAATTTGATTTTGCGGAATAAAAGGAGAAACCATGTTAACGGGTAAACAAAAACGTTTTTTGAGAAGTAAGGCCATGACCATGGACGCGCTGTATCAGATCGGCAAGGACGGTCTCGGGGAGAACTTTTTTAAACAGATTGACGATGCTTTGGAAGCCAGAGAGTTAATTAAAATCAAGATTCTGAAAAACTCCGCCGAAGAAGTTCATGACGCCGGGGAAACCCTGGCGGAGGAGCTCCACGCCGAACTGGCCCAGACCATCGGTCATACCATTGTGCTTTATCGGAAATCAAAAAATAAACCGAGAATTGAGCTTCCCTGAGGTTCGGATCGTTTCTGTTCGGACATCGGTTGTTGAAAGTAAAAGATGAGGCGTACTTTGCGTATTTGAATTTATTTTGCCGGTACCCTTTGGGGATGATCGGCTTTTTTGCTTTTATGGAAACAATGATGGTTTCGTTATGATGGCGTGATGTAGAACTCTATGGGAATTCTGATGTATTGTTGATGTTTGGGGAGGTACTTTTGTGAAGAAACTGTCGTATCTTTGTATTTTGACGGCCGGATGCCTCTGGGGGCTTAACGGTCTGTTTTTTCGGTTTTTATCGGTGTATGGATTCGATCAGATGCAGGTCACTTTCGTGAAAATGGTGATCGCGGCGGTGATCCTTCTGGTCGGTCTTCTGGTGAAGGATCCTTCTCTTTTTAAATTCCGCTTGAAGGATTTCTGGATTTTCCTCGGTGCCGGGTTGATCAGTATGTTGTTCTTTAACTATTGTTACTATACCTCACTGGTACATACCACGGTGGCGGTGACGGTTTCTCTTCTTTATACCGGTCCCGGCTTTGTGGTGCTGATTTCCGCCTTTCTCTTTAAGGAAAGGATCACCTTGCGCAAACTGGCGGCGTTGGTGATTATTTTTATCGGCTGTGCCTGCTCCGCCGGTCTTTTCAGCGGCGCTCAAACAGTGACGGCGGCGGGGATTTTCTGGGGACTGATGGCAGGCCTGACCTATGGTCTGTATACGATTTTCGGACGGTTGGCCCTGAATCGGGGGTACGCGACACCGACGATTACCTTTTACGCGATTTTAGTCAGCGCTGTTGGCGCGATTCCTTTTGTGGATATGGGATCCATCGGGACCTATATGTCGCTGCCGGCTTTTGGACTTTGCGTCGCGGTGGCTGTCTTTTCCTGTTTGCTTCCTTATGTCCTTTTTACCACCGGGATGAAAAAGCTGGAGGCCGGAGAAGCGGCGATGCTGGCGACTTCGGAACCGGTGATGGCGGCGGTGGCCAGCGCGGTCATTTTATCGGAACCTCTGTCCGGCTTTGTGATTCTGGGTATTGCGCTGATTGTCGGCGGTATTGTTCTGATGAATATCCGGCTGAAAGGGAACGGGGCCGCAGGAAAAGAAAGCTGAATGGGAGATATTTTGTTCGGCCGAAAAATATTGGTATGAAATGAAAAAGCCGGATGCGGCGGGGAAACCCGATCGAATCCGGCGTTCTTTTTGATTTGAAGCGCTGAACGATGTTTTTGGTTCGAGTTGATTTGGGATGCTGAACGATGTTTTCGGTCAAGCGCAAAAAAAGAGACGATCGTAAGATCGTCTCTTTTTTGTACTGTATGAAACAGTTGATTATGCAAGCAAGTCTTTGCAGAGGTCGCAAGCGGTAGCAGCATCGGGAGCGAAGCCAGCAGCACCGATTTCATCAGCGAATTCCTGGGATACAGGTGCACCACCGACGATGAGTTTGGTGTCCATGCCGTTTTCTTTGAAGAGGTCAACGGTTTCTTTCATAGCGAGCATGGTGGTGGTGAGAAGAGCGGACATAGCGACGATCTGAGCGCCGGATTCTTTAGCAGCTTCCAAGAATTTTTCGGGAGCAACGTCGATACCAACGTTAACAACTTCAAAACCGGTGGATTCGAGCATCATGCCAACGAGGTTTTTGCCGATGTCATGGAGGTCACCTTTAACGGTACCGAGAACGACTTTACCTTCGGATTTCATGTCTTCGCCAGCGAGCAAGGGTTTTACGAGTTCAACGCCAGCAGCCATAGCTTTCGCAGCCATGAGAACTTCAGGAACGAACATTTCGCCAGCTTTGAATTTGGGGCCGACGATGTTCATGCCAGCGATAAGACCATCGTTAATGATGCTAGCAGGAGCTACGCCACCATCGATCAGAGCCTGGACTTCGCCAGTGACAGCACCGATGTTACCGGTTACAACGCAATTGGATACAGATTCTAATGTTGCCATAATTAAAAATACCTCCTAAGATGTGTGTTTTTTTCTCTACACACTACTTTGTACTCTTATTATTGCAAATTTTATCCATAAGGTAAAGGGAAATCAGGAAAGATTATAGTTTAAAATGTTTACATGAAATGTTTGAAATTTTGTCATTTCGTTTTTTCAACATCTTTTTGTCATTTTTCGCGGAGGAGGTCAGGCAATAATTGAAGGCTTTCGCATAAAGTAATTGTAATCACGGAAAAGGATGGTGCGTGGATGCAGACTTATATGATCGCGAAGGGCGATACCCTATGGATGATCGCCAAAAAATTCGGTATTTCATTGGAAGAGCTGATCAAAGCGAATCCCCAGATTAAAGATCCCAATAAAATCCATGAAGGGGAACTGGTGCAGATTCCTCTGGAGGAGATTGACGGCAAAACCGTTTATGTGGTGCAGAACGGTGATACGATGTGGAATATTGCCCGTAAATTCGGTGTGACTGTTGAAGCGTTATTGAGAGAGAATCCCCATGTGACCGATGGGGATGTGCTCTCGGTGGGATGGAAAATCCGGATTCCCGGCGGCGAGGAATGCGCGGATTCTCCCGTTACCTACAAAGTACAGAGGGGCGATACCCTTTGGAAAATCGCTCAGAAATACAACATCGCTCTGGATGCATTACTGAAGGCCAATCCCCAGATTACCGATGAAAACGCCGTGATGGAAGGGCAGGTTTTGCAGATTCCCGTTACAATGCCTTCGGGACATCGGATCGGTATCAATAACGGCGCGCTGTATTTTGTGAAAACCGGCGATACCCTCTTTCAGATTGCCCAGCGATACGCGCTGCCTATGGAAACGCTGAAAAGAGCCAATCCCCAGCTTGGCGATGAAAACCGTCTTTCCCCGGGAATGCAGTTGTATCTTCCCGGATTTCATCATGTAAAAAACGGCGAGACTTTTTATTCCATCGCGATGTATTACTGGGTTTCTCTGGAAGATCTGATTCGGGTAAATCCCCAGGTTACGGATACTGACGAAATTCGGGCCGGCGATAAGATTGCCATTCCCCGACAGGAAAGCGGCGATATGGCGACGTATACCGTGAAACAGGGGGATACTCTCTATAAAATCGTCCAGAAATACAATGTGCCTGTTGAAGCGGTACTGCGTCATAATCGGGATATTGTCAGCAGTGATCTGATTTATCCCTGCCAGAAATTGCAGATTCCCGGGCCTCACTTGCTTCAGCGCGGTCAGACGTTGCCGATCCTTGCGGAAATGTACGGCGTTTCCCTTGGCGATCTGAGAGAGGCAAATCCGGAACTGGATGAAGAGGCACTGCGTCCTCAGGAAATGATTGTGATTCCCGCCTCGGAGACCGGCTCCTGTCGTTTCCGCCGTGAGGAGGATTGCGGCGGTGTGGATTATGTTGTCCAGAGCGGTGATACCATGGCTTCTATTGCGGCCATGTATCATGTTCCCCTTGGGGCGCTGTCCCGGGCCAATCCGAGGATTCCCGATATTCATCGGATTACCCCCGGTATGGTGATTCATGTGCCGACGGGTTTTGTGGAATGTGTCTGTCATCTGGTGAAACGGGGTGAAACGGTCTGGCAGATTGCGGCGATGCACGGTCTGACCGTAAACGCGCTGGTTCACGCCAATCCCCAGCTGGAGGATATGGACCGGATCCGTCCCGGTCAGGTGTTGATTATTCCGATCCGCAATATTCAGAAAAGAGGGGAAGAGGAAGAAACCGGGGTTGACCGGGCCATTACTTATCCGGAACTTTATGTCGCCCAGCGGGGGGATACTCTTTCTTCCGTTGCCGCGCGGTTCGGAACCAGCGTAAAACAGCTGCGTCTGGCCAATGAGGCTTTGAAAGATGAGGATCGGATCGCTCCGGGGCAGCAGCTGATTGTCCTTCCTTCGGAGGAGGTCTGTGAATATCGGTGTCTGGAATGTCCCTGGCTGGAACAGGGAATGGATGATGAATCATAAGTAAGTAATTTGAGAAGACAGAGTCTGATCCTGGATCAGACTCTTTTTTATGGAATGATCTTGTTTAATTTACTTTATGTAATATATATTTGACAAAATGTCGTGAATGTGATAGAATATTGATGAAAGGAGAGGATGATGTGGCTAAAAATCTTGCGATAAAAGCCGCCCGGGCGCAGAAGGATATGACCCAGAAAGCCCTCGCGGAAAAAGTCGGTGTCTCCCGTCAGACGATGAACGCCATTGAACAGGGAGAATATAATCCCACCATACGCTTGTGCCGGAAGATTTGCCGCGTATTGGAAAAAAGTCTGGATGAATTGTTTTGGGAGGATAATGAAGATGAAGAACAGGAAAAGTAATCTCGATGAAAGACAGGAACTGAAATTGTTGAAGATCGAGCATAACGGTTGTTGGCTCGCGTTTTGGGGGTTGCTGATCGCTCTGGCGGTGCAGATGGTGCTGACGCCGGACAATCCCAAGGCCCTGGCCGGGGAATGGATCGTGTTTATGACGCTGGCGCTGTATCTTTCCGTTGCCTGCATGAGAAACGGTATCTGGGACCGAAAAATCCGTCCTACGGTCAAAAACAATCTGCTGATGAGCGCCGCCGCCGGTCTGGTGATGGGCATCCTGTATTTTGCCATTTCCTATATCCGTTATCATCATCTGATCGGTTCTTTGGCTACGGCGGCTTTTATGTTTTTCTTTGTGGATGTGCTGTGCTTCGGCGCGCTGATGCTTTCGGCGAAGATCTATCGGAAACGCCTGGATAAAATGGAAGAAAAAATCGAGGAAGAGTAAAACCGGTGAAACGAAAGTTTTCCGGAAGGGCAGTCTCCTTTGGTGGGGACTGCTTTTTATTTGGCCAGACGCATCGGAAGGGGAGCTGAAGCGAATACGATGGAAAGAAAATGTGGGGAATACGTCTTTTTATTGTAAATTTTTAACTCTTTTATTTTTCGGAAGGGATATGTCGATCATCGTAGAATATTACAGAAATGCAGAAAATAAAAGCGAAAGATCGTTGAACCGGAGGTTGAATGAATGGATATTTATGATAAGGTGGCGGAACTCGCGCTTCTGCTCAGGGGAACGCCTGAGTTTGTGGAGTGGTTGGAAGTGAAAGAGCTCATCGACCAGACGATCGAGGAAAAAAATATTTTGCTGAAATATCGTACCTGCCAGCTTGCCATGGAATTTGCCGGTTTTTCCGATGTGTCGGACGCTTGTCTGGAAAGCGCCCAGGATGAACTGGACGAGATCTGTGATATTATGGAAAGAAATCCGCTTTTGTCCCGGTATTTACAGGCGGAAGAGTGCTTTTGTGGGATGCTCAATAAAATGCAGCAGATCTTTGCCAAAAATATTGATTTTCCCACGGAAGATTTTTTTGTTGTGAACGAAACCGGCGGATTTTTGAATTGAGGTGTCATTTTGGATATTACATTAAACGAACTCAAAGACAGATTGGAAGAACAGAAATATATCGCTGAGGATGATATTATTGTTCCTTTGTTCCTTGCGCTGAAATTGGGCAAGCCTTTGCTGATTACCGGCGGCGCCGGTGTGGGTAAAACGGAAATTGCCAAAGTGGTGGCGAAAATCTTTGATATGGACCTTATTCGTTTGCAATGCTACGAAGGTCTTGATGAAAATAAAGCGCTCTATGAGTGGAATTATCAGAAACAGCTTTTACATATTCAAAGTAAAAACGCCTGCGGAGGCGGGGATGAAAATGATATTTTTTCCGAAGAGTATCTTCTGTCCCGTCCTGTGCTGAAAGCTTTGCGTGCGGAAGAGCAATGTGTTTTGCTGATTGACGAAATTGATAAGACCGACCCGGAATTTGAAGCGTTTCTTTTTGAAGTCCTTTCCGACTTTCAGGTTTCCGTTCCTGAGTGGGGTACGGTGACGGCAAAACATATTCCCATTGTGATTCTGACCAGCAACGGAGAAAGAGAACTTTCCGATGGGATGAAACGTCGTTCGATTTTCCTGCATATTGATTATCCTTCCATTGAAAAAGAAATTGCCATTATACAGGCGAAAGTGCCGGATTTGGGACCGGAACTCACCCGTCAGCTGGCCCGGGGTACCGCATATCTGCGCCGGGAATTGAAGCTGCGGAAGAATCCTTCCATTGCCGAAACCCTGGATTGGGCCAACAGCCTGATTCAGTTCGATACCGATCGCATTTCGGAAAAGCTCATTAACGATACCATGGTGCTGCTTTTGAAGGATGAAGATGATTTTGAAAAATTCAACGCCAACGGCGGTGCTTCAAAGATGCTTCGGAATATGATGGGAGAAGCCTCGGAAGACTGATCTTTGTGAGGTGAGATCATGGACAACTATATTGAAAACCACTTTGTGACCTTCATCCATATTCTGCGTAAATCCGGGGTCACCGTCGGTATTTCCCAGATCCTTGATTCCCTGGAAGTTCTTTCGGTCCTTGACATCACCGATCGGGAACAGGTATATACCGGTCTTTCGGCGGTATTGGCGAAAAATCCTCATGAACAGGAAATCTTTCACGATGCCTTCGATGTGTTTTTTGTTCCTCTGAATGTCCGGGATAAGCAGATGGAAAAATTCGAAGAACATCAGCAGGAACTGGATCAAATCAAGGAAGAGCTGGTTTTTCAGGAAGAGCAGTTGGAGGTGTCCGAAAAGGATATGCAGACCTACAGCTCTCTCAGTGAAGAACAACGCCGGAAAATTCAGGATTTTCTGGACAAGGCCAGCAATGGCGCGAATATGACACCGGATCATCGTGGGATGATTGAAGCACAGATCCACAGCCTTTTACAGCGTCTCAGGGACAACATGGGCGGAGCTCAGTTTCAGACGGTGGAAACCACCGGCGTTGCCATGTGGGACGCATTGCTCTATGATATGCAGCAGCAGCGGAGCGATGAAGATTTGATGCTGAAAGATATTTCCGAGATCAGAGATAATGAAATGGAGGCGGCGGTGGTGATGATCCGCCAGCTGGCCAGACGTCTGGCCAATCGCATCGGCCGCCGGCATCGCATCAGTTCCAATGTCCACGCCGTGGACATTCGCCGTTCTGTGCGAAACTCCCTGCGTTACGGTGGTGTTCTGATGGAATTGAAATACCGTAAACCCCGTATTCAAAAGCCCACCATTGTGTTGATTGCCGATGTTTCCGGTTCGATGCTGAAATACAGCAGTTTTCTGTTGGAATTGATGTACGGCCTTTCCACGGTGCTGCCGAATATCCGCAGTTATGTATTTGCGGAAAAATTAAAACGGCTTGATCTCCATGAATTTAATATTGATAAATTTTCTCACGATAAAGAACTGGGAGATGGGACAAATCTTTACGATTCCCTCTTGGACTTTCGGGCAGATTATGATACAATGCTAAATAAAAAGACAGTTTTGATTATTTTGAGTGACGCAAAAACCATTGAATACAAAAAGGCTGCGGAGGAAATTGAATCTTTGAGCGACCGGGTGAAAGAGATCCTTTGGCTCAATCCCCTGCCCGCCGATGAGTGGGAACGGTTTGTTCAAACCAAAGCAATGATGCCTTATGTGACGATGTTGGAAGCTTCTTCCATTCAAAAGCTGACCAAGGCTGTGCGAGATATTTAAATTGAAGGAGAGGGTTTAAGTTATGCCGAAATACAGTTTTCGCTGCAAAGAATGTGATGAAGAATATACCGTGAATTGCGTGTATGAAGAAAAGATGAACGCCAAATGCCCGAAATGCGGTTCTCTTGAGAAAAAAGTGATCTACAAACCTTTGGGCTACGGACGCGCCCAGTCTGTGACGGAACGTATGGGCATTACGGAAATTCCGCCCCACGGTCATTTCTTTGGTGAAAAATAAGAGGAGTCCTGTTCTATTGACAGATGAGAAATTTTCATTTATCATTAGAAAAGCTCCTTATGAACTATTCCTGATGATGGAGGTCTGAAATGTTTATTGAGAATTTGCGCCGCGCGAAAAGCAAATGGCGCGTTGGGATCGGGATTCTTATGGGTCTCATTGTAATTTCGCTTCTTGCTACATTTTCTTACGCGGGGAACAGCATGAACGCTTCCTCGGCCAGCTCGGATACGGGGATTCTCGCTTCGGCGGAAGCGATGGCGGAGGACGCTGAGAAATCAGCGAAAAACGCCGCGGATGATGCCACGGTACAGGGTGAGGCGGCCTCGGCTTACCTGAGTCTCGCCGGTTATATGGAATTATATCTGGAAGATCCCTCCGATGCCTATGAAAAGGCGCTGAAATACGCTCAGAACATGGTAACGGCCTGCGGTTCGGTGGAATCGCCGGATTATGAATCCGCCTATGGCTATGTTTTGGAAGCCCAGGCCGGTCTGGAAGACGCGGATGGCCTTTCTTCCGCTTTTCTGGAAAGCCTGAATGTAATGGAAATCAGCGAGGATTATCTGAATACGTACTATAATTATATGTCGTCGCTGGACGCTTACGATCAGTTTATTACCGACATGGATACGGTAACGGAAAAACTGGAAGCCCTTGCCGCCGATGAACCGGAAGAGGAAGAATCGGAAGAAACCGAAGATGAAGAAGAAACCGGGAATGATGAAGCTAAAACACCTGCGGAATTGATGGATTATGCGGCGGAACTGGTTCGTCAGGCAACGGTGGCGAGAGACAGCGCGGAATAACTGAATGAAGTGTGAAAAGATGCACCGACAAGGTGCATCTTTTTTTCGGTTGTTTCGGCCGCGGTATTTTTTAACATATTTTCAGTAGACGGAAGTATCTTTTTTTAGTATAATGAAAAGAACCCATGAGAGGAGATATTTTATGTCTGAAACCGTATTTGGCTTTTTATCCGGGTTGCCGATGAATTGGATTGTCTTTTTCGCTTCGGCCATTCCCATTACAGAATTGCGCGCCGCCATTCCTTTCGGTATTGCCGGGGGGATGAGTCCTTTATCGGCATGGTTTTGGGGGGTTCTTGGAAATCTGCTGCCAATTCCGTTTATTCTGTATATGTGGCCCTTGATTTATAAAATCTTTGACGCGATTCCCTTTACCCGGGGAGTTCTTCACCGTTTTGTGGATAAATCCAGGGAAAAAGGGAAGACCATTGAAAAGAAAGGAACCATTGGGCTTACGGTTTTTGTGGGGATTCCGCTGCCAGTAACCGGTGTGTGGACAGGATCGCTGATCAGCTTCTTCCTCGGTCTGAAACCGCTGCGGGCGGCGGCGGCCATGGCGCTGGGCGCGATGATTTCCGGTACCATTGTGACATTGATTACGATTGGTTTCGTGAACGTGGCGGGCTCCGTTGGTATCTGGGGCGCTTTGGCGGCGTTGGTGGTCTTTTTTGTTGTGGTATATGTGATTTATAAAATAGTGAAAAAAAGAAAATAAAGAATGAAGAACGGATCTCCGGAAGTTTTGCTTCCGGGGATTTTTTTGTCTCCGCGGCGGAGAAAACCGGAGAAAAAACGGCCTTTGCCGAAATGTTTTTGCTTGTTTGCTTCTGACTCGGACGGGGAAAGAAAAAAATTGAGAAGTTTTTGATTTTTTTTAAAAAAGCTCTTTACAAATCGGAAATTATGGTTTAATATATAGAAAAGTGGTTGAAAGTTGCAAGAAGTGGTATGAAGTGGATTGAAAAATACAGAAATTCCGCCGCTGTGTATCTTTCGGCTGAGATAAAAGCTTCGAAAGCAAAAGAAGCGAAAAAACTGCGTGACATCTTAGTAAAAGGGCTTTGCCCCATTCCCGAAGATCGGAAAACGACGCGGGAACGACTGAACGACATAACTTTTGGAACTGCCAAAATGCTCCAAATTGCTCCTAAATTGTGAAAAAGAAAAACACTGCAAACACAAGCCGTTGATTCCGAAAAGAAATGACAGCAACGGAAACGGATGAAAAAACTGCAAGGGAGGAGCGGCCCGAGGTTCCACCCTTGCCTGCCCGTTTTTCAGGGCAGGATTTTTTTTCGGCGGATCCGTCGGAAAACGGAGAGACTTTACGGAAGGGAGGGAAATCTCATGGCTGCCCGGTTCAGAGGCGAATACCGTCATACCATCGATAAAAAGGGACGCATGAGTGTTCCCGCGAAATTCCGTGAAGGTTTAGGGGAGCTTTTTATGTTTTCCAAAGGACCCGATCATTGCCTCTACGCTTATCCCATGGAAGAATGGGAACGGATTGAAGAACGTATGTGCAGCAGCGAGGTTTTTTCCAAAGCGAAAAACCGGGCGTTTGTCCGTAATTTCTTCTCTTCGGCCGGCGAAGGGGAAACCGACGCCATGGGACGTGTACTGGTTCCATCGGCACTGCGGGAATATGCCGGACTCACCGATAAAATGGAAGTCGTTGTGATCGGCGTGGCCAACCGTGTGGAAATCTGGAGCGCCGAACAGTGGGCGGCTTACTGCGATGATAATGCCGAAGCGATGGACATCAGCGAAGGCATGGAAATATTTGAAATTTGATTTTTGAAAAATTGTCAGGTAAGGAGATGCTATGAGTCCGTTCGTTCATCAACCGGTTTTGCTCAGTGAAACCATAAGGGAACTTGTTACGAAAAAAGACGGTATCTATGTGGACTGTACCCTCGGCGGCGGCGGTCATACCGAAGCAATTTTAAAATCTTGTCCCGAAGCGAAAGTGATCGGCATTGACCAGGATCAGGAGGCCCTTCGCGCTTCGGCAGAGCGGCTCGCGCCTTTTGGCGATCGGGCTGTTTTTGTTTGGAATAATTTTCGCAATCTGGGACAGATTTTGGAAGATTTGGGTCTGGAAAAGGCCGATGGATTCCTTTTTGATCTGGGGATTTCTTCGCCTCAGCTGGATCACGGGGAACGCGGCTTTTCCTATCAGCAGGACGCGCCGCTGGATATGAGAATGAACCGTGATAAAGAACAGGTCACGGCGAAGGATATTGTGAACCTCTATTCCGAAGAGGAGATCGCGGAGATTATTTACCGCTACGGAGAAGAGCGCTGGGCAAAACGCATTGCCGCTTTTATTGTGGAGCGCCGGCAAGAGAAACCGCTGGAAACCACAGGAGAGCTTGTTTCCGTGATCAAAGCGGCCATTCCCAAGAAAGTGAGGGAAGACGGCCATCACCCGGCGAAAAAGACCTTTCAGGCGCTGCGTATTGCCGTCAATGATGAACTTAATATTATCGCTCCGGCCATGGAATGTGCCGCGGAACATCTGAATCCCGGCGGAAAGCTGGCGGTGATCAGTTTCCATTCCCTGGAGGATCGCATTGTAAAAGAAACGATGAAATATCTGGCGGCGGATTGCGTTTGTCCGCCCCATCAGGTGGTATGTACCTGTGACAAGGAAAAGCTGATAAAAATTACGGTGCGCAAACCGATTTGCGCCGGTGAAGAAGAATTGAAGGTAAACCCCAGAGCCCGCAGCGCGAAATTGCGGGTGGGAATGAGAATCTGACAGCAGGTGATGACAACGAGATCGTCTTTCTTTCTGAAACGGGCGGCAAAGCCCGCGGCTTTCGCTTTGACAATTTTTGTGTTTTCTGTGGGTGGCCTTTCCTGTGACGCGTTGCTACAGGAAAAGGGAGTCTATCTTTTGGAATTGAACGATAAAATCGATGCCGTGAGGCAGGAAAACGCGGTGTTGACCCGGGAAGTAGCGGTTCTTTCTTCTCCGCAGCGGATTTGCGAAGTCGCGGAAAAGGAATTGGGCATGGTGCGCGCCGAAGAAAAGGACCGGGTCTATGTGGCGTCGGCGGAAGCGCCGGCGGCGGAAAAGGAAGAAATCCGGGGCGGTCTGTATGCCGCGGTGACACGTTTTTTACGTGAGGATGAACCGGAACAGCCGTGAATACGGATTACAAGATCGGATGGATGGAATTTATAAAAATTACTATGTATTCCCGGGGTGTTTTGTTGTATAATTAAATAGTTAGGATCAAATAAAATCGGCAAGAAGAGTGTTTTGTTCAAAATGACAGCGTGAGGCAGGTGGACAACGTGGAACAAAACCGAGGTTTTCGTGTGCCCCGCCGCTTGAAAAAGCGCATGGCATGGATCTTTCTTTTATTTTGTGTGCTGTTTTTCATGTTATTCGGCCGACTGTTTTATTTGCAGACCTTTGCCAGCGATGAACTGGAGGAAAAAGGACTGGATCAACAGATGCGGGAAGTGCCGGTGGAGGCCGAACGCGGTGAAATTACTGACCGTAACGGCAATACGCTGGCGGTGAGCGTTTCGGTGGAATCGGTTTACGCCAGTCCGACGGAGATTGATCCCGAGGAAGCGCCGGAAATTGCTGAAAAACTCAGCGTGATTTTAGATCTGGATGAAGAAACCGTTCTGAAAAAGCTGACTTCGGGACGTTCCTTTGAGTGGCTGAAGCGAAAGACCGATGATGAAACCACCGCGAAAATCAGGGACGCGGCCCTGCCCGGGATTGGCCTGACAACGGAGACAAAGCGCAGTTATCCCAATCATGAACTGGCCTGCCATGTACTCGGTTTTGTGGGTATTGACAATCAGGGGCTGGAAGGTCTGGAAGCCATGAGGGACAGTGTGCTCCGGGGGACCGACGGACATATTCTTGCCCAGTATGACAGTCACGGACAGGAAATTGCCGGTTCCGCTCAGACGTATGCCGAGCCAGAGGCCGGCAACGGACTGCAACTGACCATAGATGAGAATATTCAATATTTCTGTGAGCGGGAACTGGATGCTGTGATGAACAGCAGTGTGAACCCTAAAGGGGTGACGGCCATTGTGATGGATCCCGATACCGGTGAAATTCTGGCACTGGCGTCTCGCCCCGGATACGACCCCAATCATTACGGGGATTATGATTCTTCTCTCTGGCGCAATACCGCCGTCAGTGACTTTTATGAGCCCGGCAGTACGGCCAAAATTCTGACGATGAGCGCGGCTTTGGAAGAAGGCGCCGTAGACGAAGATGACCGCTTTTACGATCGCGGTTTTATTACCGTGGGAAAAGTGAAAATCCGCTGTTGGTCCCGGACGCCCCACGGCAGTGAGACCTTTGTGGAAGTGGCGGAAAATTCCTGCAATCCCGCTTTTGTTGAGGTGGGACAGCGGTTGGATAAGAAAGATTCCCTGACCTTTTACCGGTATCTGAAAAATTTCGGGATCGGTCAGATGACGGGTATTCCCCTGCCCGGGGAAAGCGGCGGCAGCTTGCGCGCTTATGAAAAGCAGGAAGACGTAAACGCCGTGGATATTGCCAATATGTATATCGGCCAAGGCTACGGCGTGACGCCGATTCAGCTGATTACCGCCGTTTCGGCGGCGGTGAACGGCGGAACGCTGATGGAGCCTCATCTGGTCAAAGCCGTGCTGAATGAGGACGGCAGTGTGAAAGAGGAAATCAAGCCCAAAAAGGTGCGAAGAGTCATCAGCGAAGAAACATCTCAGCGGGTTTGTCGTATACTGGAAAGTGTTGTCGCCAACGGCACCGGAAACAAAGCCTATATCCCCGGTTACCGTGTGGGCGGGAAAACCGGCACGGCCCAGAAATTTGTGGACGGCGCTTATTCCAAATCGAAATATGTGGCTTCGTTTATCGGCGCGGCGCCCATGGATGACCCCGAAGTTGTCTGTCTGCTGGTCATCGATGAACCCGGCAGTTATCCCATTTACGGCGGCACTATTGCCGCTCCGGTCTGCAAACGGATTCTTGAGGATACCCTTGTTTACCTTGGGGTGGAACCTCTGCTGACCTCAGAGGAAGCCGCCGCCCTGGAAGAAGAAAGCGGCGGACCGGTGGAATATGTGACGGTACCTTCGGTTACAGGCCTTTCCCTGGAGGAAGCTGCCGTAGTATTGGAAGACGCCGGTTTTGAAGTCCGCACCGAAGGCAGCGGACGGTCGGTGATCTCTCAGACCCCCGCCGTTCTGGAAGAAGCCCTGAAAGGCAGTACGGTTCTGATTACCCTGGGTGACAGCGCCGAAAGCTCGGTGGTATTGCCGGATCTGACCGGAAAACGCCTTCTGGAAGTGGGGCAGATCATGGAATCCCTGGGATTGGTTTTTGTTTATGAAGGAAGCGGTACGGCTGTTTCCCAGACGCCCGCCGCCGGAACAGCGGTGCGGCGGGGTGAAGCGGTGACCGTGAAATTTGAAGAGGACCCCAATGATAAAATCACGTTGAGTCCCTGATAGATGGAGGAACACAATGAAATGGAATGAATTGATCGTTTCCGCCGGTTACGCGCCGACGGAAAAAGATCCGGAAGTAAAAGATCTGCAATATGATTCCCGCAAGGTGGAAAAGGGCAGTGTCTTTTTCTGCCTTCGGGGTGAAAATTCCGACGGCCACGACTTTGCCGCCATGGCCGAGGAAAAAGGCGCCTGCGCCTTTGTCTGTGAGGAAAAGCTGGATACGGCTTTGCCTCAGCTGATTGTGGAGGACAGCCGGCTGGCGCTGGCAAATCTTGCCGAAGCCTACTATGGTTTTCCTCACCGTGAGCTGAAGATCATCGGCGTGACCGGTACCAACGGGAAAACCACCACCACCCATCTGGTGAAACATATTCTGGCCCCCGCGGGAAAAAAGACGGCATTGATGGGGACGAATCACATCATTATCGGTGATGAAACATATCCCGCTACCCACACCACCCCGGATTCGCTGGCGCTCTCTTCGTATCTGCGGAAAATGGCCGACGCTCATTGCGAATATCTCATTATGGAAGCCAGCTCCCACGCGCTGAAGCAGGGACGCACCGCCGCCATTGAGTTCAAGACCGGGGCTTTTACCAACCTGACCCAGGATCATCTGGATTATCATAAAACTTTTGATGATTATCTGAAAGCGAAGGAAATTCTCTTTACCGGTCTCGATAAGGAAACCGGCCGCGGTATTGTCAACCATGACAGCCCCTATTGCCGCGATTTTCTTGAAGTGAGCAGCGCTCCCGTATGGACTTACGGTCTGGAAGAAGGGGCGGATTTTCGCGCGGAAAATATCGAGGTATCTGCCGACGGCACCGCCTTTGATCTGTCTTTTGAAGGGAAGTCCTATCCCGTAAAGATCCATCT
>JBJDXI010000024.1:0-3539 GCA_051866595.1 Clostridia bacterium
CGGGATGACGAAGTTGATGGCTTGGGGGAGGATCTCTACGGTGATGCGGTCAGTTCTGATGATCTCGCCGTCGATGCAGATCTCCGTGGGGACGGTGCATTTCAGCTCCGCTCTTTTGCCTCTGGAATAGATGACGAAGGACGCGTATTTGGGATCGTCGACATGAGTTCCGTTTTTATACCCCTTGACCAGTTGGAGGAATTGGAGTTTCGTGACTTTCCTCACCGAGGTGATCTCCAGTAACCCGTCGCTGACATCGGCTTTGGGCGCGGCATAAAAGCCGCCGCCGCAGGCTTTGCCATTGGCAAAGGAGGTCAAGGCGAAGTTTCCTTTTATCGGCGGAGCGCCGTTGACGGAAACTTCCATTTCGATGCCGATTTTGCGGATAAAACGGTTGATCAGGGAGACGATATAGGCCAAGGAGCCAGGGAAGAAACGGCTGAACTTGTGGACATCCGCGGCGGTCTGGGCGTCGATGCCGATATTGATCATGTTGATGCCGCAGAGGCCGGCGTCGGTGGAAAAGGCATCGATGGGCTGTGCTTTGGCGGCGATGAGTTTTTCCAGATTGAGAAATTCCGCTTCGTTGGGAAAAGTCCGGACGAAGTCATTTCCCGTTCCGCAGGGTATGACTGCCAGCTCCGAATAGCCTTTTCGCTTTAAAATGCCGTTGACGGTTTCGTTGAGGGTGCCGTCTCCGCCGATGGCGTAAAACCGGGCGGGGATTGTTTCATCGTAAGTGGCCGTAAAGACGCAGGCGTCATCCACGCCGCTGGTGATATGAATTTCAAAATCCGCTTTCTGTTTTTCAGCGGCTTCTTTGATCTTTTCTTTCAGTCCTGATTGGAATTTTCCGGTACCGGCCATGGGGTTCATCAGAAAAACGTGCTTCATGAATCAAAAGTCTCCTTACAACAGTAAAAATCCGAAAATACCGCCGATGAGCAAAAGCCACAGTGGATTCATCTTCCGGCGGAAGGCAAGATAGGTCAACGCGGCAAAAAGCAGCCAGGCGCAGACAGTGGTCCTGGTGTCATCCAATGTAAGCAGGGCGTTTTGAAAGAGACTGAGGGAGGCCGCTAAAATCAGCGCCGCGGCGCAGGGGATCAGTCCGTAGAACAGCCGTTTCATGAATTTGTTCTGGGTAATATCGGGAATGAAACGGCAGAGCATCAGGATGAGGATGGTGGGGATGGTGACCACTGCCAGAGAAGCGGCGATCCCGCCGGCGACACCGCCGGTGAGATACCCAGCGAAGGTAGCCAGATTGATGCCCACGGGCCCTGGTGTGACTTCAGAAATGGCAATGAAGTTGTTGAGATCATTTAAGGTGAACCAATCATAATTCAGCGCCATTTCATGAAGGTAAGGAAGTGTGGCGTAACCGCCGCCGACGGCGAAGAGTCCCGTTTTTAAAAATTCCAGAATGAGGACGAGCATATCAGGCATTTTTTGTCCCCCTTCCAGCCAAGAGGAAGCCGGCCAGGGCCCCTGCTATGGTGAAAATCACGGGATTGAATCCGGTGATGAGATAGCCGAGAAAAACGGTAAGGAAAATGCATACGGTGACTTTATCTTTTAACCCGGTTTTAAACATCTTCCAAAGTGCCTGTGCGATGATGGCGAGAACGGCGATGTTCAGGCCGTGGAAAGTGCTTTGAACGGCGGGGATTTCCGCAAAACGGTCAAAGAAAGCGGCGATAACGGTGATAATGATAATGGAAGGGAGCATAATCCCGATGGCGGCAACAGCGGCACCTTTTGTGTTTGACAAACGGTGGCCGAGAAAAACCGCCATATTGACCGCAACAATTCCGGGGAGGGATTGGGCCAGCGCGAAAAGTTCATATACTTCTTCACTTTCAATGATTTTGTGCCTGTTGACGAACTCGTTTTCGATTAGCGGCAGCATGGTATAGCCGCCGCCAAAGGCCATACAGCCGATTTTGAAATAGGTGATAAAGATTTTGAGAAGGGTCATGCTGTAATGGTCTGCCTTTCCTTAAAGCATTGAAATCAAATCTATTATAAGTGATTTTTCCGGTGGTTTCAACCGCTGTCTGCCTTAATTTCCATTTTTTGTTCACGGTTTCTTCATGATTGTATCGTGACTTTATCATGAATTTCGAATATACTAAAGCCAATAAAAAAAGAACGGTTCCCGAAGGGAGTGTTAGTATGGATTACGAAAAAGAAAATGATAAGAAATACGGGGAAAATGCCTATGAACCGGTGCGTCATGTGTGGCATGAGGATGAGAGTACCATGTGGCAAAAGGAACCGGTGAATGAAAGTTCTTTCAGTGAAGAACCGGCGGCTTCGGCTCCTTATGAGGAACCTTTTCAGAGCACTCCGCCATCGGATAGCGGCAGACCGCAAAAACCGCCGAGAAAGCGTTTTCCCTGGAAAACTTTCTGGAAAACCATCGGGATTTCCGCTGCGGCGCTGCTTTTGATTTTTAATACGGCGACCAGCGCTTTTCTTTTGAGCGATTATATCTCCGATCGCCATACGGTGGCTCAGGCCACACCGGAAGTTTCGGCTTCTTCCTCTGATAATGTGACAACGGCCTCCAGTACCGGCAATGAGCTGAGTGTCGCTGAAATCAATACAAAAGTATCTCCCTCCGTTGTGCTGATCAGCGGTAAAAATATGCAGGGGGAAGGGCAGGGCACCGGCGTGATTATTACAGAGGATGGCTATATCGTCACCAACGCCCATGTCGTTTCCGGTTTCAGTGAGCTTACCGTAACGCTGAACGATGAAAACAACACGGAATATCCCGCGACGGTGGTGGGTACCGACGAAACCACGGATATTGCGGTGATCCGCATCAACGCTTCGGGATTGACCCCGGCGGAGCTGGGAACTTCCGCTACCCTTCAGGTGGGACAGTCGGTGGTGGTCATCGGGAATCCTTTGGGCAAAGAATTCAGCGGTTCGGTAACGACCGGCGTGATCTCCGCCCTTGACCGTCAGGTGGAATTTGAAGACGGTTCCGTCTATAATTACATTCAGACCGACGCCGCCATCAATTCCGGGAATTCCGGTGGTCCCCTCGTGAATATGCAGGGACAGGTTATCGGCATCAACGCTGCGAAGATTGATACCTCCGTTGCCGAGGGCATGGGTTTTGCCATTCCCATTGACGATGTGGTTCCCGTCGTCAACGATCTGATGGAATACGGCTATGTGACGGATCGGCCCTATATCGGTATCGGCGGTGAAGGTCTCAATGAACAGTACGCCTCCTTCTATAATCTCCCCCAGGGTGTTCATGTTTTATCCATTGAAGAGGGCAGCCCCGCCGCGAAAAGCGAATTGCAGGTGGATGATATTATCACACATATCAACGGAGTGGAAATCAATTCCGTGGGACAGCTGAACAATGTGAAAAACAAATGCAAGCCCGGAGATACCGTGGAGCTGACGGTGTACCGATACAGCACCGAAAAGACGTTTACCGTCAAAGTGGAACTGGCGGAAATGCCCCGGGATGTGCAGTAAAGAAAATGGAACAGTGTCTGAAACAGGCACTG
>JBJDXI010000025.1:0-3535 GCA_051866595.1 Clostridia bacterium
ATGGGATTCAGCCGTTTATTCTTTGTTTCTTTCATGGTTTTACCCTCCTTTTTTCTGCGTGGAAAAATTACTTTTCTTTATTACGCGTCCTTTGACGCAGTCCCGGAGCGGTCCTGAATCTGTACAGGCCGCTCCGGTGCGATTGGTAAAAAGTTTTTCTTATTTACCGGCAATATAAGCTTCTTCTCTGTCCACAATGGCGTCGAGTTTCGCGAGAATGTCATCGGAGAGAGCTTCCGGTTTGTGGTTGTTGAGGATGTCGATGAGTTTTTCACGGATGACTTCTTTGAAATCTTTGGCGCCGTCGGCTTCCCATTCTTCATAGGAACGGCGTTCGCTGGTTTCCGGTGCCCAGATTTCGTCACGGAAATGCTGGAAGGTATGGGGTTCGCCGAGGAAGTTACCGCCGGGGCCGACGTTTTTCACGGCGTCGTAAGCCAAATGTTCTTCATCTACGGTGATGCCTTTAAAGAGACGGCGGGCGTGGCTGATGACTTCATTGGCGAATACAAGCTGCTGGGAGGAGCCGGTGAGGCCGTAATCCATAAAGCCGACATCGTGAATGAGGTTGCCGCCGCAGGCTCCGCTGATAAATACCTGCATGGCGGTTTCAAAACCGGCTTGTGCGTCCACTTCTTTGGTGTCGGGAGCGCCGGCGAGACCGAAGGAGGGGATCCCGAGGTATCTCCAGAATTCACCGGAGGCGGCATGGATCAGGATACTTTCCGGGGAACCGTAAGGTGTTTTCATGTGTTTCATATCCATGGGGTTGCCCGCGCAGCCGGCAATAAAGGGGGCGCCGGGGCAAACCGCCTGATGCACAACGAGACCGGTGAGACATTCGGCGGCGCCTACGCTCATGGCGCCGGCCAGTGTTACAGGGGCGGTGGCGCCCATCAGCATACCGGGCGTGTAAACGCAGGGGATTTTGTTTTTCGCGAGGATCATGACTTTATCCAAAGCGTCTTTGCCGTGCATCAAGGGGGTTGTGGGTTCGGCGTAGACAATGAGGAAAGGTTTTTCCGCCAAGGCTTCACGGCTTCCGGCGATTTCCGCGCACATTTCAATGATGACATCGCAGTTATGACCGTTAAATGCCCATGTTGCGATGGGTTTGGTGGTGTTGCGGACCATGGCGTCGACTTCGTGAATATCGGCAAGACCCCGGGTCTTGTCACCGATCATAACGAGAGACATGGCATAATCAATTTGCGGCAGGGCATCGGAGACAATGGCGGCTTCTTCGGCGTCGGTTTTTTTCGCGGTGCGGCGTTTGCCGGAGAAAGAATCAAAATAGTTGGGGCAGGTGGGACCCGCGCCGTAATAACTGTTGAAACCGCCGAGGTTCATGGCTTCGTTTCCGTTGCGGTCATATACTTTGAAAAAGGCGGGAGCTGTTTTCACAGCGTCCATAACAACGGCACGGGGGATTTTTACCCGGGTTTCTTCTACGGAGCAGCCCAGTTTTTTCAGGATTTCGATGGCTTTGTCATTGTGTACTTCCACACCGATGGTTTCCAGAAGATGGAAAGCACCGTCTGCGATTTGTTGAATCTGAGCATCTTCTAAAATTTTAACTTGCATCATAATAGTTGTTCCTTTCGAATATGAAATTTAATATTTTGTCGTGAACACTTTTATGTATTGCAAGAAACGTGCCAGAATTTGTCGATGACGAAACAAATAGTCTTTGTTTTACTGGACTTTTCATCTTCCTTAATATATAATAAAATAAAATGCCGGAATTGGTTGTGAATTGTATGACAATAAAATAACCGTAACTTTTGTTACGGTAACATAAGTTGCGGATTATCGAAAAAGAGTAACTTTTGTTACGGGAGGAACGATGAGACGGTACGGCGATGATGTTGAAAAAGACATTTTATTGGAGATTTTAGACAGTCTAAACGAAGCGGTGTATTTAATTGATACCAATGAACGGGTGCGCTATGTCAATATGGCGGCGGCGGAAATTGAGCGCATTGACCGGGACTGGATGATCGGGAAAACTGTCGGTGAGATTTACCAATATACGGAGATTGATCCGGAGCGGAACGCTCCGTCCCTGAATGTACTGCGCAGCGGTATTTCCCAGATTGATGAGAATATTGAGTGGTTTACAAAGGATGGTGTGATGGTAAACGCGATTACCAGCAGTTATCCTCTGTTTTCAAAAAACAGCCGCAATGAGATTATCGGCTCTTATTCCGTATCGGAGGATATTCACAAATTGCGGAAACGTTTGACTCAGCTTGGCGTATTTAACCGTAAAAATACGTATCGGCTGCGGAAAAAAGCGCTCCGTAACGGTACGTACTATGTATTTGACGATATTATCTGCGGCAGTGAGATCATGACGGAAATGATCTCCATGGCCAAACGTTTCGCTTCGAAACGGATGCCCATTATGATTTACGGGGAAACCGGTACCGGGAAGGAAATGATTGCCCAAAGTATTCACAACGCCAGTCCGTATCTGTCGGCTCAGTTTGTTCCCATCAACTGCGCGGCCATTCCCGAAAATCTGCTGGAAAGTTTATTGTTCGGAACGGTCAAAGGCGCTTTTACCGGTGCTTTGGACAGCCCCGGTCTTTTTGAGAAAGCCGAGGGCGGTACTGTTTTTCTGGATGAAATCAATTCAATGCCTGTCGCGCTCCAGGCGAAGATTCTCCGGGCCTTGCAGGAAAAGGAGTTCCGGCGCATCGGCGACAATAAGATCCGTAAAATCAACTGCCGGATTATCAGTGCCACCAATAAACTGCCGGATCAGGCCATCATTGATGGAGAACTGAGGGAGGATCTCTTTTACCGCCTTTCGACGGGGATGATTTTTGTGCCTCCTTTAAGGGAGCGCGGCCGCGATTTGGATCTTCTTCTGCATTTCTTTATCGAGAAAGGCAACGCTGATATGGATTTGTCCATTGAACGGATCTCCGAGGGATTGTTTTCCCTGTTCCGCTCTTATCAATGGCCGGGGAATATCCGGGAACTGTCCAATGTGGTGGAAAGCATGATGAATATGACGCTGGACGGAGAGACGGTACTGGATGTACATCATATTCCCAATTATCTGAAGAATCATTTTTTTGATATAATTAACGATATGCCCAATGCCATGGAGGTGTTTTCCCTTCAGAGCAACGTATGGAACGCCCGGGATCAGCAATTTCCCGTGATGCATTTCAACGGCAGCCTGAGTGAGATGATGGGCGCTTATGAAAAAAATATATTGGAAACGGCGCTGGCCAGCACGGCGGGAAATCTCACCCGTTGCGGTGCCAAGCTGGGAATTACACGGCAGGGATTGATGAAAAAAGTCAAAAAATACCATATAGATCTGACGAAATACAAAAGAAAATAAAGATTTTGGAGAAACGGATGTACCGTTTCTTCTTTTTTTTGATGATTTTGGCACGGAAATTGCAATAACTATCAGCAACAATCCGAATTCGATCCGGAAATGCTGTCGTGAACTTTCCGGATCGATCAAAATAAAAAAAGAAGGAGTTAACGCAATGGGAAAAAATAAACGTTA
>JBJDXI010000026.1:0-3503 GCA_051866595.1 Clostridia bacterium
CGCCGCAAAGGCTCATGGCGAACCAGTTCCAGAAGCTGTATTTGGGTCTGGCGTCCTCTCCGCCGAAACGGATGCTTCCCGCCTTGGAGCAGAAGATCACGGCGAGAAGAACGACGATCAGCAGACCGATAAGCAAAAAGAGCCATCCGAACTTCAGACCGAGCCATTCGTAGATCTTGTTCATCGCCGCGGCAAAGCCGCCACTGTCGATAAAGCTGTATACCACCGCGCCGAGAAGCAGCAGAAACGGAGGCCAGAACACGATGGGATTCAGCCGTTTATTCTTTGTTTCTTTCATGGTTTTACCCTCCTTTTTTCAATTCGAAAAAAGAACACATCATGACCCGAACCTCAGCAAACCCGCCGGAATTAAATCCGCGTATTTTCAGACAAAACGCGGTATAAAACCAGGCGAGTCCACTGATGCCCACATACAGGAATCTGAGAAATTCAAATCCCCTTTATTTTATTTTGGTACTTTATATTCAAAATAATCAAACCAACGGATAAGATTATTTTCCTTCACCCACTCTTTTTTCCGCCGCGGCGACAATAGCGTCGATTTTAGCGATCACTTCATCACTAAGGGGTTCCGCTTCATGGGTATCGAGAATGGTCTGGAGTTTTTCATGAACACGCTGGGCCATATCTTTGGAGCCGTCGCCTTCCCAGGATTCATAATTGCGGCGTTCCAGCAGTGTGGGAGTCCAGAATTCCGTGCGGAAATGCTTAAAGGTGTGCTCTTCCGCAAGGAAATTCCCGCTGGGGCCGACTTTCGCCACGGTTTCAAGGCCGATCGCTTCATCGGATACTTCAAAGTTAGTGCAGTAGCGTTTGGCCATACCGATAATTTCATCACAGAGAACGAGAGCGTCGGCGGAGCCGGTAATCCCAACATCCATAAAGCCGCAGTCATGAACGAGGTTGCCGCCGCTCATCAGACTGATCATCGCTTCCATGGCCACTTCCATACCGATCTGAGCGTCAATTTTTTTCGATTCATTGCCGCCGGTCATATCAAAGGAAGGAATCCCGAGATAGCGCATAATCTGATTGGAAGCCGCCAGAATCATACTGGTTTCCGGCGCGGCATAAGGTGTCTGCATCGTCGCCATATCCAAAGGCGTTGCCGAAGTGCCGCCGAGAATGGGGCAGCCAGGATAAGCCAGTTCGGCAATGACGAGACCTGTAAGGAATTCGGAAAGCCCTGTGGCCAGACCGCCGGAAATCGTAGAAGGCGCGGTGCCGCCCAGAATCATGCCGGGGGTATAGATGCAAGGCACACCGTATTCCGCGGCCACGAGAAGCTTTTTCAGCGCTTCTTCACCGTGGGCCAGCGGAGAGGTCGGTTCGGAATATACGATAAGGAAGGGTTTTTCTCTCAGGGCTTCGGCGCCGCCGGCCACGGCTTCGCAAATATGAAAGAGATCTTCCATATTTTCTTTGGTAAAGGCCCAGGAAGCAATGGGCTTGGTGGTATTACGCACCATGGCGTCAACTTCATGAACATCGGCCAGAACGTTGGTTTCATCGGAGATCATAACCAGAGACATGGCGTAATCGATATTGGGGAGCGCATCGGTCACTTTGGCGGCGATTGCGGCGTCGCCCTTCTTCGCGGGACGGCGTTCTCCGGTGCGGGCGTCATAGAAATAGGGGCAAGTCGGACCACCGCCGAAGTAAGTGTTATGACCGGTCAGTTCCATGGCAAGGTTGCCGTTGCGGTCGTAGATATTGATGCAATCCGGCGCGAGATCAATGCATTTTTTCGTTACTTCTCTGGGGATTTTCACACGGATTCCGTCAATGGAGCAACCGGCATCGGCCAGAATATCCCGGGCTTTATCGTAATGAACATCCAAGCCGATGGTTTCCATAATCGTATAGGCCGCGTCCAGAATTTTCTCAATTTTTTCGTCATTTAAATAGTTGATTTGAATATCACTGATCATTTCATTTTCTCCTTTACAATTACTTTTTCACAATTAAATTTCTTATTTCATTCCGCTTCGGCAGTATCATCGGCAGCAGGATGCTGCTTTTTGATCATACGATAGAGAATAATCGAAGCGACAAGACCAATCACAGAAAAAGCCAGCATCACAAAGAATGTATACTTATAGCCGGAAATTCCGGGAAAAGCATCCATCAGGTTGCCCACCAGAGCGTTCATATAGACATCCGGGAAGAAACCGATAACGGAGACAACACCGATGGCCGTCCCAACCAACGATTTAGGCACATTACTCTGACCGAGGGGCGCAAAATAGATGCCGCGCATAGCAAAAATAGCGATACAGAAAACCATCATCATCACCACGGCGATCAGTGCCACGGAAGGAGACGCCGGAAGGAAGCAGAATGCGCCGAGGGCAACGGTCATCAGGATGAAACAGGCCGCCACGACTTTGGGAACAGATCCCAGTTTATCCGCGATCACGCCGCCGGTAGGACCGGCAACGGCCTGCAATACATAGGTACGGACAATAGCGACGGCCGCCGCCATTGATGCGCTGACACCGAGAATTTCCGTCATATAAGGTGTCAGATAGGTACTGCCGATATAAACGCTGTAACAGGAAAGAACAATGACCGCGTTAACCCATACAGCGGGCATTTTCAGGACTTTACCCACATCTTTAAGACGGATACGGTCTCCACCACTGCCGTTAAGCTTATCGGGAACCACAAACCAGATCAAAAGGGCGGAAACGATACAGAGAATACTGGTACCGATCAGGATCCCCGTGATACCGGCAACGGTTTCACCGAGTTTCCCGTAAAAATAGAGGGCGATAAAAGCAACGACTACGTTGATAATCCCCCGGCCGCCTTCCAGCAGACCGAACATCCGTCCCTGTTCCTCCCCGGTACCGAGACTGTTGGCAACTTTCAGCATAGCGGACCAGAAAAAGGCGGTTCCAATCCCACCCCAGAGAGCAAATATCACCATCTGAGCAGCAAAACCGGGATAGGTTGCGTACCAAAAACCCAAAAGGCCAGTAGCGGCAAAGGCAAAGGTCAGCATTTTACGGGGCGAAAATTTATCCGCGAAATATCCGCCGGGAGCATAAAAGATCATGGCCGTAACGCCGTAAATACTCATTGTGGCGGCAAACTGGGCGTTGGAGAGTCCCACCGCTTCCATCAGCGTGTCATAAAAGCTCCAGCGAAGATACGGCATAAAATAGACAGCGACCGCACCAAACGCGAGAATCAACAAAATCAAATATCGTTTATTCTTTCCCATTGTATAACTCCTTCTTACTTCATTTTTTGATCGATCACTTTTTAATAATGCAAGTTCCGTGCCAGAATGAAAAAGAAGGATAAAAAAACAGAAAAACGCCAAGCAGGCATTTTTCTGCGATACAATTGAATATTTTCAGACAAATCGTCAATGATTTCGACAATATGTTCGTTTTTGGTGCATGCATTTTATTGTTTTGTTCGATTTTAGTGCGCAAATTATCTGTGTTGTTCGTTTTTGATGCACTATTCCG
>JBJDXI010000027.1:0-18002 GCA_051866595.1 Clostridia bacterium
CTTCGTCACTCAGAACTTCTTTCGTTTTTTCCGGATCATCCACAATCATGCGGAGAATACCGAAATCCGACGTTTCCGCCACGGACATGGCCCGCATATTGATGCCGTTTTTCGATAACACCGCCGCGACATTGCTAAAAGAGCCGGGTTTATTTTCTAAAAATACCGAAATTTGTTCAATGGTCATCTTTCGATCCTCCTCAGATTTTACGTTTATCAATAATGCGAACGGCTTTCCCTTCGCTTCTGGCGATGGAACGGGGTTCCACCATATGAACGGCGGCATAGATGCCGAGCATGGATTTGAGAGCGTCGACAAGAGATTTTTCTTTGGCCGTAATATCGCTGGTCTTATCGGAGAACATTTCCGGTGTCATTTCAACCATCACATCGAGAGTATCGCTGTTATTGACACGGTCCACAATAATCTGATAGTTGGCGGGCATCCCCTGCTGAAGCAGAACGGCTTCAATTTGGGAGGGGAATACATTCACGCCTTTAATGATCAGCATATCGTCGCTTCTGCCCATGGGACGGGACATACGGACAGAGGTTCTGCCGCAGGAGCAGGGTTCCTCGGTGAGAACACAAATGTCTCTGGTGCGATAGCGCAGCAGCGGAAACGCCTGTTTGGTGATGCAGGAGAAAACGAGTTCCCCTTTTTCACCATAGGGAAGAACTTCCCCGGTTTCGGGATCAATAATTTCGGGAATGAAATGATCTTCATTGATATGCATCCCCGCCTGAGCTTCACATTCAAAGGAAACACCGGGACCGGAAATTTCCGTCAGACCGTAGATATTGTAAGCTTTGATACCCAAGGCTTTTTCAATATCATCCCGCATTTCTTCGCTCCAGGCTTCGGCGCCGAAAATACCGGCTTTCAGTTTCAGCTTATCTTTGATCCCGCGGTCGGCAATGGATTCACCGAGATACGCCGCGTAAGAAGGCGTGCAGCAAAGAATGGTGGTGCCAAGGTCTTCCATAAACTGGAGCTGACGGTCGGTATTCCCCGAGGACATCGGCAAAGTCAAAGAGCCGACACGATGGGAACCGCCGTTGAGACCGGGGCCGCCGGTAAAGAGGCCGTAACCATAGGAAACCTGCACAACATCGCTTTTATCGCCGCCGGCCGCCACAATAGCCCGGGCGCAACAATCTTCCCAGACGTCAATATCCGGCTGGGTATAAAAAGCGATGACGCGGCGGCCGGTGGTACCGCTGGTGGACTGAATACGGACACAATCTTCTTTGGGAACGGCGACGAGACCGTCGGGGTAAGCGTCTCTCAGATCCGCTTTGGTGAGGAACGGTAATTTATGTAAATCGTCAACGGATTTGATGTCGGCGGGGACAAGACCTTTTTCTTCCATCAATTTACGGTAATAGGGCACGTTATTGTAAACGTGATTTACCTGAGCGACAAGACGTTCATTCTGCAGCGCGCGAAGTTGTTCTCTGGGAGCGCACTCAATTTCTTTCTGATAATAATTTGACATAATGAAAAACACAACCTTTCCTGTGACTGTCCCTATTATAATACACTTATTATAATATGTCAATGAAATAATTATCTTTATAGGAGATATTCATCACCGTCAAAATCGGATAATTCATCGAAGATTTGTACTTTTCTCCCCATCCTTGGGAAAGGAGAAGGAATTCACCGCGAAAAACCGAAATATAAAAACAATTCTTTAAAGCGAGGATTCAGGATGAAAAAAACCGTTCAAATTGACATCATCGCCGGTTTTCTCGGCGCGGGCAAAACAACGCTCATCAATAAATTACTGAAAGAAGCTTATTTCGATGAAAAAATCGCCGTGCTGGAAAATGAGTTCGGTTCCGTCGGCGTTGACGGCAGTCTCATTCAGAGGGATGGCATTACCGTAACGGAAATGACCGGCGGTTGTATCTGCTGTTCCCTGAAAACAACCCTCACCGCCGGACTCATTGAGATCTGCGAGACCTTCTCCCCCGACCGCGTTATCATCGAGCCCACCGGTCTTGCCGATGTCAGCGATATTGCCGGTCCCGTGGCCGACGCCGGGAGGAAATATCCCATGGAAATCGGCCGTGTCATTACGGTCATCAACGGCGCCAACTTTTCGGAACAGCTGGAATACGGCGAACAGATCGTCCGCAACCAGCTGAACCACACCGACCTCGCCATTGTTTCCCGTATCGAAAAAACGGACAAAAAAGAAATCATCCGTAAAGCCCATGAAGTCCGGGAGGATCTCACCATCCTCACCGCCGACTGGTCCAAAATCAACGGTCTGACGATCCTCGATCTGGCCGACCGGATCGGCGATCATCACCCCGCCGAAAATCACGGAGAAGGCTGTACCTGCGGCTGTCACAACGGTGATCACCATCACCATCATCACCATAGCGCCGAAGAATACAGCAGTTCTTCCGGCGAAACCGACCGCGTTTTCAGCGAAAACGCGGTGCGAGCCCTCGGCGAGACCCTTTCTTCCGGCACCGGAGGCCGCGTTTACCGTGCCAAAGGTCTTTTGCCCGGGGAAGAAACCGGCTGGCGTTTTGATTACGTCGGCGGCGAATTCCGTTGGGAACCGATCCCCTGTCCTGCCCTGGGCAAATATGTTTTCATCGGCAAAGAAATCGACGCTGATTTTTGGCAAAATCAAATGAAATAAAATCTTTTCCCTGTGAATCAACTATGCTATACTGATATTCACAGGGAATTTTTACTTTAAGAAAAGGAGCCGTTCTTCATGTATCATTATGTCATGTCCGATCTTCACGGCTGTAAAAAACCGTTCACGGAAATGCTGGAAACCATCGGGTTTTCTCCGGAAGACCGCCTTTATATCATAGGTGATGTCATCGACCGGGGAAATGACGGTATCGAACTGCTCCGCTATACCATGAAAACACCCAATATCACGCTTCTTCTGGGAAATCACGAACTGATGATGCGGGAAGCCATTGAAAACGACGATTACGACCTGTGGTTTTACAATGGCGGTATCAGCACCATGGCAAATTTCCGGAATCTGAGTGAAAGAGAGCAACAGGAGATTCTGGAATACCTTCACTCCCTGCCCCTGTTTCTCGATCTCACCGTCGGAGATCGCCGTTACCGGCTGATTCACGGAGCGCCGATGGAAGATGAGGCAGACGTAGAAAACAGCGTCTGGGAACGTCCCGAGCCTGATCAGACCTTTTTTCCCGATAAAACCGTCATCATCGGCCACACGCCCACAAGAATCTATCATAACAAAGATGAAATTTTCCACACGAAGCATTTCATCGACATCGACTGCGGCTGTGTTTATTTCGGAACCCTGGCCTGCCTGCGGCTGGAAGATATGAAAGAATACTATATCGGATAGCCCCAAGGGAATGTGTTGAAAAAGAGGCAAAATCATGATAAAATAACAAAAAGACTGATCAATTCAGAGGTTCTTATGAGTCAGGAACAGTATATCATCCGGGAGCTGACCCGTCTGACCCGGCTGGTGGAAATCGCCTCGGAACAGAAAGTTTGCGACATCAAAACCATGCCCGGCGGGTTGACCAACCACAACTATAAAATCATATTGGAAGACGGTTTCACCATCGCCGCCAGAGTCCCCGGAGAAGGAACCGAGGATTATATCGACCGCGCCGCGGAAAAGTATAACCTCACTCTCATGGGTACTTTGGGTATTGCCCCTCAGATCTACTATTACGACACGAAAACCGGCGCCCAGCTCACCGAGTTTATCCACGCGGCGACGATGCATCCGGAAAATTTTCAAAAGGATCGCGTCCTTCTGGCCAAAGCGGCCATGCTGATGAAAACGTATCACGAAAGCGGATTAAAGCAGGCCGGCAGTTTTTCACCGACAGATAAGATCCGCGCCTACGGCCATATTCTCAGTGACAGCGGCTTTGTCTGCGATTTTCCCCATGAGGAACGTCTTCGCCGGCAGCTGCACCGGGTAGAGGAAGCATTGGCGGCGGCGCCTTTTCCCAAAGTCCCCTGCCACAACGATCCCCTTTCGGAAAATTTCATGTACGACGGCGATAAGCTCACCATGATCGACTGGGAATTCGCCGGCATGAACGATTGCTTTTTTGATCTGGCGGCATTCATCGTAGAAAACCGTCTTGACGATGAAACGGCCAAGATTTTCCTCACCTGTTACTGCGGGCAGGAACCCACCGAAAAAGAACAGGCTCGGCTGTTGCTGAACCGTTTCCTTCTGGACGCTTTCGTCTTTTTCTGGTCACTGATGCAGCTCAACGCGGGGAAAGACCCGAAAATATATCATCCCTACGCCGAAGAACGGCTGTTCCGCGCGTTAAGCTACACCGAAGATCCGTTCTTTACCCAAGCGCTGGATATCGTAAGGGCAAACGCCGACGATACGAAATAAAATAAAAAAGAAAGATTCGCAAAACCATCGGTAACGACTCTTTCCTTTGAATGAAAACAGGATAAAAAATCACGGCTTCCCCGATCACTTTCAGGGGAGCCGTTTTCTGTTTAAGACCGCAGTATTTTCAAAAGCATTTCGTAGCCGCGATCCATGGATTTGCGGTAATCTTCCTCTTTTCCGCCGATGCAGGCGACAAACCGCAGACCGCAGAAGAGCTGAACCACGGCCTGCCATGCCTCTTTGATCGCTGTCGGAGGAAACAATCCCTCCTCGGTGCCGCGATCGAGAATCAGCTGGAACATCGGCATCATTTTCTCGGTGTAAAAGGATCTCATCTCCTCCAGCGCCGCTTCGGTGTTCTTCTCATCCAGCAGATTCAGGAGCTGAAGATTCCATACCGAAGGGCTGTCGACCTCGGCGAGCATCCGTTCCATGGCGTAATAAAAGGTATCCCGAAAGCTCTCCCGGGAAAAAGCCGCCGTCCATTCTTCCTCGATCTGCAATCGGATGCGGCGGCAGACCGCCTTCTGAATGATCTCCTCTTTGGAGGAAAAATATTCGTAAACCGTACCTTTTCCCACGCCGGCCAAATGAGCGATATCCGCCACCCGCAGGGTATGCACCGCATTTTGATTTTCGGCGATCAGTTCGGCGGCGGCGTCCAGTATTTTGAGTTCCTTTGAAAGCCGTTCACTTTCCATTTTCCTTAAACCTCTTCTTCCTTCGGCATTTCCTCTTCTTCAGGAGATCCCGAAACCGTATTTCCTTCGGCCAGCTCCGCTTCGAAAGCCGCGTCGGAAAGTCTTCTGTGACCCCGGTCTACGCGTTTGCGATGCATCATGTCATACATCACCGGTACAAAGAAGAGCGTCATGATCGTGGCGTAAATCAGACCGCCGACAGCAACAATGGCCATGGGCTGGATCATTTCCATCCCTTCGCCGATGCCCAGGGCCATGGTGAGCATCGCCAGAATCGTCGTCATGGCCGTCATCAGAATCGGCCGCATACGGGTCTTCCCGCCGAGGACGAGAGCCTCGGTGAGATCCATCCCTTCGGATATGAGACGGTTCACATAGTCCACCAGCACAATCCCGTTGTTGACAACGACACCGCTCAACACCAAAAATCCGAGGAGAGCGATGACACTGACGTCAAAGCCGCAAATAAACAGCGCGAGGAAACCGCCGGTAAAGGCCAGAGGCACTGTAAACATCACGATGAAGGGCGATTTCAGCGACTGGAACTGCGCCACCATAATCAGGTACATCAGCACCAGGGCCAAGGCAATGGCCAATACGAGATCCTGCATATATTCGCTGACCGTCACCGTCTCGCCACCAACTTCCACGGTAATACCGGCGGGCATATCGTAATTTTCCACTAATTTTTCGACTTCACCACTGACCGAAGAGGTCACGGCGTCTTTGCTGACCGTCGCGGAAATCGTCATATAGCGTTGTTGGTTGGTACGGTAAATCGAGGAAGGACTATCTTCCACACCGATTTCGGCAATGTCGCCCACTTCGGCTTTACCGTTTTCACCTTTGACCTCAATGCCGGCAATATCATCAATACGGAGCTTTTCCTCGCCGCCGTCGATGACAAAGACGGAATATTCGGTACCGTTCACCGTCATCGTCGTCGCCGCGTTGTCCGAAGCGATTTCCTGGGCCACGGCCTGATAGACCTGGGCCACAGTGAGCCCTTTCTTCATGGCGGCGTCTTTATCCACCGTAACCATCAGCTGGGAGGAGGGATTTTCCATATCCGAAACCTCTTCTTCCACACCGTCGATGGCCGCGATGTCCTTGCCCAGCTTCTTGGTAAAGGCAGACAATTCCGAAAGGTCATCACCTTTCACCGTCAGCTGCACACCGAGACCGCCCATCATGGACATGGCGTTGGTGCTGGCGGAAATTTCCAGTTCACAGCCGTGTTTTTCCGCCGCCGCCGTCAATTCTTTTTCCAGCTCATCGCTTTTCGCCGGATGCTTTTGATCCAGCGTCATATACATGGAAATACTCTTTTCATCACCGCCGGACATCATGGCCATGGAGCTTCCAGCGTTGCTGCTCATGGAGCCGATGGCCTCCACGCCGTCGAGATTCAGCGCCACTTCGGTGACGGCGTCGGCGGCGGCGTAAAAGTCCGCGGTGCTCATATCCTCATCTTCCGTGGTCAGCGTGGCCGTCAGTTCCGTTGAATCGTAATCCGGCATAAAGGAGAAGCCCCGGCTGCAACTCAGCACTACACTGAGAATCAACACAGCACAGATCAGAACAACCGTCAGTTTCCGCCGGTTCAACACTTTGCGAAGGAGTTTATCGTATCCGGCGTAGAGCTTTGTAAAGAGCGTCACTTCTTTGCCGCCACCGTTTTTCAGCACCCGGGAAGCCATGGAAGGCACCACCGTCAACGCCACAATCAAGCTGGCGATCAGGGAATAGCCGATGGTGAGCCCCATATCCATAAAGAGTTCCTTGCTCATGCCGTTGGTAAAGGCCACGGGGATAAAGACGCTGATCGTCGTCAGCGTTGAGGCCACGATGGCACCGGAGACCTGTTTCGCTCCGTATACCGCGGCGCGTATCGCCGACATGCCCTCCCGCCGCAGACGGTAGATATTTTCGATGACAACAATGGAATTATCCACCAGCATCCCGACGCCCAAGGCCAGACCGCTCATGGAGATCAGGTTCATCGTAACACCGGTGAAGTACATCAATACCAGGGCGAAAAGGACACTGGCGGGAATGGACACCGCGATAATGGCGGTGGGCCGAATATCTTTCAGACAGAGCATAAGGATGAGAATGGCCAGCGCCGCGCCGAGAAGAAGGTTTTCCAGCACGCTGTTGATAATCATCCGGACATATTCACCCTGATCCATAAAGGGATAGAAAGAAAGACCTTCGTTATCCTCTTCGAGAGAAGACATGACTTTGGCGATATTTTGGGAAACTTCCGACGTGGAATAATCAGACTGTTTTTCAAAGGACAGCAAAATCCCGTTATTGCCATTGACTTTCGTATAGGTATCGCCATCGGGAGAAGCCATTTCCACCGTGGCCACATCTTTGATGCGAATATCATCCACGCCGTCAATATCCAGTTCAAAAAGGAATAAATTCTCAATATCCTCCAGAGATTTCAGGTTATCCCCGACTTTTACAGAATAACTCCCCTCTTCGGCATCAAGAGTACCGGCGGGCATGGAAAAGTTCTGAGCCATCAGTACGCCGGAAATCATTTCTTTTGTGATATAAGCTTTAATATCCGAAGATTCTTTGGCCGTCGCCGCGGCGGAGGAAAGCTTGGCGCTTTGGCTGTTTACCTGAGCCATACCGGAATCCAGCTGAGATTTGGCCGCACCCAGCTGCTGATTCAGTTCTTCCCGGCCTTTGTCCAATTCCGCCTGCTGACCGTCGAGAAGGGCCATCTTGCCGTTGACCTCTTCCAAAGAGGCTTCGGCTTCGGCGGATTTTTGCTCAATCTCCGTCAGCGCCGCTTCTTTGGTTTTCAGCTCACCTTCAACGGAAGCCAATTGAGAGGTGAGCTCCGAAGGGACTTCTTCCCCCTGATCGGTATATTCTTTGATCCGCTGTTCCAAAGAGCTTTTCTGCTGCTTCAGACCGGAAATTTCCGATTCCAATGCGGTTTTCTGCTGTTTCAGACCGGCGACCGCTTTTTCCATTTCTTTTTGAGAGCCGCTCAAGGCGTCTTTCCCCGCGTCGATCTGGGACTGAGCTTCATTGAGCTGGGCCTCGCCTTCGGCTTTGGCACTGTCCAAAGAGTTGTAAGCCGCCTGAATCTGGGAACGGGCCGCGCTCAGCATGGCTTTGGCTTTACCGATATTCCCGTCGATGGAAGCCGCGATGACTTCATTGATGTCATCAATAAGCTCGTCATCAATGGTGACGTTGATCCGGTTTTCCGCCATACCCACGGCGGTTACCGAGGCCACCCCTTCAATACTGTCCAGACGGGGCAGTACCGTTTCATCTACAAAAGCCGAAAGCTCCTCGGCACTCATGCCTTCCATATCCACGGAAGCCACCATCACCGGCATCATATCGGGATTGACCTGCACGATCAGGGGCGAACCAATATTTTCATCGTCCCAGAAAGGTTCCACCAAATCAATTTTTTCCCGCATTTCATTGGCGGCGACATTCATATCGGTATCCTGATTGAATTCCAGCATAATCATGGAAGTATTCTCCGATGAAACCGACATGACATTTTTGATATTGGAAACCGTCGACATGGATTGTTCCAATGGCTTTGTCACCACTGTTTCCACTTCTTCGGGGCTGGCCCCGACATAGCTGGTAATAATCACCGAATACGGCAGATTGATACTGGGAAGCAGATCCACCTGCATTCCCATGTAGGCGACGATACCGAGAATCAATACAATGATCACGGCAACAATAACGGTATGAGGTCTCTTTACGCTGAATTTCGAAAGCATCGTCTATCCCCTTTTCTTTTTCTCGGTGCGGAGCTCAAATCAAAGTACCGCGTTCCGTTCCGACCGACCGGTCGGTCAATTCTGTGACCAGTATATACGCATCAAAAAACAATGTCAAGAACGATTCTTTTCATAAAAAAAGACCTGTCTTGGGTGTTCTACCCAAGACAGGTACGGTAAGGATTGTTCTTATCTCCGAAAATACCCTTTATTTACATTTTTTCGTTGTTTTTTGATCCAGATAGGCGATCATATCATCAATTTCCGTGATTTCACGGCAGGTACCGTCGGCGCCGACGGTGCGGCAAAAATCCTGGGTCACCGGGTTTCCGCCGATGATCACTTTGATGGACCGGCGAAGCCCCGCGTCTTCCAGAGCCGTCAGCGTATTGCCGATTTCGTTCAGCGTCGTTGTCAGCATGGCGGAAATCGCCACATATTCCGGGTGATGCTTTTCCACCGCCGCCACAAAATCCTCGGGGTAAACATCAATGCCCAGATCAATAACGTTCCAGCCGAGGCTGATCAGCGTCATGGATACCAGATTTTTACCAATATCATGGAGATCCCCGGCAACGGTACCGATGACCACCGTTCCCTTCGTCACGCCGCCTCCCTTTTCCAGATACGGTTCCAGCACGTGGAGACCGGCGTGAACCGCCCGGGAAACGACAATCACCTCCGCGATAAAAACTTCGTTATTTTTCAGTTTTTCGCCCAGCAGAGACAGGGGTTTCAGAAGCCCCTTACGAAGGATTTCCTCCGGTTCTTTCTTGCCGTCCAGCGCCATGGTCGTCAGAAAACGGACTTTGTTGGCCTCTCCGTCCAGGACAGCCCGATAAATGGATTGAATCACATTCTCCATATCCCATACACCTCTTTAATCCGCGGAAAAAGCTTTCTTCTTATAATCCCGGGGCGTAATCCCCTCGGATTTTTTAAATACCCTGGAAAAATAACTCACATCCTCAAAGCCGGAATCCAAAGCGATTTCGCTGATGGAAAGACCGGGCTTCGCCAGCTGGGTTTTGGCGTACTCAATACGGACAAAGGTCAGATACTCCGTAATGGTGCGGCCGAAAGTATCGCTGAAAATGTGACTCAGATAACTGTCGCTGAGATGAACCCGTTCTCCGATGTCACGAACGGTGATCTTTTCCCGGAAATGCTTGCGAATATAATCCGCCGCGGCGTACACCGCCTGATAATTATCTTTGTTCTGAGACTTCCGCACTTCCTCGGAATAAATATTCACCACTTTTTTCGTCCAGTAGCAGATTTCCTCCGTGGTTTTCTTCTGATAGAGCTCCTCGTAAAAGCGGCTGTTCAATGAGGAAATCACCTTTTCGTCCAGACCGCCGTCGACGGCGGCGTGGGAAAGACTGACCAAAAGCTCCACAATGCGGCCTTTGACGTCGAGAACGCTTTTGGCGCCGGTGCGCATAATCTCCGCCAGCAGATGATCGATATTCCTGCCGGCGGCGTCGGTATCGCCGCCCCGGATCCGGGCAATGAGATCCCGTTCAATATCTTTGGCGTTGCTGAAATGTCCCCCGGCAGCCGATAACGAAGCACCCTGCAACTTTTTCCGCTCGGAAATGGTTTCCGACAGCGCCGCCTGATAATCAAAGATATTCTTCTGCTCGGAAAAGACCGACTCCTTATTGTTCATAATCTGGTTGGCCACGACGAAAAGCAGTTCGGAAATGGCCTGGACTTTATCACCGGAGAGGTAATTCAGCTCCAATGCCGCCTGTTTCACGGCGCTGATATCCACATCGAGGCCGTTGACCATCATGGTAATCTCATCGAGAAAATAATCTTCAATCTCCCACATCAACACCTGACCGCAGACAATAGCGCAGCGGTGATCCTGAATCATGATCGGCACCGCCCAGGCCACCAGACCGGCATGACAGCGGAAAACATAAGGCTCGCCGTATTTCGCCGCTTCCCGGTTGGCCCGGGCATAGGAACGGTGGCATTTTCGTTTTCCTTCGGGATCGGATTTGATCAGTTTACAGAAGCGGCAATCCGGAACACGGTTTTCCGTGGAAACCAGCGTAATACCGCGGTCATCCACGAGCTTCGCTTTTAAACCGCTGAATGTGGAAAAATACTGAAGCATTTTTTCCAGAGAAGCCTTTTCCGCGCTGTTGTCAAGCCATTGCATATTATCCATTGACACCCGATCACATCCTTTAAGAAAAGATTTATATAAAACGCGAAAGAACGCCAAGCCAGAGCCTTGACGCGTTTTGATACGGAACGACCCAAAGGAAGGAGCCGTAAAGCCCCTTCCCGATGAGTCGATGGAGAGTGTTTTCAATCAATAAAAATCGATCCGAATACCTTAGCAAATATTCCGTTGAGGGTTAACCGAAATTACATATCATACTGAGCGGGCACGAAAGCGGCGGTGGTGTTGTTTTTGATCTGGTCGGCAATGAAAGCTTCTTCGTCGGTGATGGCGAGGAGCTGGGATTCCATAATGTCGAGATATGCGGCGTCCCGTTCAGCCATGGCCACTTTACCGGCGGCATACGCTTTTTTGAGTTCTTCAATGGCGGCAAGACCGGCAACCCGGGTCTTTTCGAAATGACCTTTGGCGGCAACGATCTTCTTGGAGATATTGAATACCACTTTGGGATCAAGGATATAAGCATGGGGATCCAGAGCAACGTCGGATTCCACAAAGAGATCTTTCAGAACCTGAGCCTGACCCATCTTCGTTGCGGTATTCATCAGACGGCAATCATAAATGAGCTGTTCCGCGTAAACGGTGGGCGCCATGCCGCCGAGAAGACGAACATTTTCGACGGATTCATTGGACCACATATCGCACATGGAGCTGACAATATTGCCGACGCTGGAGCTGTGGGCACAGGCCGAGGTTTTCCCTTCCATCGAAATGGGGGTACCGGTGATGCATTTGACATACTGACCTTCATAACCGCAGTCTTTGTCGGGGCCGATGGCGCCGGCCTCTACAGCGACGATGGTGCGGACAGCGGCCATCACGCGGTCAACGGCGGCGAAGGAACGGGGAATCAGACCTCTTTCCGCCAGTACCATGGCGGTATTGGCAAAGCCGCAGGCGGTATCGCCCGAAGCGATGGAACCGGTTTCTTTGGCGATCTTCACGATTTCATCCCAAAGGATACCCATGTCTTTGCAGCCTACAACGCCGTAAGCGAAGAGAATCTTGGGCAGGTCGCACATCATCAAAGCGTCGTCATGGAGATGTTTGCCGCCAATGGATTCGATGGCGAGGAGATCCGCACCGGTTTCACCGGCGCCGCGGAAAGTTTCCATCACGTTTTCCCAATGTTTGCCGTGATACATATGTTCAAGGTCGCGGCCTTCACGAATATCAACGGGAGTTAAACGGACGCAGGTTTTGATGCCGTATTTGGCTTCATATTCTTTCACAACATCCACAACAGTTTTATTGACGTCAATGCCCCATTGAGGATTGAAAGTGCAGGGAGGAAGGATTTCGATTTCAAAGCCCATGGCCGGAGCGTGGAGTTCCACCGCTTTTTTGCAGGCGCCTTCGGCGATTTCTTTGTAATGGGCCAATACTTTGGGCATGGTTTCTTCGCTGATGGTCATCATGGGAAGGGTGAAGTTCAACTCAGGGATCACATCGCCGCCGCCGATCATGAGGCCGTTTTTGAGAGTAACGGGTTTTAAGGCTTTACCGAAAACCATTTCTTCCGCGCTGTTGTATGCTACTTCGTTAAATTCTTTTCTCATTATAAAATCTCCTTTTTTACTTTTGATTTTTTAAAATCTTTCCATTCTTTTAAAAAAACATCTTTTTTTCTTTCGGGAGATATGGTATAATGACATATCTTCCGAAGGGTGCGGAAAAACTCCTTTCTGAAGATTCTGTAAATTTTGTTGCCGCAAAATTTTACAGTGTTTTTTAGAAGTTTTTTGTTTTCAGAAAACTTCTATTTTTTTGTCTCTCTTTTGATGGCTCCATTATAACAGCAAATTCAGCAAATTGCTTGTATTCTCCTTCTGAAAATAGGATTATTTTTTGGAATTTCTGTTTTTCAGCAGAATAGTACAAAATAACAAATAATTTTAATATATAAGATATATCCTTATATATTTTTCTTTGTCAACGAATTTAGCTGGTGTTTTACAGTCATTCTGTGCCAAAGGACAACGAAAACCATCGGGAAGATTTTGCAAAAAGATATTCTTTTCACCATAAGAAAAAGCGGTTTTTTTCAAAAAACCGCTTTTTCATTTTTCTTCGATAAAATAAAAATCCTGTTTTCAGCGCTCAATGCCTTTGCGGAAGGGAATCCCCTCGTCATAGGGATGCTTCACCTTACGAATATCCGAGATATAAGAAGCCAAAGCCGCCAGCTCCTCGGCGGGGTTACGGCCGGTAAGTACCACTTCCAACTCTTCTGGCTTGTTTTTCAAAAAGGAAAGTACCTGTTCCCGGTCGATCATTTCATTATTATAGGCGGAAATCATTTCATCAAAAACAATCATCCGGCAGTGCTCTTCTTCCGCTTTGGCTACCGCCGTGTTGAACTGACGGGTATAGACTTCTTTGGCCTCCAGCTTTTCCTCATCCGACAGCGTCCAGGAAAAACCGAAAGTCCGCTCGGCGGGAATGACAAACACGCCGTCAAGATGTTCCAGAATATTCCGTTCCGAAGAGTGATTGCCCTTCATCAGCTGGGTAAAAACAACGTTCTCGCCACTGCCGGCGCAGCGTACCGTAAGCCCCACCGCCGCGGTGGTTTTCCCTTTGCCGTCACCGGTGTAGATATGGATTAATCCTTTTTCCATAAAGCGTCCTCCTTTTATGCAGATCATCGTGGTAAAAGAATCAACAACAAACACTTTACAATGTAATAATTCTTGTTGAAACGGCAGATTCCTGCTTTTCGCAGAAATCTGCCGTTATACCGGATAAATTAACGAACCTTGCCGTAGAGAATACGAATGGAGTTCAGAATACAGATCATGGCGACGCCGGTATCGGCAAAGATGGCGAACCACATATTGGCAAGACCCATCAGACCCAATACCATAACGGATAATTTCACCGCCAGAGCGAAAACCACGTTCTGAGCCGCCACCCGCCCGACTTTCCGGGCAATTTTCAGCGCCGCGGGCACCGCCTTCATTTCCGAAGTCATGAATACCACGTCGGCGGCTTCAATGGCCGCGTCGGCGCCGCTACCCATGGCCGCCCCCACATCGGAACCGGCCAGCACCGGAGCGTCGTTGATACCGTCACCCACAAACATCACAGGGCCGAAACGGTCGCGGATCTGGCCGATGGCCGTGAGTTTATCCTGAGGCATCAGCTCGGCGTGATACGCGGAAATCCCAGTTTCCGACGCCACCGCAGCGGCGGTTTCCGCCCGGTCGCCGGTAAGCATCACCGTAGAAAGCCCCAGGGAAGTCATTTCCGAAACGGCCTCTTTGGCATCGTCCTTCACAATATCGGAAATCAGAATCACACCGGCGAAAACACCGTCCAGCGCGAGATACACTTCGGTACCCTGAAAATCTTGGGGTTTCACGGGCACTTCCACGCCTTTTTCCTTTAGCAGAGAAGCGCTGCCGCAGAGAACCTCTCCGCCATTTAAAACCGCCTCAATACCGCGTCCGGCAATTTCCCGGATTTCCTCGGGGCGGATCAGCATCAGCTCCCGTTCCTTGGCCGACGCCACAATGGAGGCGCCGATGGGATGAGTGGAAGCCATTTCCACCGCCGCCGCGGCGGAGAGCACCGCTTCCTCGGTAAAGCCGTTGGCGCAGGAGATCCGGGTCACGGCGAAACAGCCCTTCGTCACCGTACCGGTTTTATCCATCACCACCGCCCGGACATCCCGGAGCGCTTCCAAAGCCACGCCGCCTTTGAAGAGAATCCCCCGGCGGGAACCGTAGCCAATGCCGGAAAAGTAAGCCAGCGGCACACTGAGCACAAGGGCGCAGGGACAGCTGATGACGAGGAAGGTCAGCGCCGTATAGATCCATTGGGACCAGGCGCCGGTAATCAGCGAGGGAATCACCGCCGTAGCCACGGCCAGAATCACGACGCAGGGCGTGTAAATCCGGGCAAAACGGGTAATAAACCGGTCAATTTTCGGCTTGCTGGCCGCCGCCTGTTCCACCGAATCGAGAATCCGGGTCACCATGGATTCATCCAACACTTTTTCTACCCGGAGTTTCAGCACGCCGGAAGTATTGATACAACCGGAAATCACCTCGTCGCCGAAGCCCACCGCTACGGGAACCGGTTCCCCGGTAACCGGCGACGTATCCACCCGGCTTTCCCCTTCGATGATAACACCGTCCAGGGGAATACGGTCTCCGGGCCGCACCAGCAAAATATCGCCGACCACGGCGTCTTCCGCGGGAATTTCCGTTGTCTGCTCACCAATGAGCAAATGCACCGTTTCCGGCCGCATATCCACGGCTTCCATGATCTGGCCTCGGCTTTTCGCCACCGCCCGTTCCTCAAAGATTTCACCGACACAGAAGAAGAGCACCACCGCCACGGCTTCGGTATAATCGCCGATGAGAAAAGCGCCCAGAGAAGCGATGGCCATCAGAAAGTTCTCGTCAAAAACATGGCCTTTCAGAATATTTTTGCCGGCGGAAAGAAGAATATCCTTCGCCAAAACGAGATAAGCGACAATATAAAGGGGCAGAGAAGGCAGATCCAAAACGGAAAATACAAGAGCACCGATGAGAAACACCGTACCGATCAGCAAAAAGACAATTTCCTTATTGCCCTCTTTCTGCCAAAAAGAGGGCTTTTCCGTTTCCGGTTTTCCCGCTTTTTCAAGGGTGAGACGCAAATGCGGATTGATTTTTTTGCAGACTTCTTCTATCTGCGGTTTCAGCCGTTCCGGCGAAGGCGCCGTAACCTTCAGCTGCCGCGTTCCGGGGAGCAGTACCACCGAACAGACACCGGGAAGCTCGGCAACGGCTTCTTCCAGCTCCGTTTCTTCCGCGGCATTTTCCGGACCGGAAATATTCCACACTACAGTTTTCGTCATTCCTACAGAGCGTTCCCGGGGAACCACTCTCACATCGGACTCAATGTCGGAGCATATTTCCTGAATCCGTGGAAGGAGACTTTCATGATCCTCGGCGGCAAGGCGCATCTGCTTGGTGGAGAAGGTAATGGATACATATTTTACACCGGGGAGATCCTTGATCTTCCGTTCCATCTTCGCCGCGCAGTTGGCGCAGCCGAGATTTTCCATATCATACACAGCTTTCTCCAAACCGTCGTCGGGCATGGAGCAGACACATTGAGAAAGACTCCGTCCGCAGACGTCACAGTATTCCGCGTGGGGATGACAGAGTTCGCAGGTGCAATCGGGGCCATGCACTGTTTTCAAACCATGGCAATGTCCTTCTTCGTTCACATTATTTTGCTGGTGCTCCCCTTCACAGCACGCGTTTCCAACGGTCATTTCGCCGGAATTCCGCTTTTCATGGGAGCATCCACAGTCACATTCCCCCTGATGATAAAAAGGATGCTTTGTTTTCATATCGTCACCTCCTATTCTCTGATATGCTCAAGTCCCTGATTGAGGATGGATTCAATATGAGCGTCGGTCAATGAGTAATACACGGTCTTGCCGTCCCGCCGGGCCTCCACCAGTTTCATCTGTTTCAAAAAACGGAGCTGATGGGAAACGGCCGAGGGACTGATGCCGAGGACTTCCGCGATATTGCGGACGCACATTTCCGAGCAGAGCAAAACCGAAAGAATTTTCAAACGGGTGGAATCCCCGAATACTTTAAAGAAATCCGCAAGATCAAAAAGTTCCTCTTCCGAAGGGAGCCGGGAAAGAACCTCTCTCGTGCGTTCCTCATGGGCTCCCGATATTTCACAACAGGTTTTATGGTCTTCCTGAGACATAAATACACCTCCGGTTATATAAAAATGAACATATGAGCAATTGCTCATATGTTCATCATATCACTTTTTATTCAAATGTCAAGGGAAAATTTCATTCCGCGAAAAATAAAACCTGAAAACAAAAGATCAGGCCATTAGATTTCCCTTTTTTAGCTGGTCGTATACTTTCTTGGTCAGAATACCGCCGACAAATGTGCCGAAAAGCGAATTTACCGTCTGGCAGAACACAGCAACGCCCCAGGGCATTTCCAGGAGAACGATAAGTCCCCAGGCGATGCAGGCGTTGGCCGTAAAGGCGCAGATGGCTTCGGCAAGAATGTAGTGGCTGTATTTTTCCATTGACAGATTGATGGCCGTAAATGTATAAGCCAGAGACCCCACCACATTGGCCACGAGAAAGACGACGGCCAGAGGCGAATACCCCGTGGCCATAGCCACAACAGCTTCCACCAGGGCAGCGATGATCCCCGCCGGCTGGCGGTACATTAAAAAGATCAGACCGGTGAAAAAAACAAAGCAACAGCCGTTCAGCAACAGAAAGCTGGGGTCGAGAACCCCGTCGATGCGGCCGGTGACCTGCATCATAATGAGGAATACAATCCCCATGATTACCGCACCGACCAGCGATTTCGTGTTCATTCTGAATAATTTTTCCTTCATTGTTCCCTGCATTTTTTTACCTCCCAAAATCAATGTGACAACAAAAAAATCCCGTCACAAAAAACGTGCGGGATTTTACCGTCATCCAACGGAGCATCTTTCGGCGGCAGGCTTCCTGGCTCAGCGATTTAACCGATGGAATACGCCTTCCCAATCGCTCAGTGGCATCTTGTATTCATCAACATCGCATTACAGTGGTGGGTCCGCCAATGATTCAAACATTGTTTCCTCTTCCGCGAGAGCATGCTCCCGTGGCACCGACCGAAATCCTTTTTCAATTTGATTCGGAGTATAACCGCAAATTTTTCTTTTGTCAACCGTTTTTTTTCGTCAAAAAAGAACCGTTTTTTTTGCATATTTTTCTAAGGAAACCAATATTCACAAAAAATTTTTTCGGAAAAATTTTCCGTTTTTCCTCTTGACAAAAAATATCAACGCCCATATAATGGGGGCAGAATTTCATAATCGATTGATACAGGTTTCGTTTTTCAAAACGAATCAAACGGAAATCGGGTGAGAATCCCGGACGGACCCGCCACTGTGTAGG
>JBJDXI010000028.1:0-3473 GCA_051866595.1 Clostridia bacterium
GTTCCTGTTCATCACCCCCCAGTTCCCCGCGGCTCTCGCGGTGTACTGGCTGTTCTACGGCCTCATTACCACTCTTCAGAGCACCTGGCTCAACTTCCGCCTGAAAACCGGTTTCTTCACCCCCAAGGAAGAAAAGGAACGGAGAAAACAGCAGGCGGCGGAAATGAAAGCGAAACAGATGCAAAAAGCGGATAAAAGCCGCACCGCCAATAACGCGGCCCATAAAACAACTCATAATCAATCTCAAAAAAATGACGCGGTCCACGCCGAAAACAGAGAAAAAAGAGCCAACGATGACCGCGATAAACCCTGGCACTGATCAGGTGAAAGGAGTTTTCTGCAATGAAAACCTTGGAAAAGACCGGGAAAACCATTGATGACGCCATCGATGCCGCCGTCGCGGAATTAGGCTGTTCCCGGGAGGATGTTACCATTGAAATCATTACCATGCCCTCCAAAGGGATTTTCGGCATCGGCGCCAAACCCGCCCTGGTCCGTGTTTCCCTGGAGGACAGCGCCACGGCTTACGCCATGGAGTTTTTGAATACGATCTTTAAAAAATTTGATCTGGACGTCGATATTCATCCCATCGAAGGGGAAGAATTCGTCACCCTGGATCTCGTCGGCAAAGACCTCGGTATTCTCATCGGCCGCCGCGGTGAAACACTGGACGCTCTCCAATATCTGACGAACCTCACCGTCTCCCGTCATTTTGAGGACCGCAGCAAGTTCATCCTCGACGTGGAAGGCTACCGCGCCAAGAGAGAAGAAACGTTGGAACGCCTCGCCAGAAAACTGGCGGAACGGGTCAAGGAATCGGGGAAAAACATTTCCCTGGAACCGATGAGCCCCTATGAACGCCGCATCATCCACACCGTCCTCCAAAGCGACGAACAGGTTCGCACCTTCAGCGAAGGGGAAGAACCTTACCGCAAAGTGGTCATCGCCAAAAAGAAATAAGGCAGGATTCGGGAACGTTTTCCCTTTGCCTTATCCATTGAAAATATCTCCCTTTACCGGGAGAACAGAAACAACTTTACGCTGAGCTTTCCGCACAGCGTATCCGCTATGACGGGAAACCCCGCCGCCGTGTCTCTTACCGGACCAAACGGCTTTTACGGCGCTTTCCCGTACCGTCACAGAGGATCGACCCGGCGTTGTATTTCGCCGGGTTTTTCTGTTTATCTGAAAGGAGACCGCCATGGATTTTCCGCTGATCTGCGCCGTCGCCACACCGGAGGGCGTCGGTGGTATTTCCATCCTGCGGCTGTCGGGAAAAGGCAGCTGGGAGCTGGCAAAAAAAATTTACCGGCCCCATCAGCCCTTCGATTGGTCTGAAGCCAAAGGCTTCAGCCTCCATTACGGCCATATTGTTTACGAGGAAAAAATCTACGATGAAGTGCTGCTGGCGCTGATGAAGGAAAACCGTTCCTACACCAAGGAGGATATGGCGGAAATTCAGTGTCACGGCGGCTATCTGGCGGCCCGGCGTATTCTGGAGCTGCTGATTTCCCTGGGAGCTTCCCTGGCTCAGCCCGGGGAATTTACGAAGCGGGCCTTCCTGAACGGCCGCATCGACCTCTCCCAGGCCGAGGCTGTCATCGAGACGATTCACGCCATGGACGAAAAGGATCTGGATTTTTCCCTGACCCGGTTAAAAGGCGATCGGGGCCGCCGTTTTCTCTCGGTGCGCGACGATCTCGTGGCCCTCATCGCCGAGGCCGAAGCCGTTATCGACTTCCCCGAGGACGGCCTTGAGGACACCGTGGCGGAAACCATCCGCCGGCGGGTGGAAAAAATGATCGAGGCCATTGAAAAGGAAATCGCCAAAGCCGACGAGGGCAAAGTTTACCGTCAGGGCGTTTCCACGGCATTGGCTGGCAAGACCAACGTGGGCAAATCCTCCCTTATGAACGCCCTTTTGAGGGAAGAACGGGCCATCGTGACGGAAATTCCCGGCACCACCCGGGACGTCATTGAGGATACGGTGATTTTAAGCGGCATCCCCTTACGTCTCATGGACACCGCCGGGATTCGGGAAACCGAGGATCCCGTGGAGAAAATCGGCGTCGACAAGAGCCGGGAATCCCTGAAAAAAGCCGATCTCATTCTCTTCGTCACCGACCATAACGGCGGCTTTGACGAGGAGGAACAGGCGATTTTAAAGGACTGCGGCTCCAAAAAAGTTGTCGTGGTTTATAATAAGGAGGATGCCGTCACTTACGATCGGGAGGCCATGGCCAAAGCCGCCGCCCCCTATCCCGCGGTGTTCCTTTCCGCCAAAGAGGGTGAAGGCCTCGATACCCTGGGAGAAGAGGTGAAAAAGCTCTTCGTCACCGGGGCCATCGCCGCGGACAACAGCGAATGGGTGGGGAACCTCCGCCACAAGGAAGCCTTCCTCCGGGCGAAAAACCATCTGGAAGAAGTGCTTAAAGCTCAGGAAATGATGATGCCCCTGGATTTTCAGGTCATCGACCTTCGGGGGGCTTTGGAAGCGCTGGGCGAAATCAACGGTGAAAGTATTTCCATGGAGGTGCTGGATCGCATCTTCTCGGAATTTTGTATAGGAAAGTGAAATCATGAACACATATCTCGCAGGAACTTACGATGTTATCGTCGTCGGCGCCGGCCATGCCGGTGTCGAGGCGTCGCTGGCCTCGGCGCGGCTGGGCATGAAGACCCTTCTGTTGACGCTGAGCCTCGACCATATCGCCCTGATGCCCTGTAATCCCAGCGTCGGCGGGCCCGCCAAAGGCCACGTCGTCCGGGAAATCGACGCCCTCGGCGGCCAGATGGGCATCAACGCCGACGCCACCCAGATTCAGATGCGTCTGCTCAACACCTCCAAAGGCCCGGCGGTGCAGGCACTCCGCGCTCAGGCCGATAAACGGGAGTACCAGCAGCGCATGGCCTGGACCGTGGAAAATCAGGAAAACCTCGATGTGAAGCAGGCCGCCGTGGAAGAAATTCTCATGGAGGGCGACCATGTCAAAGGCGTTCTCTGCAATAACGAAACGATGTTTTTGGGCCGGGCCGTGATCCTCACCACCGGCACCTATTTAAAGAGCCGCATCATTTTAGGGAAGCTCTTAACGCCGGCGGGCCCCAACAATCAGCCCATGGCGCCGAAGCTCTCGGGCTCTTTGAACGATCTTGGTCTGGAACTCTTCCGCTTCAAAACCGGTACCCCGGCCAGAGTGGATAAGCGCAGCATCGACTTTTCCAAAACGAAGGAACAGCCCGGTTCCAAAGAACCGCTGGCTTTCTCTTATATGACCAAAACCTTCGATCGCCCCATGGTGCCCTGTCATTCCACCTACACCAACCCCCGGACTCATGAGATCATCCGGGAAAACCTTCATCTGGCGCCGAAATACAGTGGCATCATTGAAGGTGTCGGCGCCCGGTACTGCCCTTCCATCGAAGATAAGGTGGTGCGCTTTGCCGACCGCGAGGCCCATCTCCTCTTTTTG
>JBJDXI010000029.1:0-3459 GCA_051866595.1 Clostridia bacterium
TGGGCAGTACCGGCAGAGCCAGATCCACGTCAAAATGAATGATATTGAGCAGGAGGAGACAGGAGAGTTTATTCAGCACCATGCCGCAGAGAAGGCCGCCGGCAATGGAGATCAAAAAGGAGACCGCCGTTTCCCAGAACAGCACCCGGCCGATATGGCGTTTTTCCATACCCAGCACATAGTAAAGCCCCAGCTCCTTTTTGCGGCGACGGATCAGAAAGCTGTTGGTGTAAAAAAGAAAGATCCCGCAAAAGACTGCCACCACCCAGGTGCCCATCCCCATCAGCAGAGTCATATAACCGCCGCCGGGGAGGTCTTCGCTGAGGGAGAGGTTGCAGAGAATAAAAAAGATGGCGGCGGTAATCGCCGAAGTCAGCAGAAAAGGAAAGTAAAACCGTCCGTTTTTGCCGATATTCCGAAAGGCCAGACGAAGATAAAAATGATTACGCATGGCGCTCACCGCCTGTGGTCAGCATCGTCAGCGTATCGGTGATTTTCTGATAAAGAGCTTCATCATCGGCGTCGCCCCGGTAAATCTGATGAAATACCTCGCCGTCACGGATAAAGAGCACCCTGCCCGCGCGGCTGGCGGCTTTGACGGAATGGGTCACCATCAGAATGGTCTGGCCTTCTTTATTGACCTCGCCGAAGAGCCGCAAAAGCTCATCGGTGGCCCGGGAATCCAGGGCGCCGGTGGGCTCGTCGGCAAAGAGCAGCCGGGGTTTCATCATCAACGCCCGGGCCACCGCCGCCCGCTGTTTCTGTCCGCCGGAAACTTCGTAAGGGAATTTTCCCAGCAGATCCTCGATGCCCAGCTTACGGCTGAGAACGCGGAGCCGTTCTTCCATTTCCGAAAGGGGCTTTTTGGCCAGCACCATGGGGAGCAGAATGTTATCTTTCAGGGAAAAAGTATCCAACAGATTAAAATCCTGAAAGACAAAGCCCAGGGAGTTCCGGCGGAAGGCCGCCAGTTCCGAATCTTTCACCGTGGAAAGATCCCGGCCGTCCAGCAAAGCACGGCCGCCGCTGGGGCGATCCAGCGCCGCCAGAATATTGAGCAATGTGGTTTTTCCCGATCCGGATTCTCCCATGATGGCGACGTACTCCCCTTCTTCCACGGTAAAGGTCACGCTTTTCAGTGCCCGCACCTTCTGGGCGCCGAATCGGGTGGTATAGGTTTTCTGAAGATGATAAACATCCAAAACAGACATTATGAAACCTCCTTGCAATGATGATTTCTACGGTATTCATCATAACAAAAAGGAGAAACGCCTGCCTTAACTTTAGCTTACATTTCTCCTTCGTATCTCACATTTTTGTAAGGTTGGGCCCCGGGGCGAGATTGATGGTGACGGAAGTACCCTTGCCCGGCTCGGATTCCACGGTCACGGGATGTCCCAGATTTTTTAAGATCCGACCGCAGAGATAGAGACCCAGACCGCTGGAATGAGCGTCGACACGGCCGTTCTGCCCGGTAAAACCGCGTTCAAAGATCCGGGGCAGATCCTCGGCGGCAATGCCGATGCCGGTATCCCGGATTCGCAGCAGATGATGATCAATCCCTTCAATAAAGACGCTGCCCGAGGGTGTATACTTCAAAGCGTTGGACAAAAGCTGTTCCACTACAAAGCCGAGAGCCTTTTCATCGGTGACGGTTCGTATTTCCACGGCGGTATATTCCAGCCGCAGTTTTTTGCGGATAAACTGAGAGGCGAAGGAGCGCACCGCCCTGCGGACGATCGCGTCCACATCGTAGGAACGGATCACGTAATCGGTGGTATCGCCGTCCAGCCGCAGATAACAGAGGGCCATATCCACATAGCGCTGAATCTGTTTCAGCTCTTCCCGGCAGGAGGAGCCGCCCTGACCGCTCTGAAACATCAGATTCAACGCCGAAATGGGCGTTTTGATCTGGTGAGCCCATACCGTAAAATAGGAAGAAAAATCGTCGTAACGCCGCTCCTGCTCCTCACGGAGAGCGCGTTCATTTTCATAAAGAGCCTTTACCAACTTTTGATAATCGGCCTCAATGAGATTCGCCGTTTCCGGCAGAGACACCTCCTCGGGAACGGCCGTCCATGCCGAAGTCAGACGGCGGTGACGGACATAAACCCGCCGAGCATCAGCAACCGCGGCCAGAAGGCCGAAAAAGAGACAGAGACCGAAAGCGTAAAACAACGGTTCCCTTTCCACACCGTAAAGCAGAAATACCGCAATAAGAAGTACGGCGAAAAGCAAGAGAAGCAAAATGATTTTGATCCGGGAACGCAGATAACGCGCGAAAAAAGCCATGGTTTCCTCCATTAACCGATCATGTAGCCCAACCCTTTTTTCGTGGTGATAAAATCGGGCAGCCCGATGGCCGCCAGCTTTTTCCTGAGACGGGCCACATTGACGGTGAGGGTGTTTTCATCCACGAAGCTGTCGGTTTCCCAAAGCCGCTCCATCAGCAGATCGCGGCTTACCACCTCGCCCTTATGCTCCAGCAGGGTGAGGAGAATACGGTGATCGTTCTTCGTCAGCTCCAGCTTTTCACCTTCATAGATCAGCGTCGCCGCGGCAGGGTCCAGCACCGCCCCGCGATGCTCCAACAGCGGCGCTTTACCGTTGAAATCATAGGCCCGGCGCATCACCGCCCGGACTTTGGCCGTAAGCACATCCAGATCAAAGGGTTTGGCGATAAAATCATCGCCGCCCATGTTCATGGCCATGACAATATTCATATTATCCGACGCCGAAGAGAGGAAAATCACCGGTACCTTGGAAACGCGACGAATCTCCTCGCACCAGTGAAAACCGTTCAGCACCGGCAGTTTGATATCCAGAAGAACGAGATGAGGATCAAAATCCGTGAATTCGCCGAGGATATCGTGGAAATCCGCGGCGCATCGGGGAGAAAAGCCCCAGGTTCGGAGATGCTCCGCCATGGCCGAGGCGATCACGGCATCGTCCTCCACAATAAAAATACGGTACATAGCACACCTTCTTTCCGTTCTTTTTATTATACAACAGAATACGGCAAATGCCAAATTCAGAAAATCCCGAAACAAAACCTTGTTTTTTTCTTTTCACGGTGGTATAATAAACAGTACCGAGCGGAGGCATAGCTCAGTTGGTTAGAGTACCTGCCTCACATGCAGGGGGTCGCTGGTTCGAATCCAGCTGTCTCCACCAAAAGAAAGAACCCCTCTTTGAGGGGTTCTTTCTTTTGGTAGAAACTCTTCAAAAGGATTCGAAGTTTATGCCCTTTAGGGTAAATCCAGCTGTCTCCACCAGAAAAGCCCTCACATTTGTCTATGACAAATGTGGGGGCTTTTCAACGAAATAAATCCCTGCGGGATTTGTGAAATACACTTCGTGCGTGAAATATTGCTTCGCAATGTGAAATGCGCTGCGGCGCGTGAGGATTTATTTCATTTCACTTGATGCGAAAGCATCAAATTTCACAATGACCGCAGG
>JBJDXI010000030.1:0-3401 GCA_051866595.1 Clostridia bacterium
GCCCTCGATATGGGAAAGGACATCCATGGCCGCCGCCGCGCCGACGGGGTTGGAGTTAAAGGCATCGTCGATAATATGCAATCCGTTGGCGGTGGTTTTCAGTTCCAGACGGTGTTCCACCGGAGCCAGCGCCGAAACGGCGCGTTTCATCTGCTTAAAGGAAACGCCCAGCTCGTTGGCCATGGCCGCCGCGCCGACAATGTTATACACATTGTGTACGCCCAAAAGACGGGTACGCATTTCCACAGCGGCGCCGTCTTTGGAATGGAGCACAAACTCCATCCCACGGTTGTTATAGCGGATCTTTTCCGCCCAGAAGTCGAGATCATCACCGTGAATCCCGTAAGAGATCACTTTCCCTTTCATCCGGTGGGCATTGGCACGGATGGCGTCATCGTCAAAATTCAGCACGGCAACACCGTCGGCGGGCAGTGAATCCACCAGTTCAAACTTGGTATTGATGATGGCCTCAAAAGAGCCGAAGGATTCCAGATGGGCCTCACCCAAAGCGGTGATCAGACCGTATTTCGGCGCCACCAGATCACAGAGCTCAGCAATATCGCCGGCCTGCTTGGCGCCCATTTCCGTAACAAAAGCCTGATGAATGGGTTTCAGCTGTTCCCGGACGATCTTCGTGATACCCATCGGTGTATTATAGGACCCCGGAGGCATCAGGGTATAGTATTTTTCTTCCAGCATACGGTTGAGAACGTGTTTCACCGACGTTTTTCCGAAGCTGCCGGTAATGGCCACTTTGATCAGATCATCCTGACTTGCCAGCATTTCTTTGGCCTCGGCAAAAAAACGGTCTTTTTTATGATCTTCATAAGGCTGCATGAACGCGTTGGCTACCAGCATGAAGCCAGGAGCCAGAAAAGGCAGGAGCGCCATAATCAGCAGGCAGATACCGCGAAGGACATGGGAGGCTCCCATATTGGCCACGGACAAAAACAGCAACGCAATGGTGGGAATAAAGAAAATCACCAGCATGGCGACGTAAAGCCGGGTGGCCCGTTCCGTAAAGACCAGCGGCTTTTTCGCCGGAGTTTTATCCCGGCCACGGATAAAGGCGGCGTAGATCACAACCCAGAGCACCAGAGCGACGATTTCCGCAACCAGACCGCCGATAAACAGCGGAACTACCGCCAGAATCCCCAGCAGATCCGTATAATGCTTTTTCCCTTTGGATTTCAGCCACTGGAGATACCGGTCATTGCGGTAAGTGTTCTGCTGCATCATGTGGAGCTCACCGGCAAGGCGAATCACCGAAAAAACCATAAAAGGTACGGTGCCGATAATCCAGAGCAGCGACATAAACGTAAACGTCATAATATTCCTCCTCAGATAAACGCTTTACAGATACTGATAAAACGGGGACATTCTTCCAGATATGCGAAGTGAGAACGGCCCTGAAAAACAATGAGCGCCGCGTCCACTCCATGATCTTTTAAAATGGATTCCATCTGCTCGCCGTCGGAAAGCGGCGTTGCCGTATCCTCACTGCCCCAGATCAGCAGCGTCGGAACACGCATACGCCCGAGTTCCGGTGTGAGATCCTCATTGACAACGGTGGAAAGAATCCGCCGCATCACGGGACTGGCGGCGTTGTAATCCGCCGAACCGTTTTTACTGCGGTGTTTTTCCAGGATTTCCTCTTTTTTAGCCCGCAATCCCGGCAAGGACAGCGCTTTTTTCATGGCTTTATAGGAATAAACTTTCGCGTAATAGGAAGCCGGACGACGGGGTTTGATACCGGCGGCGTCGGTGAGAATTACTTTTCCCGCCAAACCGTCGGCGGCCAGCATAATGCTGATCCGGCCTCCGTTGGAATGGCCGATGATCACCGGACGTTCCACATCGAGAAACTTCATAAAATGCTCAAAAAACCGGGCGTATTCCTTGGTGCCCCAGGTTTCCGGCGGTTCCTCACTTTCACCGAAACCGGGAATATCCGGAGCGATCACCCGGTGTTCCTCTTTCAAACCCGCGATCACCTGATTCCAGTGACCGCTGTTACAGCCCCAGCCGTGGAGCAAAAGAACGGGAGAACCCTCCCCTTCTTCGATGTAGCTGATTTCCAAACCGTCAATGATTGTTTTCTTTTTCATTTTCACCGATTCCTTTTCTTATCCGATACGGTCAAGAGAGCGGTAGCGAACCGCTTCTAAAATATGCTCACTGCAAATATCTTTTTCACCGCTTAAATCCGCGATGGTACGGGCCACTTTCAGGATGCGGTCATGACTCCGGGCGCTGAGACGAAGCCGCTCGAAAACGCGCTTCAGCACCGAAGCCGACTCTTTATCCAGCGCGCAGAAGCGCTCCAGATAGCGGCGATCCAGACCGGCGTTGCACTCAATGGCTAGATCCCGGTAACGTTCCTGCTGTAAATTCCGGGCCGCCACAACTCTGCGGCGGATTTCCGCCGAGGATTCCTCTTCACTTTCATCATGAAGTTCCGAAAAGGTCACCCGGGCCACGTTCATGTGAATATCAATCCGGTCCAGCAAAGGACCGCCGAGCTTATGAAAATAGCGGTTTACCTGATGTTCCGTACAGCTACATTCCCTTTCGGGATCACCGTAATAACCGCAGGGACAGGGATTGCAGGCGGCAACCAGCTGAAAATCCGCGGGGAACGTGCAGGTTCCCGAAGCCCGGGAAATATGAACGGTTTTATCTTCCAGGGGCTGACGGAGCACCTGGAGAACATTCTTGGGAAATTCCACAATCTCATCGAGGAACAATACACCGTGACAGGCCAACGTAATTTCCCCGGGTTTGGGATTCACCCCGCCGCCGGTGAGACTCACCGCCGAAGACGTATGATGAGGCGACCGGAAAGGCCGTGTCCGCACAAGATAGTCATCGCCCAATTCTCCGGCAAGGCTGTATACCGACGTCGCCGCCAGCGCTTCTTTCCGGGTCAGCGGCGGCAGAATCGTGGGAAAGCTCCGGGCCAGCAGTGTTTTACCGCTGCCGGGCACGCCGATGAGCAAAACATTATGGCCGCCGGCGGCGGCGATTTCCATGCCCCGCTTCACCATGGACTGCCCCTTGATGTCTTTCATATCAATATATCCGCTCTGTTCCGCGGATTCCAATGCGAAATCCTCTTCCGAGGAAACAACAGGTTCCATCGTTTCCGTACCGGTCAATACCGCTTCCAGCCGGGAAAGAGAATCAATGGCGTAAACGGTTCCTCCACCGTTCAGCGAAGCTTCTTTGCCATTGGCCGCCGGCACAAAAAGCACCGCCCCTTCATCCTGACGGCAGATGCCGCCGACCATCGGTAAGACACCGTTGACACCGGAAACGGAACCGTCCAGAGAGAGTTCCCCCAGAAAATACCGGTGGTCACCGATGACATCGGGGGGAATCTGTTCCGTCGCCGCCAATAA
>JBJDXI010000031.1:0-17335 GCA_051866595.1 Clostridia bacterium
GCCGCCCATATGCTGGAAAACGGCGCGGATCTCCGCACCGTTCAGGAAATTCTGGGACATGCCGATCTGACGACGACCCAGATCTATACCCAGCTTTTGCAGAAGACATTGACGGAAGAATTCAAACGCTGTCATCCGAGGAGTTGATCAAATGAAAAAACGCGTATTTCTTATCGTATTGGACAGCGTCGGCATCGGCCCCATGCCGGACTGGCGCGATTATGACCCGGAACCCGGCGATACGCTGGTAAACACGGCCAAGGCCAGGGGAGGTCTCTCTCTGCCCAACTGCGGCGGTCTCGGCCTTGGGAATATTCGGGAGATTGAGGGGGTTCCTCCAACGGATTCTCCCGCCGGCGCTTACGGCAAAGCGCCTTTGACCACCTGCGGCAAAGACACCACCGCCGGTCACTGGGAAATGATGGGCATCGTTTTAAAGAAGCGGTTTCCCGTTTTTCCGGAGGGCTTTCCCGATGTTTTTGTGAAAGAGCTGGAAGCGGCTTTCGGCTGTGAAATTCTCTGCAACAAACCTTATTCCGGTACGGCGGTGATTGAGGATTACGGTGAGGAACACCTGAAAACGAAGAAACCTATCGTCTATACTTCCGCCGACAGCGTTTTACAGATCGCCTGCCACGAGGATGTTTATTCCCACGAGAAGCTTTATGACTTCTGTGAAAAGGCCCGGGATCTCTGCCAGGGGCCTTACGGTGTGGGCCGTGTTATCGCCCGTCCCTTCAAAGGGGAACCGCAGCACTTTGAACGGACAAAATACCGGAAGGACTTCTCCCTTTTGCCGCCGGAACCCAATTACCTCACGGCCATGGCAGAGCGGGCCGTTCCCACCTGGGGTGTGGGAAAAATCGGTGATATTTTCGCCATGGAAGGGCTGAAACATTCCGTTCCGGTGAAGGGCAACCCCCTCTGTCTGGAAGAGACCTTCCGTCTGATGGACGAGGAAACGGAAGGGTTTTTCTTCGTGAATCTGGTGGATTTTGACATGCTTTACGGCCACCGTAACGATGCTTCGGGTTACGGTGAGGCATTGGAGTCCTTTGACATTGCCCTCGGAAAAATGCTGCCCCGGCTGAAAGAAAGTGATCTGCTGATGGTCGTGGCCGATCACGGCAACGACCCCACCAGCGTCAGCACTGATCATAACCGGGAATATGTGCCGATTCTCATGGTCGGCGGCGGTGTGAAGGATCTCGGAACCCGGAAAACCATGGCGGACATCGGCGCCACAGCCTTTACGGCGCTGACCGGTGAAACCTTGATCGAATTGCCCGGGGAGTGTATGCTATGAGAGTCACTGATCTGATTGAGAAGAAGAAACACGGCGGAAACCTCACCGAAGAGGAAATCCGCTTTTTCGTGGACGGATATGTGAAGGACGAAATTCCCGATTATCAGATCTCGGCGCTGCTGATGGCGGTCTGGTTCGCCGGAATGAATCAGGACGAAACGGTTTCGCTGACCATGGCCATGAAAAACAGCGGCGAGGTGCTGGATCTTTCCTCTCTGGGGCAGACCATTGACAAGCACAGCACCGGTGGCATCGGGGATAAGCTTTCCCTGATTGTTCTGCCCATCTGGCGGGCCGGTGGACTGACCATCGCGAAAATGTCCGGCCGGGGTCTCGGTTTTACCGGCGGTACCATCGACAAGCTGGAATCGGTTCCCGGTTATGAGACGGCCATGGGCGGTGAAGACTTTCTGGAACACGTCCGTCGTTACGGCATTGCCGTAACGGGGCAAAGCGAAAAGCTGGTGCCGGCGGATAAAAAAATGTACGCGCTGCGGGATATTACCGGTACTGTGGATTCCCTGCCGCTGATCGCCGCCAGCGTGATGTCGAAAAAACTGGCCACGGCGGCGGAAAGCATTGTTCTTGACGTGAAATACGGCGAAGGCTCCTTTATGAAAACGAGGGAAGACGCAAAAAAACTGGCGGAAATGATGATTTATCTCGGTCAGAGCGACGGCCGCCGGATGGCGGCGCTGCTCAGTCCCATGGAACATCCCCTGGGATACGCCGTAGGCAACGCTCTGGAGGTCAAAGAAGCTTATGATTTCCTCTCCGGCCGCGGAAGCGGTTTTTTGAAGGAGGACGCTTACGCTCTGGCCGGTGTGGGTTTTGTCCTTGCCGGAAAGGTACAAACGTTGGCGGAAGGCCGTTTACTTTGCGAAAAGCTCATCGCTGACGGTGTCGCGAAGGACGCCTTTTTCGCTTGGCTTCGCTCACAGGGAGGGCGCTTTGACGAAGAACGGTTTGAGAAGGTTCTTTCCTATCCCGCGGATTCTTTTGAAATCATCGCGGAAAACAACGGCTGGATAACGGATATTCAGGCCATGGAAATCGGTCTGGCCGGGATGGAGCTGGGCGCGGGACGAAAAAAGCTGGGGGATCCCATTGATCCCGCCGCCGGCGTCCTTTTGAGAAAAGCGGTGGGAGACCCCGTGGAGAAAGGCGAAGTACTGGCTGTTCTTTACGGCAATACCGGTTTCGATTCCGCCGGGGAACGGGTGAAAAAAGCGATTCATATCGGTGCAGAAGAAGATGTGCCGGCAAAGGAAGGCATTGAAGTCTTTACCGGAGAAAAATGGGAGATTTTAAAAGCAGAATGATGAACCGGAAACGATTTTTACATATTTTTTTCATAAGCGCATTGTTGGTTTTGGCGGTTTCCTTCGGCGTGTGCGCACAGAATACCGCCGGACAGAACGGCGAAGCGGAATCAACCTGGACTATTCCGCAATACGGCGAAAAGGCTTACAATACGATGAAAGAGGCCATGGACGCTTACGATCCCCTGGCGGAAACGGCGCCGGGTCTGGAAGCCACCGCCGCGGTGCTGATGGACGCCGACAGCGGCATGATTCTCTACGAAACGGATCCTGATGGTTTGCGCTATCCCGCCAGCATCACCAAGCTGGTGACACTCCTTGTGGCGCTGGACGCGGTGGAAGAAGGACGGGTTTCTTATACCGATGAGGTTTCTTTCTCCGAAGCGGCGGTGACCCAGGAGGCCGCCTATCTCGAATACGAACCGGGGACCACCGATACATTGGAACATTGTCTGGAAATGATGATTGTTTTTTCCGCTAATGATGCCGCCTATGCCGTGGCGGAGTACATCGGCGGCACAGTGGAACAGTTCGTTGCGATGATGAACGAAAAAGCGGCGGAGCTGGGAATGACCGCTTCTCACTTTATGAATCCCAATGGTCTTCACGATCCCGATCATTGGTCCACGGCCCGGGATATTGCCACACTCTGCCGTTACTGTGTGAATAATGAGGAAGTGATGCGTTTTGTCTCCATGGAGAAAACCACCCTCAAAGACGGTACGGAGATTTACAATACCAACAAGCTGTTGTTCTGGTACGAAGGGGCCGACGGTTTGAAGACCGGGACGACGCTGGCGGCGGGTCATTGTCTGGCGGCGACGGCGGAGCGGAACGGGATGCGGCTGATTTCCGTGACTCTCGGCTCCGAGAAAGACTATATGCACTATATTGACAGTATGAAACTGCTGGATTACGGTTTTGCCAATTATACACTGGTGAAAGCGGTGGAAAAAGGAACCGTTTACGGTGAGACGAAGGTTTTGTACGGTAAGGAAGATACCGTGGAACTGGCTGCCGCTGAGGATATTTTCTTTCCGGTGAAAAACGGGGAAACCGCGGAACCGGAAATCGTGACGGAAATCGCCGAATCGGTGGAAGGTCCTGCGGAAGCCGGCATCGACGGCGGTGATGTGGCGGTAACGCTGAACGGGTCGGAAATCGGTCGCTGTGATCTGGTGACAGCTTCCGAAATTCATAAACGCGGTGTCTGGCAATGGTTAAAGGATTTCTTTTCCGCGCTCTTTGGCAGTTTGTAAACGGTGATGAGAAGCGGAAACGTTCGGAACCGTCCGTGACGGTTTCCGGCGAAATCCGCTTTTTCACGACATTATAACAGTTCCTTCACGGCAGGAATCCGCGTCTCCTTTCACGAAAATCCACGGTGCAAAGGAGGCGTTTTTATGAAAATTGAAAAAACGGAACACCGCATCACCGTCGTTACCGACAGCGACTTCGATCTTCAGATCTGCCCGGAGCTGAAAGCCCTGCTGGAGGAGGATTTGAAATATGACAATATCACTCACGTCTGCTTTGATCTGCGTAACACCGTCTTTATCGACAGCAGCGGTCTCGGCCTGATTCTCTGGGCCTATAAACAGACGGCGCCCTACGGCGGAAAAGTCAGTGTGGTGAACGCCGGTGACCACGCCGCGCGGCTTTTTGAGATCGCCGGTCTCGGTAATCTGCTGAAAGTCCGCTGTAAAGGGAGGGAACGGCTTGGATAAAGGGAATAATTACGTAAGGCTTGAATTTTACGCCAAGGATTGTAATGTGGCTTCCGCCCGGCTGGCCGCCGCGTCTTTCGGCGCCAATCTCGGATTTACCCTTTCGGAACTGGAAGAGATTAAAGTGGCTGTTTCCGAAGGGGTCTCCAACGCCATGATTCACGGCTACTGCGGCGACGAGAGCCGTCTGGTGGAAGTGACCTTTACCGTCAACGATGGCATTTTTGAAATCACCGTAAGAGATGACGGCGTGGGCATCGCCGATATTAAAAAGGCCATGGAACCGGCGTATTCCACTCTTTCGGATCACATGGGATTGGGCTTTGTTTTCATGGGCTCCTTTATGGACGGTCTGGATGTGCAGTCTTCGCCGGGCGCGGGTACCACGGTGCGGATGCAGAAACGGTGCCCCGGCCTATGAGGAAAGACCGCTGTTATCGGGATCTTTCGGAAGAGGAACAGAATCATTTATGGGAAACTTTTGCTCTGGGAGATGGAAACAGCCGACGGTTTCTGATTCAGCTGAATGAACCGCTGGTGCGTGCCGTTGTCTCTCGCTTCGCCTTTGAAAAGGATACCGCCGAGGATCTCTTTCAATGCGGTATGCTGGGACTCCTCGACGCCATGGAGCGGTTTGATCCCTCCCGGGGCGTGGCTTTCGGTACCTTCGCTTTTCCCTATATCAAAGGGGAGGTGGTGAAGGGCCTCGCGGCGATGAAGGGGGAAAAGAAAACCTTTTATCAGCGGAAATGGAAGGAAATGGCTTTATACGACGGCCCGGCCGCCGCGGCGGCGGCTCATGTTTCGGTTTCGCTGGAAGAGTGGATGGAAGAAGCGGAAACGACAGCCTTTGCCGATGACCGTGCGGAAGAGATGTTTGCAGCGGCGGAGGACCGTTTGTGGATCAAGGAAGCGGTGTCTTCCCTGACGGCGGAGGAAAAACGGCTGCTCTATTATCGTTATATTTTGAGAAAAAGTCAGGCGGAGACGGGAAAGGCTCTTTCCTTGAGTCAGACCAGAATCAGCAGAAAGGAAAAAGAGATTCTCGCCAAACTGCGGGAACGAATCTGAAGAATGGGGAAAAAGTGTTGTTTTACGGGATACCGTCCGCAGAAGCTGGCGTATCTGAAAGAAGAAACCGGCGCGGAATATCAGAAGCTCTACGCGGCGCTGACAGAACAGATCAAGGAGGCCATCGGCCGGGGATATGATTATTTTATTTCCGGTTTCGCCGAGGGCGTGGATCTGATGGCGGCGGAAATTGTGATTGCTTTGAAACGCGACGGCTATGAGATTTCGCTGGAAGCCGCCATGCCGGCGATGAATCAGACCGAAGGTTGGGAGGATCTCTCCCGGGGAATCTATTATATGCTGCTGGATCAGGCGGACCGCCGGGTCTGCGTGGATCAGACCATGACAAAATACAGCTGCCTTCGGCGGGATGAATACATGGTGGATCAGTCGGATCTGGTGATTGCCGTTTTTGACGGCAAGAAAGGCGGCACCGCCTATACCGTGAATTACGCGAGAAAAAAGAAACGGGATCTCTGGATCATTGATCCCGTGAATTTTGCGGTGTCCAAGGAGGAGGGGTTGTTCTCCGGAGCATAACGCCGTTGCTTGGGTATGAAAAAAGAGTGTTTTCCTTTAAGGGAAACACTCTTTTCAATCATGTCTTTGTTGCTTTTTCTTATTCGGGCAGGCCGTAGAAGCAGCGTTTGGGAGAACAGATTTTTTCTTCCTTTTTCAATTCTTTGATGGCTTTGCTGACTTCATCTTTTTCCAAACCAGCGGCGGCGGCAATATCGCCGGGGCGCATCGGCGCGCCGGAATCTTTTAAAGCTTTCAATACGGCTTCTTTTGCATCCATAATAACAAGACCTCCATTTATTTTATCGTAGTTATATGATACCACAAATCCGGGAAAATCATAGTATTTTTTTATGGATTCTTTTCGCTTTTTTATGAATCAAAGCCCTTCTTGACAGCGGCGCGTAATTTGTTTAAAATGTTACATGACGCGGATGTGGCGGAATTGGCAGACGCGCCGGATTTAGGATCCGGTGGTGATCCCGTGCAGGTTCGATCCCTGTCATCCGCACCAAAGGAAAACAGGTTGACTGAGAAATCGGCAATCTGTTTTTCTTTTTAAGAATTGAATTTTGCATGATTTATATTGTTTTGGAATGTATTGCCGGTTTTAAAATGCAAATATCGTCTTATGTTGAAAATTTATCGTTTTTGGTGTAATATATTTTTAATCGTTTTTAAACGGATCGGCGGCGGCCAGGTTACGTATAAAATTCTCCATGGCAGGCAGAGTCCGGCAGGTCTTAGCCAAAATATAACGATGATCCGATGCGCGGTACAAGTGGAATTTTTCAGTAAAGTCCGTGTGATACCGAAATATTTGATGTTTTATATTCGCAAATGGATATGGAGAGAAAAAAGAGGAGGGAGATACAATGAAATATTGCCAAAATTGCGGTAATCAAATGGATGATTCGAAATTTTGCTCGGTTTGCGGATTTCCCGCTGACGGCAAAGAAGAAAACACCGGAGAGACATACAGCCGGAACGAGGTTCCACCGTCCCGGCCGGTTTCGGCTCCGCCGAAAAAGAAGGGGAAAAAGAAAATTGTTTTTATTGTCCTCGGTATTATCGTCGTTATCGGGCTCATTTCCGCTATGTGCGGTGGCGGAGATGATCAGGAACCGTCCGGTTCCGGGAGTCCGGATGTTGTCTCTTCTGAAAACGGCGGTACATCTACGAAAATCCCTGAGGATCCCAACATGACTGTCGGTCAGAAAAATGCTTTGGATAAAGCGAATTCCTATTTGCAAATGATGCCTTTTTCTCATGACGGTTTGATCGATCAACTTAAATACGAGGGATTTACCGATGAAGAAGCTGTGTATGCGGCTGATCATTGCGGTGCAGATTGGAACGACCAGGCATTGAAAAAAGCGAAAGATTATCTGGATACCATGGCATTTTCCTATTCGGGGCTGGTGGATCAACTTGAATATGAAGGATTCACTTCGGAACAAGCCGCTTATGGTGTTGATCATTGCGGCGCGGATTGGAACGAGCAAGCGGCCAAAAAAGCGAAAAGTTATATGGAGCTTTCCAGCTTTTCGCGGAGTGGCCTGATTGAACAGCTCAAGTATGAAGGTTTTACTTCGGAACAGGCTGAATACGGCGCGTCCTCTGTTGGCTATTGAGAATATTTGTTTTGTTATGATTGTAAGGGAAGACCAATAAAACCGGTCTTCCTTTCTTTTTTGGTAAGCTTTGAAAAAAACGTATTTGGGAAACCGTGGGTCCTGTGGCCGGATTTAGTGTCGAAGGCATGCGAATTTTTGGAAAATGCTTGTTATTTGAGAATATTTATGTATAACTATAATATATAGCCGGGTCGTTGACGGAAAGTGATTTCCCGGCTGAACCATAGGCTTTCCCGATGATTCCCGGAAAGCGGGACTTTTGGGGTTTTTGTATATATATGCGGAAAATATCTGTATTTCCAGACGGAGCGGAACCGTGGAAAACGGCATTACCGAGGGGATGACGGACATTACATTCAGCTCCGATGCAGGTTGCGAACGGGCACGGAATGTGACCTTCCGGTATCGGTGTCTGAACAAATAACCTAATGTTTTACGTGATAGGGAGGCAATTTGCCGCCCTGCATTTTTTTAAAAGAAAGGTGTCTTTTGCGCCGGATAACGCGGGATTCGGTTGCAAAAAGAGAGATTTATGGTAACCTTTTTATTGTGAAAAGGAGACTAAAATGAAAGAAGAATGTCTGATCTGCGGTCTGCCGTTAAAATATGAAGAAACGAAAAGATAAATGGAATGTGTCCTTTTTACAAGAATACTGTTTATTTCATTTTGAGAGGTCACAAGTACCGTTATTTTTATCTCGTTTTCTGACAGTCGCTTTCTATTTGCAAATTGAGGTTTAACGGCAATATCATCTTGATAAATTAATTTAACAGGTGTAAAATAATTTAGGATTTTATATTCATAAATATAAGAAAATTTTTAAAAAGGATCAGGGCGTTGTAATGCAGTATGCAAAAATTGACAGACCGACAGAGCGTAATTATGGTATAGATTTGCTCAGGTTGGTCTCCATGCTTATGGTTGTAATTCTTCATGTTTTAGGACAAGGCGGTATTTTAGCGGTGGCAGAAGGAACCGAAGGTGCGGTTGCGTGGCTTCTGGAAATCATAGCCTTTTGTGCTGTCGACTGTTATGCGATTATCAGCGGTTATGTGTGTTATTCGGATACCGTGAAACCGTATCATTATAAAAAGTTTCTGAACTTTTGGGTGCAGGTGTTTACCTATAGCTTTGGAATGACCCTGATTGCTTTTCTGATAAAGCCGGAAGCCATTGGAATTTACGGGCTTATTTCGTCTATGTTTCCAATCGCCTTAAAACAGTATTGGTATGCAAGCGCTTATGCGGGTTTGTTTTTTGTTATTCCCTGGATAAATAAACTGCTTCAATCCTGTAGTAAAAGAGAATGTTCTCTTTTGGTTTTTGTGATAGTAAGTGTTTTTGTATTGTATGTAACTGTTGCAAATTGGTTTGGAGACTGCTTTTTACTGGGTAGAGGATACAGCTTTGTATGGTTGGTTATTCTGTATGTAGTTGGTGCGTGGATGAAAAAATGCAATATCCCCGCCCGTTTCAAAACCGGCACGTTATTTGTTGGTATCGCAGGGTGTATTCTGTTTACTTGGATCCTTAAAGTTTTCACAGGGAAATACGTTTTTCGGTCTTTTTGTTGATTATACAAGTGTTACCATCGTTTACATCGCTTTTGCTCTTGTGGCCGTATTTTCAAAACTGCGATTGGGAAAAGTAGCCAAAAAGGCAGTGATATGTTTTGCTCCGGCGGCGTTTGGCGTATATTTAATTCATGTTCATCCGATAATATGGAATTATCTCATGGCAAATGCTTTTGTTTGGATTGTCGATTCGCCTTGCTGGCTCCTTCCTGTTGAAACCGTCGTTTCGGCATTGTGCATATTTGTATGCTGTCTTCTGATAGAGAAAACCCGTTTGATTCTGTTTCGCCTTCTCAAAATGGATCGATTGATTGAAATAATCGCGACCGGAATGAGTCGGATTCTGAACAAATTATACATTCAGATCACAGGCTGTGATAACACACGTCTGCTCTGAATTATCGTGGTCCCTTTTTGTGGTGACAGCGTGTGGTTTGTCCAGAACAGATAAAAGTGAACGCCGTTGAAGAGAGGGCAGGGTTTTGAGGAAGGTATCGGGACGGAAAAGGGAGACCGTGGATCTGACGGAGGGGCCCATTTCCCAAAAGCTGATTTTATTCGCGTTTCCGATGATGATCGGAAATCTGCTTCAGCAATTTTATAATATCGTCGATACTTTGGTGGTCGGGCGGTTTCTGGGGGAAAGCGCCTTGGCCGCCGTGGGGTCTTCTTATACCCTGATGATCTTTCTGATTTCCGTTATCGGCGGGCTGTGCATGGGCAGCGGCGTGTATTTTTCAATGCAGTTCGGGAAGAAGGACTTCGGCGCTTTGCGGCAGTCGTTTTTCATCGCTTTTGTCGGCATCATGGCGGTAACGGTGGTATTGAACGCGCTGGTCTGTCTCTTTCTGGATGAAATTACGGTGTTTATGCGGATCCCTGCCGAGGTATGCCCGCTGTTCCGGCGCTATCTGCGGATCGTGTTCACCGGGATTTTCGCCGCCTTTCTTTATAACATCCTTGCCCATCTTCTCCGGGCGGTGGGGAACTCCATGTTGCCGTTGGTGTTTCTCGCCGTGTCTTCCGTTGTGAATATTCTGCTGGATCTCCTCTTTGTACCGGTGCTTCATTGGGGCGTCGGTTCTGTGGCCGCGGCGACGGTCTGCGCTCAGTATCTTTCCGGCGTCGGCATGGCGGTCTATTATTTCCTGCGCTGTGACCGGCTGAAACTCCGTCGGGTCGATATGAAGTGGGATCGACGGATCTTTCGGAATCTCTCCCGCTTTTCGTTGATGACCTGTTTGCAGCAGTCGATCATGAACTTTGGCATTTTGCTGGTGCAGGGCCTGGTAAACAGCTTCGGCACCGTGGTGATGGCGGCCTTTGCCGCCGGGGTGAAGATCGACACTCTGGCCTACTGTCCGGTGCAGGATTTCGGAAACGCTTTTTCTTCCTTTATCGCCCAGAATTACGGCGCGGGGAAAAAGGAGCGGATTCGTCAGGGGATCCGTTCCGCCGCGGCGATGGTTTTCATCTTCTCCGCGGTGATCAGCTGTGTTGTGGTGCTCTTTGCCGCGCCGCTGATGTCTCTCTTCGTCGGTTCGGAAAGCACCGCCGTCATCGCCGTCGGCGTGGAATATCTGCGGATCGAGGGCGCCTGCTATCTGGGGATCGGGATTCTCTTCCTACTGTACGGCTGTTACCGTGCCGTGAACCGCCCCGGTATTTCGGTGGTGCTGACGGTGATTTCCCTCGGTACCCGGGTAGTGCTGGCCTATCTCTTGTCGGCTCTTCCCTTTTTCGGCGCCGCCGGCATCTGGCTGGCCATTCCCATCGGCTGGGTTCTCGCCGACGCGGCGGGGATTTTCTTTGGCATGGGGAAACGGCGGCTTTGGATCCATAAAACGGAATGAGGACGGTTGCAAAGAGAAGGGTTTTATGGTAACCTTCTCATAGATCATCGTAAAAAGGAGAAGGAAATGAAAGAAGAATGTCTGATCTGCGGTCTGCCGCTGAAATATGAAGAAACCGAAAGAGAAATGGAATGCGCCCTCTGTCACAAAAAGGAGCTCAGCAACGCCTGCTGTGAAGGGGGACATTATGTTTGCGGCGAATGCCACATGGCCGGTGTGGATCGGTTTTTGGGGTTATGTTTAAAGGAAACCTCGAAAAATCCCTATGAGATTCTGGAAAAGCTGATGGCTCTTGATTTCTGCCATATGCACGGTCCGGAACATCATATTCTGGTGGGATCGGCGCTGATTACGGCCTATAAGAACGCCGGCGGCGAGGTGGAGTTGGAAAAGGCTCTCATAGAGATGCAGACCCGGGGGAAGAAAGTTCCCGGCGGAGCCTGCGGTTTCTGGGGCTCCTGCGGCGCCGCCGTCAGCAGCGGGATGTTCGTTTCCATCGTGACCGGTTCCACACCTCTGGCGGAAAAAGCCTGGGGTCTTTCCAATCTGATGACATCGCAATCCCTTCATTCCATCGGGGAGATCGGCGGCCCCCGCTGCTGTAAACGCAACGGTTTTCTGGCCGTGACCGAAGGGGTGAACTTCGCCAAAGAACACCTCGGGGTGGAAATGGAAATTTCGGAAATTCACTGCGCCCATTCGTCGAAAAACAATCAGTGCATCGGTAAACGCTGTCCTTTTTCGGCGGAGTATACAGGCTGAACGGAGAAGATTATGTGGAACTATATCTGGCCGGTGCTGTTGATTCTCGGTTCCAACATCGCCTATAATCTGATGACGAAAAGCACGCCGGCTCAGGTGAATCCTTTCGCCTCGCTGACGGTGACCTATCTGGTGGCGGCGGTCTTTTCCTTTGTTCTTCTGATGTTTTCTTCTTCGGGACATCCCCTGGGGGATTTTCGCGAGGTGAACTGGACCGGTATCGTCCTCGGCATGGCCATTGTCGGTCTGGAGCTGGGGTACATCTGCCTTTATCGGGCGGGATGGAATATCAGCGTCGGCTCCCTTGTGGCCAATGTGCTGTTAGCCGCCTGCCTCCTTGTGATCGGTCTGGTAGTGTTCAAAGAGGCGGTCGGCGCCAAACAGATGCTGGGGATCGCGGTCTGCCTCTGCGGACTGGTATTGATCAATATGAAATAAATCGTTTTTGAGCGTTTATTCCGGGCGCGGTTTCGGGATAAACGCTTTTCTCTACGGAGCGTAGGTTGATTCAACGCCGCTTTCGCGGTATGATGAGACCTGTGGAAAGGAGTGAGAAACATGAATCAGTATGTGACCGGAGAAACCATCCGCTCCCTTCGGGAAAAGAAAGGCTGCACCCAGAAACAGCTGGCGGAGATTCTCGCCGTCAGCGATAAAACCATCTCCAAATGGGAAACGGGCAAAGGTCTGCCCGATATTACGCTTCTGACGCCGCTGGCCTCTGCCCTCGGTGTTTCCGTGGCGGAACTGCTTCGGGGAGAATGGGTGGAAAACCGCAACCGCGCCGCCAATATGCAGCGGGGACGCTTTTATGTCTGCCCCCTCTGCGGCAATGTGATCTTCACCGCCGGCAACGCCGAGATCAGCTGCTGCGGGATCCATCTGCCGCCGCTGGAAGCGGAAACCGCCGACGAAGCCCACGGCATCCGCGTGGAACTCGTCGAAAACGAATACTACATCACGATGGATCATCCTATGACCAAAGAACATTATATTTCCTTCATTGCCCATGTCAGCGGCGATCGGGTGCAGATCGTCAAATGGTATCCGGAACAGAACCCGGAAACCCGGATCCCTCGGATTCGTCGGGGCAAGCTCTACGCTTACTGCAACCGTCACGGTCTCTTTGAAATGAAGATGATCTGAATTTTCGCCGTTTCGGTCATATTTTTCTATTGACAATTTCCGCGGTTTGTTCTATTTTTTATGTCATACATCATAATGAAAAGGACTTGATCGTATGAGAGATTTGAAAATAACCGATGTGCGTTCCCTTCCCGGTGACAGCGGCTTTTTGATCGACGACGGCAAAACTTCGGTGCTGGTCGATTCCGGTTTCGCCTTTACCGGCGACGCCGTGGCGGAGAATATCCGAAAAGCCTTGGGAGAACGGCCCCTTGACCATATTTTTCTGACCCATTCCCACTATGACCACGCTTTGGGTTCCGCCTACGCGCTGAAATACTGGCCCGAAGCGCAGGTTACCGCCGGAGAATACGCCACGAAGATTTTTCAGAAGCCCACGGCCAAAAAGCTCATGCGGGAAATGGACCGCAAATTCGCCGACCGCTGCGGTGTGGGCGAATACGAAGATCGTGTGGATGATCTTCGGGTGGATCGTCCTGTGAAGGACGGCGATGAAGTTACCGCCGGGGATATGGTCTTTACGGCGGTGAATCTGCCGGGTCACACCAAATGCTCCGTCGGCTTTTATATGGAAGAAAATAAAATGCTCATCAGCACCGAGACCATCGGCATCTACGCCGGGGACGGCATCATTTTCCCTTCTTATCTGGTGGGGTACCAAATGGCGCTGGATTCCATCGAACGGGTGGAAAAGATGGATATTGAAAATATCCTCCTGCCCCATTACGGTCTGCTGGATAAGGAACAGACCCGTTTTTATCTGGACAACGCGAAGAAAAACGCGGTGGAAACCGCCGTGGAAATGGTTCAGATCATGAAAAACGGCGGTACAAAAGCAGAAGCGGCGCAGTTCTTTAAAGATAAATACTACAAAGGCAGTGTCAAAACGATCTATCCCAAAGACGCCTTGGATCTGAATACGGAAATCATGGTAAATCTGCTGGAAAGAGAGTGCATTAAAGGTGAATAAACAGAGAAGAGACAACCATTCAACGGTTGTCTCTTTTTGAATTATTCATACCGAGCGCCGGATTCGTTGGTGAAGGAGCGGCGCAGGGCTTCGGCTTTTTCGTTGAGAAAAAGCCGGGCCTTTTCCGGGATGGGGATGGTTTCCGTTTCGTTCTGGCGGAAGTTTAAGATATAGAGGGCGGAATTGCAGTCGAGAAAAACCAGGTCGAAGCGGCGGGTTTCGGATTGCTGGATTTTCGCCATCTGTTTTTGGAGCCGTGAGACGGTTTCCTTCTCGGGTTCGGCGTGGGCGAAGAGGTAGAGGGCGTTGGTTTCACAGCGGTGATAGTTGGTGTTGAGTTTCGCCAGTTTGCTTCTGAATCGGACGATGATTTTTTCCTCGCAGGGAACGCTGTGGGTGCCGTCATCCAGCAGGGCCCAGAGGCGGTCGTTATAAAAGTAGAGGCGGTCTTTGTAACGCAGGGCGGCTTCCTCGGGGATTTCGGCTTTATGTTTGCCCAGATAGGTTTCAAGGAAATTTTCCTCCTGACCGTCTTTGGGCAAGAGGGCCTGGCTGACCTCGATGCCGATGCCGGCTTTTTCGTGATACCAGTCGGGGCTTTCCCATTTGACAAAGCCTTTTTGATAGCCGCTCCAGAAATATTTCAACGCCGTGATGGCGTAGATTTCGTTGAGAAATTTTTCGTAAGCCATATGTTTGCTCCTTTGTTCTATCATATCATGTTTTTTGTGAATTTCCAAATGAAAAGCGATTTTTTCTTTTCAGAGCGAATCTCTTCATGATATAATAATATATCAATGATCAGTGGATTTTGTGAAAATCCGGCGGAAAGGAGTTCGTATATGTCGTTGGACGCGGAGAAAAAAGCCATGGCGGCGGCGTTTTTTGCCTGCTTCGTTTTCGGTCTCAGCTTTCTTTTTTCCAAAATGGCGCTGGAAATCGTTTCTCCCGCCGTTTTGCTGACCTTTCGTTTCGGCCTGGCCTTTCTGCTGATGAATCTGCTTCTGCTCACGGGAAAAGTGCGGCTGAATCTGAAAGGCAAAAACCTGGGCGGACTCTTTCTCCTTGGTTTATTGCAGCCGGTGATCTATTTTTTCTGTGAAAATTACGGGATTCAGATGACCACAGCGACTTTTTCGGCGGTGATCATCGCCCTGATTCCCATCGCGGCACTGCTGGGCGGCATGATCTTTTTAAAGGAAATCCCGTCTCTTCTGCAGACGCTGTTTCTGATTCTCTCCGTGGCGGGGGCGGCGGTGATGGCGCTGTGGAAGGGCAGCGAGGGTACGATAACGCCCTTCGGCGTGATCCTGCTTTTCGGCGCGGTGATCGCCTCGGCGTCCTTTAACGCCCTTTCCCGGAAGTTTTCCGTTTCCTTCACGGCCTTTGAACGGACGTATATGATGTTTGTGGTGGGCCTTATGTTTTTTCTCCCCGTTTCCCTCTGGGAAACCGGTTTCAGCGGGGCAAAGCTCCTTTCGTATCTGTGGTATCCGGAAGTTTTCGCCGCCGCGGTGTTTTTAGGGGCGGTCTGCTCTTTTCTGGCTTTTCTCTGTCTCAATTACGCCAATACCCATCTGCCGGTGGCCCGCACCACGGCTTTTTCCAATGTGACGACGGTGGTTTCGGTTTTCGCCGGCGTGCTCTTTCTTCATGAGGAATTGACCCCCGGCACGTTGGCGGCGTCTCTCATGATCATTGTGGGGGTATGGGGTGTCCAGCGTTTCCGGCGGGAGACGGAAATCCATTGATTTTCTTTGAAAAATACTTGCACAATACGGCTTTGATGATATAATAAAAGAAGAATCTTTTGAAAAAAGGAAGCGTTTCCTATGGTGAATAATTACGATAAACACGTGGAATTGATGACGAGAAATCTGAAGGATCTCGGGATTCAGATGAAGAGCGTTTCGGCGGAAACAAAGAAAACGGTGTATACCGATGACCATCCTTACAGCACCGCCGGGAAAATGTTTGAGGACTGCTGGGAAGACTGAATGTAAACGCGCAGGTAAAGGAGGGTTTCTTTTGCCGCGCGTTTTTTTGTGTTTTGAATATAACAGATCTTTATTGGTTTTTTTATGGTTTTTTAAGATTTTCCTTATTCTTTTTTTAGGAACCCTTGCTATACTGAGACTGTGAAAAGGATCCTGTGAAAAAATTCCAAAGAAATAAGGAGGAATGAAAAAATGAAATCGAAACTGTTTACCAAACGAATGACCCGAGGAATTGTCTGCGGCCTCGTGGGGGTCCTTGTCCTCTCTGTTTCCGCCTTCGCGGCTTACGGAAGCACCAGCGGCTACGGTAAGTATAAAGACGCTCTGACCAAATTGGTTCTGGATACCGATAATGTGACGATGAAATTGAGCGCCGGCGTTTCCTACGATGGCGATACTCCTTTTAAAAACGCCATGGTTTATAAGTACGACGGTAAAAACTTTTCCCGTCACGAAAAAACTGTGAGTTGCATGGATAATAATTCCGATGAATGGTACTATTCGGTCATCGACGGCACCGCTACCCAGTTCTGGGCAGACGATAACACCTATGGCCAGTATCCTTACGAAGGTGAAACCAGTTTCCTCGATATGGGTGACTACTCCGATAAAATGGTGAAATTCCTTTCGGTGTTTGCCGATACCGTTGTGGGTGATCTCAAAAACAATGTGGTTCTCGTCAACGATGAAGACGGTATCCGCAGCTATTCCCTGGACGTTACCGCCGATCAGGTTCCCGCGCTGATCAGCGCCGGCCTCGATCTGGTATTGGCTCGGGAAAACGGTGATAACTACACCACTTATGAAGATTACGATGCCAGTTACACCGTCTATTACGAAAAAACCAAAGGCGAAGCACTCCCCGAAGGCTACTTTGATACTCTTTATGACGACGATGATCAGGCCCAGTGGGATGAATACAATGAATTAACCGAAGCCATGGATAAGGAATACAACGATATTCTTCAGAACCAGTACGGCGGCAAAGGTATTCTCTATATCAAAGCCGACGGAACTTATCAGCATTATGATACTTATTCGGAATACGCCGTTGATGCCCAGTACGGTACGCAGGACTTTGCCGCGTATCTCGGTAAAAACGCGGTGCTGAGCAATGTGAAGTTCAACTTCTCCCTCGATGAAAAAGACCGCCTTGTGAGCAACGACGCTGTTGTGACTTTCAGCAGTACCGATCCGAAAGGCGCCGAACATGAAGTAAAGTGCAGTCTCTCCCTGAAATTCTCCGATTACGGCACTACTGTTGTGACTCCCTTTGATACCGGTGACCGCACCAAGGAAACTTACGAAGATTAACGGCAGGTAATAAATCCATGAATACGATTTTGGAAGTGGATCGTCTTGTCAAAAAGTATAAGAACGGCCGCGGGGTCGATGACATCTCCTTTTCCGTTAAGGAAGGGGAGGTCATCGGCCTTCTGGGCCCCAACGG
>JBJDXI010000032.1:0-3371 GCA_051866595.1 Clostridia bacterium
GATCGTACCAATGTTTACATGGGGTTTTGTGCGTTCAAACTTTTCTTTCGCCATTGTTAATGGGAACCTCCTGAAAATAATGATAGCTTACTGAGTGAATCATTGATTATTATGGTTATCATATTCGATTTTCACGCCGATGTCAAGATGCTTTATGCAGGTGAGAGCTTATTTTACAAGAATTTCACGCAAAGCGTCAAGGCGTTGGCGGAAGAGCTCAAAGACCCCGGGAATGGTACTGGGATCCGTTAAATCGACGCCGGCTTTTTTCAGCAGCTCGTTGGGATCGTCGCTGCATCCGCTCTTCAAGAAGGAAATGTAGCTTTCCACGGCTTTTTCGTCGCCGGAGAGGATGCGGTTGGCCAGATACTGGGCCGCGGCGAAGCTGGTGGCGTATTTATAAACGTAGAAACCGTTGTAAAAATGGGGAATCCGGGCCCATTCCAAAGCGATTTCATCATCGTAGACGATGGAAGAGCCAAAGTAATCCTTGTTGAGGTTGAGGTAAATTTCGCAGAAATCGTCGGCGGTGAGGGTTTCCATCTTTTCCGCCCGTTCGTGGATGATCTTTTCAAATTCGGCGAACATGGTCTGGCGGTAGACAGTGCCCCGGAATTCTTCCAGATACTGATTGAGGAGGAAAGCTTTTTCCCGGTCGTCTTTGGAGGTTTTGAGCATATAGTCGGCCAGGAGCGTCTCATTGACGGTGGAAGCCACCTCGGCAACGAAAATGCGGTAGTAGGCGTATTGATAAGGCTGGGTGCTCCAGGAATAATAGGAATGGAGGGAGTGGCCCAGCTCATGGCCGAGAGTGAAGACGCTGTTGAGGTTATCCTGATAGCTCATGAGCACATAGGGATTGGTGTTGAACACGCCCCAGGAATAGGCGCCGGAGGTTTTGCCCTCGTTGGGGCGGAAGTCGATCCAGCGGTCGTCTCTGGCCTTCTGGAGCAGGGAGACGTATTCTTCGCCCAGAGGAGACAGGGCCTTTTTCACGATGTCAAAGCCTTCCTCAAAGGGGATTTCCCGGTCGGCGTCGGCCACCAGCGGGGTGTAGACGTCGTAAAAGTGGAGCTCCTCAACGTTCAGCACCTCTTTGCGGAGGCGGAGGTAATCCTGAAAGGCGCCGAGGTTGTCCCGGACGGCTTTGATGAGGTTATTGTAGAGCGTTTCGTCCACGGCGTCGGCGAAAAGGGCTTCGTTCAGGGCCGAGGGGTAGCGGCGGGCTTTGGCGAAAAACACGTCCTTTTTCACACTGCCGGAAAGGGTGGCCGCCACGGTGTTGCGATAGCTACCGTAGGAGGCGTAAAGCCCTTCAAAGGCCGCTTTCCGCACGGCGCGGTCCTTGCTTTCCATCAGCCGGATGAAATTGCCGTGGGTGATGCGGACGGTATCGCCGTCCTCATCCTTGATTTCGGGGAATTTCAGGTCGGCCTCGTTGAACATGGTGAAAGTGTTCTGGGGGCTTTCGGCCATTTCGCCGCTCATGGCGAGGAGCGTTTCGGCCTCTTTGTTCAGGGTGTGGGGGGCGAAGCGGAGCAGATCCTTAAAGGTGCGTTCATAGGCCTTGAGGGGTTCGTAGGAGGCGATGAGGCCGTTAATGGTGTCTTCGCCGGCGTCTAAAATTTCCGGGGTGAAGAACGCCGTGGCCTCGGAGGCTTTCACCATGAGGCCCATGGCCCGGTCCCGCATGCCCTGATAGCGGTTGACGCGGTTATCCTCGTCCAGCTTCATTTTGGCGTAGACGTAGAGGTCGTCCAGCTTCAGTTCCAGGGATTCGGAATCTTTCAGATATTGATAGAGGGTTTCGCCGCTGTCGGTGAGGTGGCCTTCGGCGGCGGCAACTTTTTCCAGCTCCCCTTCGGCGGCGCGGAAGTCCGCTTCCCAGGCTTCGGTGTCTTTATAGATGCGTTCTAAGTCCCAGCGTTCGGCGGCGGGGATGTCTTTTCGTTCGATGGTATTTTTTGCCATGATGATTTCCTTTCTTTCGGGTGTAAAAAAAATATAAAAATGAACAAAGAATGGTCTTGCGAAAATCCAAAAGATTCTTTATGATAGGGGCATGGAAAAGAAAAAAGAACCTTTGGAATTTTCAATCATACCGGCGGGGGACGGTTTCGCCTACGACGTGGAGCTCCTCGATGAAGAGGCCACCGTGGCGGACTATATCCGCCTCCTCGATGATTTTCTCGACGCCAAGGTCGCGCCCTGTCTCGGCTGTGACCTCTGTTGCAGTCAGCGGATCCCTTTGACGCTGCCGGATCTTTATACCTACGCCGGCAGGGAAAAAGAGTCCATTGCCGCTTTTTTGAAGGAGAAAGCGGAAATCCGCTATGACGGCGGCGCCGTCGATATCAAACTGGCTCAGCGGGAAGACGGCAGCTGTGTCTTTCTTGATGGGGAGGGACACCGGTGCTCCGATCATCCCCATCGCAGTCTCGTCTGCCATACCTATATCTGCCTGCCCCAGACGGCCCGGGCCCGGGATCTCCGGGAGGAGCTGATCAACGGTGGTGAGGACGCCCTCGCCGGGGCCCTTTTCGACCTCGGCCTTCTGGAGGACAACGGCCGGGCGGCGAATTATCCCGTGGATGAGCGCTGGCAGGGAAAATCCTTTGATGAAATCAGACTGCGGGATGTGTTATCCCCGTCCGTTTACGCAGCGCTGAAGTGATTTCTTCCACGGCTTCGGCCATGAAATCGTCGTAAATCGGTTCCACCAGGTCAATGGCTTTGCCGATGAGATGGATGAGGCCTTCTTTATCGCAGTGCTCGATGTTGTGCCGCCGTTTCAGTGAGGCGATGAATTTTTCGGCCATTTCATCGATGTTGTTGCCGTCGAAGCTGAAGTAGGTGGAAACTTCGGTAAACATTTGCCGGATGGAATCGGCGGGCTTGCGGAGATAGCTTTCAAGAAAAGCCGTGCAGTAATCTTCACCCTCTTTGGGCAGGGCCGAGAGAACTGTGGCGGCGATATGGGGATGCTTTTTCTCGGTAACGGCGTCGAAGGCCAGCTCAATGATGTTGTGGGTTTTCCACAGCGCCATATTCGAGGGCAGGTTACAGATTTTCGCCGTTTCCTCGGCGATGACTTCGCCCCGCTGGAAACAGAAACCGGGGCGGACGCCGTGATATTCCTCATCGGCGTACCAGTCGATGCCGGGAAGGGCGGTGCCGTGGGTCATGGCGCCTAAAGCGAAATCCAGATGGGAAGGATCGTTTTCGGCGGCGTAATGGTACATATCGACGCCCATTTCGTGGCAGAGGTTGCGCCCCAGCCCCAGAAATGCGCCGTAATCCGGAAAAAGCGCGCCTAAGGATGTTAATTTATTTTCGTAACCGAGAACGGCTTTGGCGGTATATAAATGTGT
>JBJDXI010000033.1:0-3363 GCA_051866595.1 Clostridia bacterium
CTGCTATTACGAGAATTTACGCGGTCTCCTTGGTGATGATGATTTGTTGTCCTTTGATGAATACGATGATGAGGGTTACGCCGGTTTTACCATCAGCGGTGTAACGGAACAGGGGTACCAGCTGAATCTGGTGGTTCAGAGCCTCGGTGACCGCAGTACCGGGAATGAAACATATATGATCGTTGAATTGGTCGATGAAAACAGTATTCGTCATCTGAACGATATGCGTTCTTATATGGAAAAACTTTTCAGTTTTGCTTCCGTGGAGGTGAAACCCTCCTATATGCTGGAGGGTTCTTACGATGAACTGAAATCCAGCCGCGAAAAGAAAAGCATCGCGAAAAAGATCTTCCGCGTGTTTAACGGTGAAATCGAAGAGAAAATCAAAGAGGATGATTATATCAGTTACAGCGGGTATACGGATGCTTTTGCTTATTCGGTGGAGTCCGCCGATCATCCCATCAATTTACAGGTGGCATTGTCCGATAACGAAGAGGAAAAATCTACCCATCTCTATCTCGGTACGCCGGTGGTCTTTTCGGATTTTTGAGCATAACGGCGGAGCCTCTTTCATAGGATGAGGCAAAGGAGGCGCGAATATGAAATATCGGTTTCCTCGGTATCGCCGCCGTTCCGGCCGGCACATGTATTGGACGCTTGTTCTTTTATTGCCCGCCGCTTTTTTCGTTCTCTGGCTGGTTCCTTCCGGCAGTGGCGGAGAATCCGATGCCGCGAAGGTCTTTTCCAATGACAGCGCTGTTTTGAAACAGGAAATTGTGCTGTCGGTTCACGATACCGGCGCTCAGGTGACTCTTCCTTTGGAAACCTATGTGATCGGCGTCGTGGCGGCGGAAATGCCATCTTCTTTTGAGCCTGAAGCGTTGAAGGCCCAGGCGGTGATTGCCCGGAGCTATGCCCTGGGGAAAATCAAAAGCGGTGCCGGCACTTCTTCCGATGGACACGGGGATCTTTGTGATGATCCCGGACATTGTCAGGCCTATTACGACAAAGCCTATCTGGAACAGGAGTGGGGCGCGGATTTTACGGAGAAGTATCAGAAAGTGTCCGATGCCGTGACGGCTACCGCCGGGCAGGTGCTGACTTACGAAGGCGGTCTGGCTCAGACCTTTTATCATTCCACCTGCGGCGGCAAGACCGCCTCGGCCAAGGAAGTGTGGGGAGAGGAGATCCCCTATCTGCAGAGCGTAACCTGTAAATGGGACCGCGACGCGCCCCGCTACCGGGAAACTTTTACTGTTTCGCTTTCGGATCTTCCCTGGCTTTTAGGGGATGGCTCTTCTCCCTGTATTGCCGTGGCCGAAGGAGAGACGGTGACAGTAGTGCCTACGGTAGCCGGAGAAAGCGACAGCGGCCGGATCGAGGCGGTATCTTATGCCGGACTGATGTTTGACGCCGCCGATTTCCGCAGGGCACTGGGTTTGAATTCCACCCGTTTTACGTTGGAAAGTGACGGAGAAACGCTGAAGGTGACAACTTACGGTTTCGGCCATGGCGTGGGTCTTTGTCAGTACGGTGCCAACGGTATGGCGAAAGACGGAAAGACTTATGATGAGATTTTGAGTTATTACTATCAGGGTACGGAATTGACAACATTTTGATGGAACCTATTGACAACTGATGGGATCTATGGTATATTCTTAATAAGTTCGTTGCCAAATTGAATAAGGTCAAAGTTATGGAATGGAGTGTGAATCTCCAACGGAAACGGCCACTGTAATACGGAGTGTTCTTCTATGATGTCATTGGGAAACTGAGAAGGCGGAAGGACATGATGATGTTGAGTCAGGATACTTGCTTTGATGACTGCACTGTTTTGCTATCGTTTTGAGAATACCGCACAAAACATTCGTGTTTTGTGCGTTGTTTTTTACTTTGATCTTATCCTCTGAACCCTACTTTGTATCGTCGTACTGACGATCCCTCTTTGAGGGTTCTTTCCTTTCGATTTCCCTTCGCCATTTGGGCGGAGGGTATTTTATTTTGTAAAAACGGTTGTTTTACGGTATAATGAATATCAGGAAGTGAGAATATGAAACGACCTGATTTATATACCATCGGTGAAGTCTGCCGGATTTGCAATGTGAATCCGTCCATGATGCGTTATTATGATGAAATCGGACTGATTAAGCCCTATACCGTTGATGAAGAAACGGGATATCGCTATTATTCCTGCGAGGTTTTGCTGGAATTGCCGGTGCTCTATTATCTGAAAAATCTCGGTTTTTCCCTGAAGGAGATCAAAAAAGCGCTGGAGAGGGAAAATCTTGATTATCTGGAATCGCTTTTCCGCAGCAAAACGGAGGAACTGGAAGCGACCATCCGTCAGGCGGAATTAAAGCGGAATTCCATTACCTCATGGATGGATCTGATCACCGAGGCGAGGGAAGTTTTCGCGCGGCCATCCTGTGAAGTTTCGCTGGAATATTTTCCCGAGACCGAAATGTACTCCCTGCGCCCCTCGGATTTTCACGGGCGGACTTTTCTCAATCTGCTGATCAATACATCGATTCCCAAGGATATTCCTTCTCCCGATATATATACCCTCGGCGCGCTCTATCTCTACTATCCCGACGGAAACAGGGAAAACTGGGATGATATACGTCTGTATATCAAAAATCAGCAGGCGGAGAATATGGAAAAGATCGGCGGTTTTTCAGCCGTGACCTGCTACCATCGGGGATCCTTTGACACCATTCATGAAACGGTGGAACAAATGAAGAAATGGGCCGAAGCGCATCATTTTGCTCTCCGCGGCGATCTGCTGGAGCGTTCCGTGATTGACTGCTGGAGTGTGAAAAATCCTGATTGGTGGCTGATGGAAATTTATCTTCCGGTGGTAAAACAAAGTTTTTGATTTTTGACAAATTATTTCTTGACTCTCAAGGTACCTTGAAGGTTTATACTTTGATTATCAAACAAACCGAAGGAGGAAAACTTCATGAAAAAATTTCAGAAATCACTGGTTGTTTTGTTGCTGGCGTTGATGGCTGTTTTCGCTCTTACCGCCTGCGGCGGGAATGATGAAACGGCAACGGAAGAATCCGCCGCGCCGGAACTGGCCATGGAAATTGCCCAGGCCGACTGGGACAGCTACCGCCAGAAAATTGACCTTTCCACCGGCATCACCATGGCCTATGTGGAAATGGGTGTGGAAGACGGTGAGCCTCTCGTGCTGATTCACGGCATGACGGACAACAGCCGCAGCTGGTCGCTGATCGCTCCTTACTTTGCCGAAGCCGGGTATCACATTTATATGATCGACCTTCGCGGCCACGGTGAAACCGATCAGCCGGAAACCGGTTTCTATACCACCGCGGATTACGCCGCCGATGTTGCCGCTTT
>JBJDXI010000034.1:0-3354 GCA_051866595.1 Clostridia bacterium
CCAGATTCGTCGGCCCCGTCACCATCACCCGCTGTTCCGCGGCGTATTCCATAAAGGAGGGCAACCGCAGCGCTTCGCTGTAAAGACCCTCCGTCGGCAGGAACATGATGGCGTAATCCAGGGTTTTTGGCGGTTCGATGTATTTGTCGCGGATCATTTTCGCTTCGTTTTTCAGCGTCCGTTCCAAGGATTTACGACATTCCGCCGCCAATACGGCGTCACCGTTTTCCGCCGCCGTCATCAACCGGCCGTAATCCTCGGCGGGGAATTTGGAATCAATGGGGAGATAGACCTTCCCTTGGGTCTCGTCACGGCCCGGCAGACAAACGGCAAACTCCACCTTTTCTTCACTTTTCGCGCCGGTGGAAACGTTGGCCTCGTACTGATCCGGCGTTAAAATCTCTTCCAGAATCTGGGCAAGCTGAACTTCGCCCCAGACCCCTCTGGTCTTTACATTGGAAAAGATCTTTTTAATATCCGTGATCCCCGAGGACAGGCCCTGTATTTCACCGAGACTTTTATGCACCATTTCCAGACGCTCATTTACCTGACTGAAGGATTCGCCGATCCGCTGGTTCAACGTGTTTTCCAGCTTTTCATCGACAGTGCGGCGCATTTCATCGAGTTTTTTCTCATTGCTCAGATAAATGGCGGACAGTTTTTCATCAATGGTGAGACGAAGCCGCTCGGCGGCTTCGTCGCTGTTTTTCGTTAAAACCGAAACCTGCTGCATCTGACTGCTGTTCATCTCATTGATCTGGCTGTGCAGTGTCCGGTTGACCTCCATGATGGAGCGCGTTGTTTCTTCCCGGTTGGCCCGGGCTTCCCGGGCGTGTTCCGCCTTGAGCTCCCGCAGTTCCACCCGGAGCTGTTCCATTTCCTCTTCATTTCCGCGATTTTCCCTGGAAGAGAAAAGAATGAGCAGAACAACGAGACCCGCAAAAATCAGAATCAACAGCAATAGATAAATAAAACTCATATCATTTCCTTATTTCTGGGGGAAATAGAGGGCCATGACATATTCATCCTGGAAATCCAGGCGGCTGGACAATTCGATGTATTCGGATTTCCGCGCCAATTCATCACAGAGAGCCCGTTCTTCCGTGGAGAGCAGCGCCAGACGGCCCCCTTCCGAAGCCGCGTTCCCGATGGAACGGATTTCGCCGTTGGGCAGGGAGGGGAAGAGACCGATGGACAGGGCGCTGTCGGTTTTAATGTAACTTCCGAAGGCCCCAGCCACGAGGAGCTCTTTCACATCGTCGATGGTGATGCCCATTTCGTTCATGAGCACCCGCATCCCTGCAAAAATGGCGCCTTTGGCCATTTGCAGTTCACGGATGTCTTTCTGACAGATCACCACCGGAATCCCTTTGGCCGATTCTTCCTTGGTCGTCAGCACAAATTCATAGCCCTGTTCCCCTTTGACGAGACGTTTTTGCAGATCCGGATGGATCTTATCGTAATCTTCGCCTTCGGTATTGAACACACCGCGGTAATTCAAAATGCCTTCATCGTAAAGCTGGGCCACAGCGTCCAGAAGACCGCTGCCACAGATTCCTCTGGCTTTTTTGTCACCGATGACCTTCACATGGCAGCCGCCGCTTTCGTTATCGATGTAGACTTCCTCAATGGCGCCTTCGGCGGCACGCATCCCGAATTTGATTTCCGCGCCTTCAAAGGCCGGGCCCGCCGCGGTGGAACAGGCTAAAATACGGTTGTTGCCGGCCAGAACGATTTCACCGTTGGTACCGACGTCGATGGCCAGAGAATATTCGGGGCGTTCATGGATATGAGTACCTAAAATAACACCCATGGTATCGGCGCCGACATAACCGGCGATGTTGGGCAGGAGATGCACCCGAAGTTCGGGATTCAAGGTGAATCCCATCTCACGGCCGCTCATTTCAATGCCGTGTACGTAAGCGGGAATAAAGGGCGCCGGAGCCAGATAGGTGGGATCCACGCCGGCGAAAAGTTCACTCATCGTCGTATTGCCCACGACGGTGGCTTCGTAAATCATATTCTTGTCGATGCCCGCTTCCGCCGCGGCGCGGAGAGACAGATCGTTCATACATTCCACCACTTTACCGTGGAGCTGGGCAAGACCTTCCTCACCGTTATCCATGGCATAGGTGATACGGGAAATCACGTCGGCGCCGAAAACATTCTGGGGATTGGTTTCCGCCGCGGCGCCTTTGATGGTACCGTCGTTGAGATCGATCAGCAAAGAAACCACAGTGGTGGTGCCGATGTCGAAAACGATGCCGTATTTTTCCGCCGTGGTATCGCCGCCTTCCACCCACATCACCTGATCTCCGTGCATGACAACGGTAACTTTAAAACCGGCGTCCCGGATGGTTTTGGGAATCGTCATCAGCAGACCCCTGGAGGGGTGCTGGGTCGCGGCGTCCAGATTCATCGCTCTCAGAATTCGTTCATAATCGGGGCACTGGTCTTTCAGGGAAGGTTTTTCCATCTCCACATAGACCTTTTTCACTGGAGAGTCGATGACCAAATTATCCAGCAGAGAATTTAATTTTGTTTTTCGGCTGCCGGCATCGAACTGAACGGGAACTTCCACTTCAAGATCATCATGGATCTCGTATTTACAGCCGAGAACCCAGCCGTTGGCCGATTCTTCCTCGGTGAAGAATTTTTTCCCGGCGGCGCCTTCCTGAGGAACGTATCCCCGGGCGATGCGCACTTTGCATTTCCCGCATTTTCCGGTGGAGCCGCAGTTGCTTTCCAGAGGGATCCCCGCCGCGGCCGCCGCGTCAAGAATCGTTTTGCCTTCTTCCAATTCTACCACTTTGCCATGGGAACTGAAATTCACTTTATAGCTCATAAGATGCCTCCTTAAACTTCTGTCAGCAGCACAGAGGCAAAGGCCGCGATGCCTTCCTCCCTGCCGGTAAAACCTAATTTTTCGGTTGTTGTGGCTTTTATGCTGACATTCTTTGGATCTGTTTTCAGAACTGCCGCGATCTTCTGCCGCATGGTCTGAATGTGCGGAGCCATTTTCGGTCGTTCCGCAATTATGGTCATATCTGCATTGCCGATGCAGTAACCCTCTTTTTCCATCATTGCCGTCACTTCGGCAAGAAGTTTCATGCTGTCCGCGTTGAGATAACGTTCGTCACCGGGAGGAAAATAAAAGCCAATATCACCGAGGGCCAACGCCCCCAATACGGCATCCATCAGGGCATGCGTGAGCACGTCCGCGTCGGAATGGCCGAGAAGGCCCTTTTCCGAGGGAATTTCCGTTCCGCCCAGAATCAGTTTTCGTCCGGGGGCGAAAGCGTGCACGTCAAATCCGGAACCGATACGCATTCTTTATCCTCCCTTTTTCTCATT
>JBJDXI010000035.1:0-3263 GCA_051866595.1 Clostridia bacterium
AGAAAAGCAGAGGTTCAGTATCATGGAAAAAGAAACCAAAGTGATCTCCTTTCAGGGACAGTGTCCTTTTCTCAAAGTAAAGCGCGGTGTGGATATTCTCGTTGCCAATCAGGACGGCGTCGCCGTTCCCGTGGAAAATCAGTGCGAAATGGAAGACGACTGCAATTACTGGGTGGGATGCCCCGTTTTTGAAACCTGCAAAAAAGAAGCTCTCTCCTGGTAAATGTGGATAATTTCCGGGAACGGGGGAATCATAGACTTGACCCTTTTATAAATGAAGGAACGCATCAAAATATTACACGACCCCAAAGGAGGTTCCCTCATGCGTCAAGTCAAGCTGCAAAAAAATTATGAATTGTATATCAACGGCCGCTGGAAGCCCGCTTCCGACGGCGGAACCTTTGAGACGAGATGCCCCGCGGATAACGAGCATCTCGCCTTTTGCGCTCAGGCCACAAAAAGCGACGTCGACGACGCCGTGGCCGCCGCCCAGGAAGCCTTTGCCGATTGGAAAAACACCACCGCCAAAGACCGCGCACTGCTCCTGATGGAAATTGCCGATACCATCGATGAAAACAAAGAGCATCTGGCCATGGTGGAAACGCTGGACAACGGCAAGCCCATCCGGGAGACGCTGGCCGTGGATATTCCTCTGAGCTCGGCCCATTTCCGCTATTTCGCCGGCTGTATTCTGGCGGAGGAGGGCTCTGCCACCATTCTCGACGGTAAATTCCTCTCCATCGTGTTAAGGGAGCCCATCGGCGTCGTGGGGCAGATCGTGCCCTGGAATTTCCCTTTTCTGATGGCAGCGTGGAAGCTGGCGCCGGCGTTGGCCGCCGGCTGCTGTACCGTGTTCAAGCCTTCCAGCGATACGCCCCTTTCTGTGCTGGAACTGATTCACCTCATTGAGGGTCTTCTGCCGCCGGGGGTAGTGAATGTCGTCACCGGAGGCGGTCCCCTGTCCGGGCGATATATGATTGATCATCCGGGACTGAGAAAGCTTTCCTTTACCGGTTCCACCGAGGTGGGCCGGGACGTCGCCGCCGCCGCGGCGGAGCGTCTGATTCCCGCCACTCTGGAGCTGGGCGGCAAAAGCGCCAACATCATCTTTGAGGATTGCGATATGGAAGCCGCCCTCGACGGCGTCCAGCTGGGGATCCTCTTTAATCAGGGGCAGGTCTGCTGTGCCGGGAGCCGGATTTTCGTCCAGGATAGCATCTACGACCGCTTTGTGGAAGAAGCCGTATCGGCTTTCCGCCGGGTGCGGCTGGGACTTCCCTGGGAACCGGAAACCCAGATGGGCTCCCAGATCAATGCCCGGCAGGTCACTCGGATTCTGGAATATGTGGAAATCGGCAAAAAAGAAGGAGCGAAGGTGGCCTGCGGCGGTGAAAAATGTGAGGAGGACCTTCTCGCCAAAGGTAATTACGTCTATCCCACACTGCTTATCGGCGTTACCAATGATATGCGGGTGGCCCGGGAAGAAATTTTCGGTCCCGTCGGCGTGGTGATTCCTTTTCACGATGAGGAGGAGGTCATCGCCATGGCCAACGACAGCAATTACGGCCTCGGCGGCGGCGTCTGGACACAGAATATCGACCGCGCCTTCCGGGTGGCCCGGGCGGTGGAAACCGGACGGATGTGGGTGAACACCTATAATCAGATTCCTGAGGGCTGTCCCTTTGGCGGCTATAAAGAATCGGGCATCGGCCGTGAAACCCATAAGGTGATTCTGGAACATTACACCCAGATGAAGAATATTCTCATCCATCTCGAGCCCGGTCCTTCGGGACTTTATTCCTCATAAATACAGAACGTCCATCCGCTTTTCCGGGAATGGAACCGGCAGACGGCGGATTGAACACCCTCCGGGGACCGATGATGACGGTGCCGGAGGGTGTTTTTGCGAGGTCGGAAAGGAGCACGCCCCGGAGTATATGGATTACGGGGAAATTGTCCGTCCCGCGGAATGAGAGAAAACGATCTTTTTTTACATGATTTTTACATGGCGGGGAGGGATTTCGGTGGAATTATAAGCATATATATGATATAATAAGGATAAATATATAAATAGAACTTTATATTTGATTTCAAAGAAGGAGGTGACCCGTTGCAGGTCAAAACCATGCTCAAAGAAAAACTCCGGGAAGGGACCGCCGCCGTTTTGCCTATCGCCCTCATTGTGGCGCTGCTCTGTTTTACCATCGCGCCGGTGCCGGCGGATCTGATGCTTTCCTTTCTCATCGGTACTGCCATGCTCCTTTTCGGACTGGGGCTTTTTACCTTCGGCGCGGAAAATTCCATGACGCTCATCGGTACCCACATCGGTTCCAAACTGACGAAATCCAGAAAATTGGGGCTGATTCTGGCGGTAAGCTTCCTTCTGGGTGTTATGATTACCGTTGCCGAGCCGGATTTACAGGTGCTGGCCGGGAATGTGCCCCATATTCATACCGGAGTGCTGATTCTCACCGTCGCCATAGGTGTGGGATTTTTTCTGATGATTGCCATGCTTCGGATTCTGCTGGGCGTTCCCGTCCGCTGGATTCTGCTGGTGAGCTACGCCGCCGTTTTTATCCTGGCGTTTTTCTCCGATCCGAATATGCTCAGCGTGGCCTTTGACTCCGGCGGTGTGACCACCGGGCCGATGACTGTGCCCTTTATTATGGCATTGGGCGTCGGCGTCGCTTCCATCCGCAGTGACAAAAACGCGGAGGCCGACAGCTTCGGTCTTGTGGCTCTCTGCTCCATCGGGCCGGTTCTCGCCGTGCTGATTCTCGGTTTCTTTTACAGCGGTGAAACAGCTTCTCTTTCGGTGTCGTCGGCCTCTGTCTACGAAAACACCGTGGATCTGGGTAAAGGCTATCTCCACGCCATTCCTGAATATATGTATGAAGTGACGTTGGCCTTGACCCCAATCGTCCTCTTTTTCCTGGTCTTTCAGGCCGTTTCCCTGAAACTGGCAAAAAAGCCGCTGAAACGGATTCTCATCGGTATCGGTTATACCTTTGTCGGTCTTGTGCTGTTCCTCACCGGGGTGAACGTGGGGTTTTCTTCTCTGGGGGTGATCCTCGGCGGTGCGCTGGCCGAGGGCCGCACCGTCTTTCTGCTGGTGCCCGTGGCCGTTCTGATGGGCTGGTTCATCGTCCGGGCGGAACCGGCCATTCATGTTCTTACCAAACAGGTGGAGGAAGTCAGCGCCGGCGCCGTTTCCGGCAAAGCCCTGCGGGTCAGTCTTTCCGTTGCCATCGCCGGGGCCATGG
>JBJDXI010000036.1:0-3251 GCA_051866595.1 Clostridia bacterium
AAAAGCGAATTTTTTGTGGCTTACGACGATGTGGAAACCGTGGCGCTTCTGACGGAACCGCCGGCTTTGAGCCGCAGTGTCGGGAGTTCCCTGACGTATCTGGAAAAAGGAAAATACAAGGTGCGGGGATACGGCTCCTGCCGGATCTGTCTGGACCGCCGGGATCCCGCGATTCTGGTGCTGGAGACCGAGGCAGAGACCTATCTGATCAGTTTTAAATCCAAGACAGCGGCGGAAACCGTCATCGGCCGCATCGATATTGTGAAATAAAAAAGTAAAGCATGCTTGACATTCCAAAAGGGCTGTGGTATATTGAATGTAAAGCTGGCTTTACTTTTTTTAATTTCGGAGGTGGAGAATGAAAAACAGGATCGCTTTGCTGCGAAAAGAACGGGGTCTGACCCAACAGGCCCTGGCGGAAACGCTGAAGGTTTCCCGCCAGACGGTGATCTCTCTGGAAAACGGGCGCTACAATCCTTCCATCCGCCTGGCCTATGATATTGCCCGTGTGTTTGATTGCATCATTGAAGAGGTTTTTCTTTTTGAGGAAGAGGAGGAAACAAAATGAAAAATATGACGGTTACGATATTCAAATATGTTTTGCTGGCCCTGATCGGCGCGGCGCTTCTGGTGATTCCCATGTTCGGTGTCATCGACGATTTCTGGTCCGGGATGGGCGCCGGTCTTCTCGGCGTCTGCGCCATCCGTATCTTTCAGCTTGTTCGCTATAAGACCGACGCGGAATACGCCGAGCGGGTCACCGTGAACAACGGCGACGAACGCAACCGCTATCTGGCGGAAAAAGCCCGTTCCTGGGGATATTATTACAGTATTCTTATCGAATGCGTCGGCGTGATCGGTTTCCGCATTGCGGGGATGCCGGAATTTTCCACGCTTTTGGGGTTTGTCGTCTGCCTTCAGCTGGTGATTTACTGGGGGTCCTGGCTTTGGATCCGCAAAAAATACTGAGCGTCGAAGAGTAAGAAATGTTTTGTTTGGGAAAAGGAGACGCTGGGATGACAAAAACCGTGGAAATGCAGGTAATCGCTTATATTCATAATGATTTTAAAACGAAATTCGGCCTGCCGCGCCAGAGCGGCCTGGTGGAGGAAGTGACGTCGGTTATCGTCTTTGAGCCGCCCTTCCGGGAACCCGCCGCTTTCCGGGGGATGGAAGATTACTCCCATCTTTGGCTGGTATGGCAGTTTTCCGAGGCGAAAAAGGAGCGTTGGTCGGCCACGGTGCGGCCGCCCCGTCTCGGCGGCAACCGACGCATGGGGGTTTTCGCGACTCGGTCGCCGTATCGCCCTAATCCCATCGGTCTTTCCTCCGTGAAGCTCCTTGATGTGGTGATGGACGAAAAGAACGGTCCTCTGCTCTACGTTGCCGGCGCCGATCTGATGGACGGCACGCCGATTCTGGATATTAAACCTTATCTGCCTTTTACCGACAGTCATCCCGAGGCCCAAAGCGGCTTTGCCGCCGCCATTGATCCGTATCGTCTGGACGTGTATTTTCCCGAAGAACTGCTGGAAAAAATTCCCGTAGAAAAACGGGGGGCCCTTCTCGGGGCGTTGGAAGAGGATCCCCGGCCCTCCTATCAGGAGGATCCTGAACGCATTTACGGCCTGGCCTACGGTGGTTTTGACATTCGCTTTTCGGTGAAGGATTGCCGGTTGACGGTGGTCGAAGTCATCGAATCGTAAACGCGGATGTTCCCTTGAATAATCTGAAAAGAAGCGTTTCGGAAAACTTTTCCGAAACGCTTCTTCTTTTCTTTAATCCAGACTGATTTCACCCCGGAGGATCTTCTGGTAATCCTCGTAATTCTTTTTCAGTAACGTGGGAATATCCAGTCCGTAGGGGCATTTTTTGCGGCATTTGCCGCATTCTCTGCAATTCTCAATCGTTTTCATTTTTTTCTGCCATTCTTCGGTGAGGTAGGGCTTGTGAGGAGAACGGCGCATCAGCAGGCCCATCCGGGCACATTGGCGGATTTCGATCTCCTCGGGGCAGGGCATACAGTAGCCGCAGCTGCGGCAGAAATCGCCGGCCAGTTCGGCGCGGTCCTTTTCGATGACTCTTTTCCGCTCTTCTGTGAGGGTGGGCGGCTCTTTCATGTAGCGGAGAAATTCTTCCAGTTCCCACATATGCTGAATCCCCCAGATGGGCAGCACATGGTCGAATTGGGCGAGAAAAGCGTAAGCCGCGGCGGAATCGGTAATGAGACCGCCGGCCAGAGACTTCATGGCGATAAAGCCCATGTTTTTCTCTTTGCATTTCTTTACCAGCTCCAGCTCAGGTTCTCCGGCCAGATAGCTGAAGGGGAACTGCAATGTTTCGTAAAGGCCTGAATCCACGCATTGATGGGCCACGGCCAGAGAATGGGCGGTGAGACCGATATGGCCGATTTTTCCTTCGGCCTTTAATTCCGCCATACATTCGTAGATGCCGGTACCGTCGCCGGGAAGGTAACATTCCGGCGCCAAATGAATCTGATAAATATCCACGTGATCGGTTTTCAGCATCTTAAGGGAGGTCTCCAGATCTTTCCGGATGCCTTCCGGGGTGCGGCTCATGGTTTTGGTGGCGATATAGATCTGATCGCGGATGTCATCGTTGCCGAAGGCCAGACCGATCTTTTCCTCACTGTCGGTATAGGCCCGGGAGGTATCGAAAAAACGCATTCCGCCTTCATAGGCTCTTTTCAGAATGGCCACGGCGGTTTCTTTATCGTCTCTCTGAATGGGCAGAGCGCCGAAAGCGTTTTGCTCCACGCGGATACCGGTGCTTCCCAATGTGATTTTTGCCATTGAACTTCTCCTTCGTTTCCGTTTTTTCTATTATAGCCCATTTTTTGCTCCTGTGGCAAGAATTTTCGGATGAATCGCTTTGAACTGGGGATTCTACCTTATGTAGAGTGGATTTCTACGAAAAAGACAGCACCTTTCCCAGCCGTAGGTTGTAAATCGGGCCTTCCGGGCCTATGATAGAAACAAATAAAAACAAATTTCCGCCCGCAGGGCTTTTTTGTTTCTTCAAAACCAAGGAGGACGATGGAAACTATGATCCGGATATTTACAGATACATCGGCAAATCTGCCGCCGGAGGTTGTGAAAGAATATGAAATTACGGTGGTTCCCTTCCGTTACTGTGTGGATGCCGAAGAGCATTACGCTCCCTCGGACAACAGCTTTGACGGACCGTCTTTTTATCAGGCCATGGAAAACGGCGCCGAGGTGAAAACTTCC
>JBJDXI010000037.1:0-3234 GCA_051866595.1 Clostridia bacterium
GAAACCGTCTATTACGGAGGCATTGTGGGCGAAAACTATTCTTCCGGCGAGATCACGGGGTGTTCATTCCGCAGTGATGCCGAAGGAACCCTTGCCAAACGGGAATCCGCAAATTTTCTCACCGCAAAAGAAGGTCTGAGCATCTCGGAAATGACGGGGAACAATCCTTCCGACGCAATAAAATCCCTGATAGAAACCGGCATTTTCGAATACGCCGAGAATGTAACCGTCGATGGCACAGAGTATATGCTCACACCGGTTCTCGCGGGAATGCCCACACTCTATTCCCTTGCCCCGGAAACCGTCCTTGCCAACGCGGCTTACGCCATTCCCGAAGACAATTCCATGGAGAGCTTCTTCGTGGATGTTCCCGCAGACGCTTACTACTATGACGCGGTCCTGTGGGCCGCGAAAAACGGCATCGCCAGCGGCATTGATGAAACCCACTTTGCTCCCGATGCCGACTGCACCCGGGCCCAGGCCGTCACTTTCCTTTGGAGAGCCTCCGGTTCTCCCGTGACCAAATCCACGACCATGCCCTTTACCGATGTACCCGCAGACAGCTACTACACCCAAGCTGTGCTGTGGGCGGCGGAAAACGGCATTACTGTCGGCATTGATGAAACCCACTTCGCGCCCGATGCCAAATGCACACGAGCCCAGGCCATGACATTCCTTTGGAGAGCCGCCGGTTCTCCCGTGACCGATTCCGCAACGATGCCCTTTACCGACGTCGCCGCGGACAGCTACTATGCCCAGGCCGTGCTGTGGGCCGCGGGAAACAACATCACCATCGGCATCGACGAAACCCACTTCGCGCCCGATGCCACCTGTACCCGCGCCCAGATCGTGACCTTCCTGCATCGCGACATGAACTGACTTTTCCATGATAAAGAAGGAGGCTGACTCAAAAGGTTTATTCCGAGTCAGCCTCGAGGGCGTCCCAAAACGGTTTAGAATCGGTAAAACTCGCCGAGCTGCGGCGAAGCACTATACAATGCGGTATGTGCTTCGTCGGAGATCGGCGATTTTGCCGATTATCAGCCGTTTTGGGACGCCCTCTTTTTTACCGCGGTTGAAAACCGTTCTCCGTGGTGGTATCATAAAAGGAAAAAGCGGAGGAATTTTCAGATGAAATATACGGGAACCCTCATTGCCGTGACGGATATGGAAAGAAGCAAAGCCTTTTACCATGATGTTCTGGGGCTCAAAGTCACCGCGGATTTCGGCGCCAACGTCACCTTGGAAGGCGGCGTGGTTCTGCAGACCATGGAAACATGGAAAGAGCTGATCCAAAGTGATGAAATCGCTTTGAACAACCGAGCCATGGAGCTTTATTTCGAGGAAACGAACATGGACACCTTTCTTTCTCATTTGCAGAATTGCGGCGTAAACTATGTCCATCCGCCGCTGGAGCACAGCTGGGGACAGCGCGCCGTCCGTTTTTACGACCCGGACCGCCACATCATTGAAGTGGGCGAAGACATCACCATGGTGGTGAAGCGGTTCGCCGCTAAGAACATGACCGCGGCACAGGTCGCGAAACGCATGGATGTTCCCGAGGACTTTGTCCGAAAGTGTCTTGCGGAATAAAAGGCCCCGCAGATGATACTCCCAAAGACTTGATAGTACCGAAAAAAGCCGTATTGGGAGCATCCTGATGAAGTAAACTATAACCGAAAATACCCTCAAAGGAGGAATCATCATGGACTTTTACCGACGCGCTCTGGAGCTGAAAGAGGAAACCGTCGCCCACCGCCGCTATCTGCATCAAAACGCGGAAGTCGGTCTCCATATGCCGAAGGCAATCGCCTATATCACCGAAAAACTTACGGAGTACGGCCTTGAGCCCCGACCCTGCGGTCACGGCGTCACCGCCCTGCTGGGCAAAGGCGAAAGAACATTTCTGCTCCGCGCCGATATGGACGCGTTACCCATGCCCGAGGAAAGCGGCGAACCCTTCGCCTGTCCCACCGGGGAGCAGGCTCACGCCTGCGGTCACGATTTCCACGCCGCCATGCTCCTGACGGCGGCAAAAATGCTGAAAGAATACGAACCGAACCTCAAAGGGCAGATCAAACTCATGTTTCAGCCCGCCGAGGAAACCTTTGAGGGCAGTGACGACATGATCGCCCACGGCATCCTCGAAGATCCCCCCGTAGACGCGGCCATGGCCTGCCATGTGGCGCCGGGAACCATGCCCGTCGGGCTGTTTATGTACAACAGTGGCGGCGTCATGATGAACTCCGTCGACGGTTTTCGCATCACCGTCCGAGGAAAAGGCGGTCATGGAGCTTATCCCAACCGCACCGTTGACCCGATCCACACGGCGGTACAGATCTACACAGCGCTGGAAGGACTCATCGCCCGAGAGGCCGATCCCGAAAAAACCTGCGTGCTGACGGTGGGAAAATTCCGCGCCGGCAACGCCGCCAATATCATTCCCGATACGGCGGAAATTGAGGGCACACTGCGTACCAATGATAAAAGCGAGCGGGAGCATCTCGTTAAAAGAATCTCCGAAACCGCCCGAGACATCGCGTCGCTCTGGGGCGCCGAAGCGGAGATCACGCCCCTCTCTTCGGTTCCGCCACTGGTCTGCGACGGCGAACTGACCGATCGGATCGCCGGTTTTATGAAAGAGCTGAATGCTCCCGACATCACACCCTATCCCAATATGCAGGCCAACGCTTCGGAGGATTTCGCGAAGATCGCCGAAAGAGTCCCCTCGGCCTTCCTCTATCTCTCCGCCGGATTCCCCGATGAAAGGGGCGCCTATTCCGCTCACAATCCCAAAGTCCGCTTTAACGAAGAAGTCAGCCCCATCGGCGCCGCCGCCTACGCCCACTGCGCCGCCCGCTGGCTGGAAACCCAAGCCGAAAATGCCGATAAATAACGCCGCAAAATCTTCACAACACACAAACACAAAATATTTCAATTGCTAGAGGATAAAAAGAGAACCTGCTCCGATTTGCCTATTGAACAGGTCCAGTAAAAACGGACAGTAGACAAAGAGCCCCCTGATGTAGGAAAATAGAAGTACTACATTAGGGGGTAATATTATGTCCAAACGAAAATACGAACAAGTCCAACGATTGCTTCCGGAGATAAGGGCAATGATAGCAGCAGGAAAAACACAGCGTGAAATAGCAGAGCATCTTTGGCTTTCAGACAAGTTAGTGGTAAAGAGATTGCTCAAGCGTGAACGTGATAAAGATGCCAAACTGCGTGCCG
>JBJDXI010000038.1:0-16344 GCA_051866595.1 Clostridia bacterium
CAGGTGCCGATGTTCCACTGCTTCGGCATGGTGCTGGCGATGACCGCCTCCATGACCCACGGCACCACTCTCTCGCCGATTCCCTATTTCTCGGCGAAATCTTCCTTGGCCTGCATCAATCAGGAAAAGATCACCTGCTTCCACGGGGTTCCCACCATGTTTATCGCCATGTTCAACCACCCCGATTACCGCAAGACCGATTTTTCCCACATGCGCACCGGCATTATGGCCGGCAGCGGCTGCCCGCCGGAACTGATGCGCCGGGCCGCCGATCCCAACGAAATGCACATGATCGGCATCACCAGCGTTTACGGACAGACCGAATCCTCTCCGGGGAGTACCCAGACCACCTGGACCGACCCCCTCGATATGCGCTGTGAAACCGTGGGTTACGCCTTCCCCCATGTGGAATGTAAAGTCATCGACCCCGACACCGGCGAGGAAGTGCCCAACGGCGTCAACGGCGAATTCTGCTCCAGAGGCTACAACATCATGAAGGGCTACTACAAAATGCCCGAAGCCACCAGAGAAACCATCGACGCCGACGGCTGGCTCCACTCCGGCGACCTGGCCTGCAAACGAGATGACGGCTGTTACCTCATTACCGGCCGTCTGAAGGATATGATCATCCGCGGCGGTGAAAACATCTATCCCAAGGAAATTGAGGAATTTATCTACACCAACGATAAAGTCCAGGATGTTCAGGTCATCGGTGTTCCCGATAAGAAATACGGCGAGGAAATCATGGCCTGCATCATCTTAAAAGAAGGCCAGACCATGACCGAAGAGGAAATGCACGACTACATCATGAGCCACATGGCCCGTCACAAAGTGCCCAAGTACATCCGGTTTGTGGACAGCTTCCCCATGAACGCCGCCGGCAAAATCCAGAAATTCAAAATGCGGGAACAGTACGCCAAAGAACTGGGACTGGACTGAACCTGAAAAAAACCTGAAAAAACCCCGAGGGAAAGAGAACGATCTCTTTCCCTCTTTTTCTGCCCGATTGCCGAAAACGGTTCGGAACCGGCGGTTTCGAGCCGGTCAAAGGTTTTGGGGAAGGCCCCTTTTTTTACCGGTACTTGCCGTAAACCGAAGAGCTGTGATATAATAAGTTGAAATGTACCGTTTTTTTGAGAAACGGCGCAAATGAATATAAAGGAGTACCGTTTTATGGGATCTACGAATCAAACCATCCTTTCCTTCGGGAAAAATAACCGCCAGGTGCTGAATATTGTCGGCGCTGTACTGGCGTTTCTCGTTACCCTGTATTCCCTTTACCATATGGTCAGCCTCTGGGACTACATGGGATACAGCTATTACTCCGACGGTCTTGAAATCGCCGCGTCGCTTTGCTGGTATCTTTACTGCTTTCTCAGTATCGTCGGCTTCTGCGCCGTCGGTGTGATCCTCCTGGCCAAATCCGATCACATCCTGCTGCCCATCGGCGCCACCGTCATCGCGGTTTCCTGCCTTTTTCTCTGCATTGAGGAATTTTTCTACTTCCTCTGGCAGATTCAGCTCTATTACTATTTTAGCGGCAGTCCTTATATCGCCTATATTTTTCTGAATCTCCTCACGTTGTTGGGGTGGGCGCTCCCGGCGGCGGCGGGATTTATCAAAGACAAAGCCCTGTTCCAGAGAATCACCCTGGCCTTTCTGATTCTGCCGGCGGCGATTTTCCTTCTGGATATTCTGATCACCCTGATCTGCGGCGGATTTTCCGCGGGGACTTTCTTTATTTCCCTTTTCAAATCGGTGATCATGGTCGTTATCGGCCTCACCGTCCTCTGCAATGACGGTGTTCCGGCGGCGGCGCCTCACAGAAAACAGCCCCGGCCCGGCCCGGCCCAGACAGCCCCCGGCGCCCAGACTTCGGGGCCGGCTCGGACGGCGGTTCCCGGCGAAAAAGACTATTCCATCGGCATCGTTCTTTTCATCGTCCTCTGCATCGTCACCTTTGGCATCTATGTATTCATCTGGATCTACCGGGTCAGCGAATACCTCGGCAAAGTGCTGGGCAGGGAACAGTTCAGCCCCGGGGTGGAAGTGGTGCTCTGCCTCTTTGTGCCCTTCTACATCATCTACTGGGTCTACAAACAGTCCAAAGGTCTTGACGAAGCCCACCGGATGCGGGGCAACTACGGCAATACCGATCTTTCCATCGTATCGCTGCTGCTGACCATTTTCGGCCTCGGCATCGTGGCCTATGCCTTGATGCAGGACCAGGTCAATAAGCTTTACAACGGTTATGTGGCCCCGGCTTACGGAGCCGCGCCCAACGGCTACGCTCAGCCCCAAAACAACAGCTACGCTCAGCCCCAGAACAACGGTTACGCTCAGCCCCAGAACAACGGCTACGCTCAGCCTCAGAGCGGCGGCTACGCTCAGCCTCAGAGCGGCGATTTCGCACAGCCCTCGGATACCGAACCTCTTCAAACCGAAGCCGACCTCCAGGCGGAAGCGGCGGACCTCAACGCCCAGGCGGAAAACCTCAAATTATTGAAAAAGCTTCTGGATGAAGGCATCCTCACCCCAGAGGAGTTTGAAGCGAAAAAGAAAGATATTCTCGGCCTTTAAACAAAAAAGTACGGCGGCTCCGATAAGAGCCGCCGTTTGTTTCCCAAAGGAAAAGTACCGGAGGTTTTGCCTCCGGTACTTCTTTTTAACGCAAAAAGACTTAGTCTTCTTTTTCCTGAATGTAGAGAATTTCCGCGGGGCAGGCTTTGACGCAGGCGCCGCAGACGATGCATTTGTTGGGAGTGGGTTTGTCCGCGGTGTTGACGATGAGGCCGAAGGGGCAAACTTCGGCGCATTTGCCGCAGTTGACGCATTTTTTCTTATCGATGGTGTATACACCGAATTTGTTCTGTTTGATAGCTTCTTCCGGGCAGTTTTTGGCGCATTTGCCGCACTGGATGCAGGTCAGAACTTTAATGCTGTCATCCTTTTTATAGCCCAAGCGGATGCAGGACTGATCTTCGTCCATGGTTTTGTGAAAAGCGTTGGCGCAAGCAACAGCGCAGGACATACAGGTCATGCATTCGTCATGATTTGTAACGGCTAATTTCTTTTTCATATCAATATCCCCCTTGCGATCTTGATTACGCACCGTCGGCATGGTTGACGGGGCATGAAAATTTTCGCGTAATCATTGCGCGTAAATAATAGATTGTCAAATTAATTGTATCATTGTTGCGAGTAAAAATAAAGTCCTATTTTGGTGAAAATATTACCTGCTTATTGCCGAAAATCACGATTTTTCACCGTTTTTTCCCTAATTTTCCCCAAAGACCGTTGACAACGGAAAGGAAAGGGGCTATACTACGGTTAGTTGGCTAGCAAACACTAGCCTCATAAAGAAAGGAATATCCGAAAGCATGGAATACAATATCGAAGAATATCTCAGCAAAAGCGTGGCCCGCCTCACCGGGCAGATTGCCAAAGCGGCGGTCAAAAATCCCAAAACCGGCCTTTTCATGGCGCGGTACGCCCGCCGGAGCGCATCCGCCGCCCAAAAACGAAAAGAAGCCGAAGAGCGGGGCGAACATATTCCGGCGTTTCTCATCGCCGGCATCACCACTTCCTGCAATCTCCACTGCAAAGGTTGTTACGCCCGGGCCAACCACAGCTGTACCGATACCGGCGCCGCCAAAAACGCCCTCCTTTCCCCATCGGACTGGAACCGCGTCTTTGATGAAGCCGAAGAACTGGGCATCGCCTTTATCCTTCTGGCCGGCGGGGAACCTTTGATGCGCCCCGAGATCCTCGCCGCCGCGGGAAGCCATCAAAAGCTCCTCTTCCCCGTATTTACCAACGGCACCCTTTTCACAGAGGAAAACATCACGCTTTTAGAGAAAAATCCCAACCTCCTGCCGATTCTCAGCATTGAGGGGAACCGGCACAGCACCGACACGCGGCGGGGAGACGGCGTCTATCGCCGCCTGACCGAAGCCATGGAAACACTGAAAAAGAAATCCCTGCTTTTCGGTGCTTCCATCACGGTACAGAAAAACAACCTCGCCGAGGTCTTATCCGAGGACTTTGTAAAAGACCTTTCTCAAAAGGGATGCGGCGCGGTGATCTATGTGGAATACGTTCCGGCGGACAAAGGAACCGAAGCCATGGCCCCGGATGAAACAGACCGGAAAGCCATGACCCAAAGCCTCGCCACCCTCCGGGAGAAATTCCCGGAAATGATCTTTTTATCCTTTCCCGGCGATGAAGAGGCCATGGGCGGTTGTCTCGCGTCGGGCAGAGGCTTTTTCCATATCAACGCCTTCGGTGCCGCGGAGCCCTGCCCCTTCTCGCCCTTTTCCGATTGCAGTCTGAAAGACCATTCCCTGAAAGAAGCGCTGAACTCACCTCTCTTCATCAAGCTGCGAAACAGCTCCATGCAGGAAATCCCCCATACCGGCGGCTGCGCCCTCTTTTCAAAGGAAGAAGAAATCAAAGCCATGCTGGAGGGAAATTCATGACCACCAAAGAACGAATCACCGAAGAAGCATTGACCCTCTTTTCCGAAAAGGGCTATAAAGGCACCAGCGTCAAGGACATCGCCGACGCCGTGGGCATCAAGGACGCCTCCCTCTACAAGCACTTCAAAAGCAAAGAAGAAATCTTCAACGCCATCGTCGCTTTGATTTCCGACCATATCGGCGTTCTCTCCCAAAAGCTGGGGATGCCCTCGGACGACGCCGACTGGGGCGAAGCCGCCATCTTCTATGAGAAGCTGGATTTAAAAGGCCTCACGGAGCTTTCCCGGAAAGCCTTCCTCTTTTACCTCTCCGATTCATATATTTCCCGGTTCTGGAAACTCGCCCACATGGAGCAGTACCGCCATCCCGGCATTTACGAAATGTTCCACCGCATCTTCATGGAAGACGCCATCGCCTACCAGACCCGGCTTTTTGAGGAAATGATGCACCGGGGCGTCTTTCGCCGGGACGATCCTCAGGCGGCGGCCTTCCACTTTTACGCGCCGATCTTTCTGCTGCTGAATATGTACGCGGAGAAGAAAGACGCCGAAGAAGAAGCCCTCGCCTTGCTGGATAAGCAGATCGCGGCTTTTTACCGCCTCTACCGCGCCGATAAGGAAGAGCAATAACCACGTTTTCGCAAATAAAGAAGGATGTTTCGAAAGTCCCGTACCCCGTTGGGTCACAGGCTTTTGAAACACCCTTTTCTTTTTTCCTTTAATCGTTCCAGAGCAGAACGCTGTAAAAATCGCTTTCGCTGAGATCCGCCCGGCGATGACCGGTGCTGTCCCAAAGGCGGTACACATTGACGCAGTGCCCGGAAATACAGGGAATCATTTTCTCCGGGTGACGGCATTTTTCATGGGGATAGGTACATTCCTCACAGATGGTGCAATTGCTCATCCCCAGCATAAAGACGGTTTCGACCTCATTCAGCAATTCTTCTTTCACCATGGCCGTCATATCGTTGAAGGTATGGGAAATATCGTTGAAAAGCTCCGGCTGGAGCTCACAGCTCACCGCTTCGGTGATCATTTGCAGAATCAGGCCGTGATCGTAGCTTTTGATTTTATCCGCCACTTTGTCGGTGGAGCCCACCCCGGGAGGACAGGTCCAATAGCGGCCGTAAAAGCCGCAGTCGTTGGCTTTACAGCCATCCCGCAGAATATCGCAGTCTTCAAAAGAAAGCTTTTTCGGGTCAAAGCAGGCCGCTTCGGTAAAGCCGAGGCCCTTTGCGAAGGCAATATAATCCGTGTTCATTTTCGGGATTCCTCACTAAACGAAAAGATAAAACAACAGCAGTAAAACAACGCCGAAACCGCCACCGAAAAGTGTAACCAGCAGCGTAACGCCGTTGATGGGAATATCCACACCGAGGAAAGAAAGGAGAAACAGCAGGCAGAGACCGCCCAGGCTGTTTCCGATCAGCTTAATGGCCGTGTGGACGGCCCTGGAAAAAAGCCACACCGTAAGGGCGGCGATTCCCAGCAGTAAAAAAACGGTAAGGATCGTTTCCAGAGGCATATCAGAATTCCCTCCGGCCCGTCAATGCCCGGGCAAGAGTAATTTCATCAATATATTCCAGATCGCCGCCGACGGGCATCCCCTGGGCGATGCGGGTGACTTTGATGCCCAGCGGTTTTAAAAGATCGGCGATGTAGGCCGCCGTGGCTTCGCCCTCCACATTGGAGCCGGTGGCCAGAATCACCTCGGTGACTTCCTCGTTTTCCAGCCGTTTCAAAAGTTCCTTTAAGTGCAGTTCCGCCGGGCCGATGCCATCCATGGGCGAAAGCAGACCGCCCAGAACGTGATAGCGGCCGTGAAAAGAACCGCTCCGCTCAATGGGGATAATATCCCTGGGCGATTCCACCACGCAGATCACGGTGTCGTCCCGGTTGGGATCGTCGCAAAGGGCGCAATGCCCTTCTTCGGCGATGTTGAAGCAAAGGGGACATTCCCCGAGCTTTTCCGCGGCGTCGGTCAGCGCCTGAGCCAGGGATTCGGCGTTTTCGGGGCCCCGTTCCAGAATATGAAAGGCCAGCCGCTGAGCGGATTTCGGCCCGATGCCGGGCAGCTTGGCCAGTTCGGCCATGAGCCGTTCCAGACTTTGGGGAAAACAGTTCATATCGGCCTCCTCCAATCAGAAAAGGCCGGGAATGTTCATACCGCCGGTAAGTTTGCTGAGTTCGCCGGCAACCATGTCCTTGGATTTTTCCAGAGCTTCGTTAACCGCCGCCAGAACCATATCTTCCAGCATTTCAATATCGTCGAGATCCACGGCGTCGGGATTGATGGAAACGGATTTGATTTCCTGATTTCCCGAAGCGACAACGGTAACGGCACCGCCGCCGACGGTGGCTTCCACGGTTTTCGCCGCGGCTTCCGCCTGCATTTTTTCCATGTCTCTCTGCATTTTCTGCATCTGCTTCATCATTTTCTGCATATTCGCGCCCATTTTTATTTCCTCCTTATGATCTGTTAAAACAGACTCAGTTCTTCTGTATTTTTTTCTCCGGCCGATTGGGGATGGAACCGCAATTCCCGGCCAAAAACATTTTTGATTTCCTTTTCGATGACCGCCGTGTGGGCCGGTTCCTTCACCTTATCAAGGAAAAGGCCGTCGTGGGGGTCGTAATTTACCATAAGCTCCGCATCGGTGGCTTTGCCGTACTCACCGTGGGAAAGCCATGTAAACGTCGAGGGACTGCTGGCCTTCACGGCTTTCAGCAGTTTCGCCCAGAGGACTTCGGCATCGGCGTCCGCGGACTCGTTCCGCGGCACTTTTGTCATGGCCGGAGCGGATTCCGCCGGGAGTTCTTCTTTCGGCGGTTCCTCCTTCACCGGACGTTCCGCCGGTTTTTCTTTATCGGGTTCCGCCATCACCGGCGCCGTTTTGTTTTCATCCTTCCCCGGTTTTTCGGAAAAGGATGGCAGATCCGGCAGGGCCGGTTCTTCTTCCGGCGGCGGCACCAGATCATCCAGCGAGGGCATCGTTTCCCAGGGCGGCAGATCCGCCGGAGATTCCTTTACAGGAGATGCCGGCCCGTTTTTTTCCAAAACCCTTTCCTGAACGGTATCGGCGGCTTTCACCTCGCCGATGGTCTCATTGGGAAAAACATAATCCTTTACCGGCGGCGCGGGTTTCCTTTTCACCGGCGGTGACGCCGGTTCCGCGGCCGGAGCGGTTCTTTCCGGAACCGCGGCGGGATAAAGGGATTTCATGATCCGGGCCATCAGAAAGCGGCAGACCGCTTTGCCGTCCCGGTTATAGCGGAAAACGATTTCGCTTTCGCCGCAGACGGTGATGATTTCCAAGATCTGAGAGGGGGTGAAGAGACTGGCGCACTCTTTCAGAATCCGTTGATAGCGGCTTTCGCCGCCGGAAACCGCCGCGGAAATGAGATCGCCGGCAAAATCACGGAAGTCCCGGAAAAACTGGCGCAGATCCTTTCCCTGCCGCTCCACTTCATCGAGGGAAGCAAAGACGGAAGGAAGATCGTTGGCGGCAACACTCCGAAAAAATCCCGGCCAGAATTCATAGGGCACCGAACCGGTAAGGCGGTTCAGCTCTTCCGCCGTCATGATCTTTTCACTGCCCATGGCCTGATCCATCAGGGAGAGGGCGTCCCGCATACTCCCCCGGGCCTTTTCCGCCAGAAGGGCAATGGCGTCCTCATCGGCTTCCACGCCTTCGGCGTCGGCGATGTTTTTCAGCGCCGCTCTCAACGTTTCCTCATTGATGGACTTGAAATCGTAGCGCTGACAGCGGGAAAGAATCGTCATGGGGATTTTCCGGGCCTCGGTGGTGGCCAGAATAAAGACCACATGAGAGGGGGGCTCCTCGAAAGTTTTGAGCAAGGCGTTAAAAGCCTCGGTGGTCAGCATATGGGCTTCGTCGATGATATAAACTTTATATTTTCCCTTCACGGGAACGAAATGAACTTTTTCCAGCAGGTCCCGGACTTCGTCGATGCCGCGGTTGGAGGCGGCGTCGATTTCAATGACGTCCATAAAGCGGCCCTCGGTAATGCCCCGACAGATTTCACATTCGTTGCAGGGCTCGCCATCGACGGGATGTTCGCAGTTCAGCGCTTTGGCGAGGATCCGGGCGGTACTGGTTTTGCCGGTGCCCCGGGTACCGCAGAAAAGATAGGCGTGAACGGTGCGCCCCCGGAGGACGGCGTTTTTCAACACCCGGAGATTATCCTCCTGACCGATGAGAGATTTGAAATTCTGGGGCCGCCATTTGCGGTACAATGCTAAATGCTCCATAAAAAGCTCCCGAATAAAAAAGGAAATACACTGCGGTATCCATAAATCCGCTTGTATTCCCGGTGTTCGCAGTGAATATTTAAAATAAAATGCTGCGCACCCGTTTCCGACAAACATCTTACAGGCGTTGCTTTTACAGTTAACTCCGGCCGGGCGTCCCCGGGGCACCCGAACCGCACCGCTTACCGCTGCTTCCTTCCGGACCTGACGGGGTTCACAGCCGTCCGCCGCCCGGGACCCGGCCATCAACATCACTTATAAAAGACAGACCCCACAAGATGCCGCCTCGAACGGGAATTCAACCCCACTACAGCGGGTTGTGGGCCACAGGGCACCGCTACCTCCCCGTCTAGCGCAGCAAAATGCAATCTTAGTTTATTTATTATATCACACCCCAAAGATGATGGCAAGCAAAATCTGCAAAACCGAAAAGAATCGGCAAAAGAAACGGAAAAACCCATCCCGCCCCTTTTTTTCACGAAGATGTCAAAGGGCCTTTTCCAACGCCTCCGGGACCGGAACGGCGGTGACACCCCGATGCCGCCGAAGAACGGGACACCGGAAAACACGGCGCGGAGAACGCGGTGAGACCGGACACCCTTTGTCATCAAAAAAGCGGCCGCGATTTACGCGGCCGCTTGAGCTTTAAAAGCAAACTTATTTAACGGTAACTTTGGCGCCGACTTCTTCAAGTTTGGCTTTGATTTCTTCGGCTTCTTCTTTGGCAACTTTTTCTTTGAGGGGCTTGGGAGCAGCGTCAACAAGAGCTTTGGCTTCTTTGAGGCCGAGACCGGTGATACCGCGGACTTCTTTGATGACTTTGATTTTTTCATCGCCGGCGGATTCGAGGATTACGTCGAATTCGGTCTGATCGCTGGCAGCACCGCCTTCAGCGGGAGCGGCGGCAACGGCGGCAACGGCAACGGGAGCGGCGGCGGATACGCCAAATTCTTCTTCAAAAGCTTTTACTAATTCAGCTAATTCCAAAACGGTAAGGCCTTTTACGCCTTCTAAGATTTCCTGTACGGTCATGATTAAAATCTCCTTTTAATTCTTGATTTTTTAAATAAATGGTTACCGCTTCACGCGGCGGGAGAAACCGGGCGATTACGCGGTTTCTTTCTGTTCTCTGACCTGGTCGAGAACGTTAACGAAGTTACGCAGCAAGCCCTGGAGGCAGCCGGCGAAACCGGTGAGAGGAGCCTGCATACCGCCGACGACCTGAGCGAGAAGAACTTCTCTGGAGGGCAGTTTTGCGAGGGCATCCAGTTTTTCCGCGGGAAGCAGAGCGCCGTCCATGAGGCCGCCTTTGACTTTGATGGCCTTATGATCCTTGGCAAATTCGGAAACGGTTTTGGCCAGAGCCACGGGGTCGTTACCGAAAACCACGGCGGTAGTGCCTTCGAGGAATTCATCAAGGACGGTGATGTCCTGATCATGCGCAGCGATTTTGAGGAAGGTGTTTTTCGCAACATAGTATTTCATGCCGCCTTCTCTCAAGCTGCGACGGAAAGCGGTATCATCGTTTACGGTGATGCCTTTATAATCGACCAGCAGCATCACGGAATTTTCTTTCATATCCGTGGAGATTTTGCTGACGATGTTTTCCTTTGCAATTCTCTGAGGTTTTTTATCCATTCTACTTTCACCTCCTCACGATGAAATAAAAAATCTGATCCTCCGCAGCGAAGCAGAGGATCAGAGTGAATGACATTCTGATACCTGATCCCTTCAACCTCGGCAGGCGCTATGCTTACGCGCTTAAAGCGCACCTGCTGTCTGCGGTGAAAATCCATATTCAGCCTGAATATCATAACACAATATTCAGACATTGTCAACCCTTTCACCCAAAAACGAAAGGATCAAGGTTTCCCAAACGGAAACGAGAATGATTACGAAACCGGGAATTTTCAAGTTCCGGTCACGGACAACGTCACAGGAAAAATCCTCATAACTTCACCCGCCACGGAACCCAAGTAACTCCGGGTTTCGATTGGAGCTTAAAGCAGCTTCAAGCGGAGCACAAAAGTAACTCCGGGTTTCGATGACGGCTTAGATCGTGGGAAAGATTTTGGGTTCGGGTTTTCGCTGCCCTTGTCGGGCGCGAAAGACCGGAGCCAAAAGATTTCACGCGATATCAGCCGCCAGCGGAAGCCGATTATTTGCCGAGGGGTTTCTGGGGGTTGATCCGAATCCCAGGTCCCATGGTGGTGGCGATGGAAACACTCTTCATGTACTGCCCTTTGGCGGCGGAGGGTTTCACTTTGATCAGTCTTTCGATCAGCGCCATGTAGTTGCCGACGAGTTTATCTTCGTCAAAGGAAATTTTGCCGATGGGAACATGAATGTTGGCGGCTTTGTCCAGACGGTATTCCACTTTCCCGGCTTTAACTTCATTCACGGCTTTGGTGATGTCGGGAGTAACGGTGCCGGTTTTGGGGTTGGGCATCAAGCCGCGGGGCCCTAAGATACGGCCGAGTTTACCGACAACGCCCATCATATCGGGGGAAGCGACGACAACGTCGAAATCGAACCAGTTTTCTTTGGTGATTTTTTCGACCATGTCTTCGGCGCCAACGTAATCCGCGCCGGCGGCTTCGGCTTCTTTGGCTTTTTCACCTTTGGCGAAAACGAGCACTTTCTGGCTGCGGCCGGTGCCGTTGGGAAGAACCATCGCGCCTCTGACCTGCTGGTCAGCCTGACGGGGGTCCAGATTCAAACGAACATGCAATTCAACGGTTTCGTCGAATTTCGCAGTTCCGGTTTTTTTCAAAAGGCTGAATGCTTCGGCCGGTTCATACAGATTCTGTCTGTCGAACGTTTTTAAAGCATCCATGTATTTTTTGCCGTGTTTGGCCATTTCATTACCTCCTATGTGGTCAATGGATGAAAGATCGTTTCATCCTCCCACTAAAGTATTGCATACGACAGATACGCTTTTTATTCTTCGACTTCAATCCCCATGCTGCGGGCAGTGCCTTCGATGATGCGCATAGCGGCTTCAACGCTGGCGGCATTCAGGTCGGGCATTTTGGTTTCGGCGATTTCGCGAACCTGATCTTTGGTCACTTTGGCAACCTTTTTGCGGTTCGGTTCACCGGAAGCCGTTTCGATACCGGCGGTTTTCTTCAGCAGAACGGCTGCCGGGGGAGTTTTCAGAATGAATGTGAACGAACGGTCTTCATAGATCGTGATTTCGGCGGGAATGATGAGACCGCCTTTGTCCTGAGTTTTTTCGTTGAATTCTTTGCAGAATCCCATAATGTTTACCCCGTGCTGCCCTAACGCAGGACCAACAGGGGGAGCCGGATTGGCCTTACCGGCGGGAATTTGTAATTTTACAACCGCCATAACCTTTTTGGCCATCCTAATACACCTCCTCTAACTATATGTGGTATAAACGGGGCGTTTACAGATTCCGCCCCTCCCACCATCAACACGGAACATCCGTGATGTGGAGCAAAAAAAGATTCAAAAATATATGTCGTCAGATCTTTTCGACCTGATAAAATTCAAGTTCCACCGGGGTTTCCCTGCCGAACATGGAAACGGAAACGCGCATTTTCCCTTTGTCGGGGAAGAGCTCTTCCACAACGCCGACAAAGTTTTCAAAGGGACCTTCCTTGACGCGGACGTTTTCGCCCACGGCGTACTGGAGTTTCACTTTGCCTTCAATTACGCCCATCTGTTCGAGGATGCCGTTGATTTCATGCTCATGGAGGGGAACCGGCTTGTTTCCCGCGCCGACAAAGCCCGTCACGCCGGAAGTGTTTCGCACAACGTACCAGGAATGGTCGGTCATGACCATTTCCACCAGCACATAGCCGGGAAAAACCTTGCGCTGAACCACTTTTTTACGCCCGTCCTTCACCTGGATTTCTTCTTCCATGGGAACGATCACGCGGGTGATATAGTCTTCCATATGCATGGATTCGGCCCGCTTTTCCAGGTTGTCCTTGACTTTGTTTTCATAACCGGCATAAGTATGAATCGCAAACCACTGTTTTTCCATAAATTACCAAACCTTCCCGTTATGAATTTCAGTCAAACAGCCCCAAAAGCCCCTGAATACCAAAGCTCAAAAGGGTATCGAATACCCAAAGAACGACCATTACGATGAGAATCGTCACCAGAACCACACCGGTGTAAACGAGAACCTGCTTTTTGGTGGGCCAATGAACGTTTTTCAGCTCGGCCCATACATTGCGGAAGAAGTTTTTGACTCTGGTGGTGAATTTCACCTTATTCTTTTTATTCGCCTGGGTTTTCGCGATTGCCTGGGCTTTCGCGTCATTTTTTGATTTTGCTAACATAGCGTCTCTTCCTTACTTTATGTTATCAGGAAATTACTTGGTTTCTTTATGAAGCGTATGCTTTTTGCAATGGGGGCAGTATTTGTTCAGTTCGATACGATCGGGATCGTTTTTCTTGTTTTTATCACTGTTGTAGTTTCTGTTTTTGCATTCTGTGCAAGCCAAAATAATTTTTACGCGCATTTTCCGCACCTCCTGTTATGTGGCCCCGGCAAAACGGGCAACGCCGTATTTTTTTCGCCGAGGGAAAGAGCCGCATCTCGGTTCCTTTTCAAAATGCGGTTTTCTTCAATTTAAAAAGCACCGAAACCCGTTTTCCTACAAAGATTTCAATGCTAACCGTACTCATTATAATCCTCCGTTTCCCGTTTGTCAAGGGCTTTTCTTCGGTTATCCGCCGATATTTATAAAAAAACAGCAATACGGCCGGATAAAATCTTTATCGTTGACTTTTGAATTTCCTTTTGCTATAATTTCAATTCAGAAAAAAATACATGGTAACGACACACGTAGAGCGACGCTCGTAAATCTGATTACGGAACGAACCATCGGCGTGTGTTTTTTTATTCCCCGACACACGCCGCGATTCCGCGCCGTGTGTTTTTTTACGAAAGGAGAACTATTTTATGACAGACACACAGCCGCAAACCGCACCGTTGAAAAATTACCGCCTGATTCTCTTTGTCGCGGCCTTTTCCGCCTTTCTGGCAACGTTCAACGAAACCTTTCTCAATGTATCTTTCGACGCCGTCATGAGAGATTTCGGCATCGGCGTCGGTTCCGTTCAATGGCTGGCCACCGCCTATATGCTGGGCGCCGCCGTGATGGTTCCGGTATCGGCCTTTCTCTACCGCAGCATTAAAACAAAGCATCTCTATCTCTTCACCGTGGGACTGCTGATTCTCGGCAGTGTCATTGGGGCTCTGGCCCTGAATTTTCCTATGCTTTTGGCGGGCCGGATTCTCCAGTCCCTGGGGACGGGGATGCTGATCCCCATCGGCATGAACATCACGCTGGAGGTGGCGCCCCGGCAGAAGCTCGGCACTTACATGGGCATCATGGGCGCCATGACAACGCTGGGGCCCTCTTCCAGCGTGATCATCGCCGGGGTACTGCTTTCCTTCTTTCACTGGAAGATGCTGCTCTGGTTCTTCGGCGCTTTATCCCTGATCTGCTTTTGCTGCGGCGCCGCGCTTCTCCCCAATGTGGCGAAGCTGACCTATCCCCGGCTGGACAAAATTTCCGTCCTCTGGATCAGTCTCGCGCTGATCGGCATTCTGTACGGGATTTCCACCATTTTCGAAGCGAACCTTTTCCTGGCTCTTGGTTCCCTCATCCTCGGCGTTCTGTTCCTTTTGCTGTTCCTGAACCGCCAGAAAAAAATTGAAGATCCCCTGATCCGTCTGGACCCGCTGAAAATCCGCCCCTTCGCCCTGGGCGTCGTCATCAATATGCTGGCGCTGATGGTCATTTTCGCCATGAACATCGTCATGCCCCTGTTCCTTCAGGGCGATATGGGTATTTCCGCCTTCGGCGCCTCGATGGTGCTGTTCCCGGCCATTCTGCTTTCCTGCGCCGTATCGCCGGCGGCGGGGCGTGTTTATGACAAGCGGGGCGGAAAAACCCTGCTTCCGCTGGGCTTTCTCTTCATCGCCTGCGGCGCTTTGGGCCTTTGCGCCACCCAGACCCTGGCCCTGCCGACGCTGATGGCGGCGCTCTATATTCCCGTGATCTGCGGCTCCGCCCTGATTATCGGCCCGGTGCAGTCCTTTGCCCTCTCCCACCTTACGCCGGAACAGAATCCCCACGGCGTTACAGTGATGAGCACGGGATTTCAGATTGCCGGCTGTATCGGTTCTTCGGTCTTTACCGGCGTTTACGGCGTTTGCGCCGCGCCGGACAGCGGTTTCCGCGCCGTCTGCCTTTTCGCCGCGGCACTGGCCCTTTGCGGCGTGGCTCTCGCCTTTAAGATTACCCGAACAAAGAAAGCCGCCGGGGAAGAAGAAAAATCCGCCGAGCTTTCCGATCACACCATCGCCTCTCTGATGGAACGGGGCGTCTATGCCATTTCCGATAAGGCCTCCCTGCTGGACGCCGTCCGCTATATGGCGGAAACGAAAGTCAGCGGCCTGCCCGTTATCGACAGCGAACAGCGGATCAAAGGTTTCATCGCCGACGGCGACATCAGCTACATCTTTCAGAAAGATTCCAACCGGATCGGCTTCGCCTCCATGTATCCGCTGTGGCAGAACAGTGAGAAGCTGAATCAGAAATTTCAGGAGCTCTCCCGACGGAACATCATGGACTGCGCCACGGAAAAAGTCATTACCGTCCGTATCGACGATGACACGGAAGCGCTGTTCCGGGCTTTTTCCGACAAGCGCATCAAAAAAGTGCCGGTGCTGGAAGAGGGAAAGGTCGTCGGAATCGTCAGCCGCTCCGATCTGTTCCGGCGGATGATCGAGGAATACGGGAACTGACCGGAAAACTCTTTTCGCGTTTTGGAGAATTTTCTTAAAATTCCGGAGGAAATATGGTATACTGTAAAAATACGATGGAAAAAGAAAAATCCCGAAAAGCAAGGAGAAGGATATATGCCCCTAAAAATGATACTGTTTGATCTCGACGGCACGCTGTTGCCGATGGATCAGGATGTTTTTACCGAAAGTTACTTCAAGCTCCTCTGCAAAAAAATGGCGGCGCTGGGCTACGACGCCGATGAGCTGGTGGGCGCCGTCTGGCAGGGCACCCTGGCCATGATGAAAAACGACGGCAGCCGCCTCAACGAAGAAGCCTTCTGGCAGGCCTTTACCGCTGTCTACGGCGAAAAGGCCATGGCGGACAAACCCCACTTCGATGAATTTTACCGCACCGAATTTCAGCTGGCGAAATCGGAATGCGGATTCGATCCCGCCGCCAAGGAAACGGCGGATCGTCTGAAGGACGCCGGTTACCGCGTGGCGCTGGCCACCAATCCCCTGTTCCCCGCTACGGCCACGGAAAGCCGTATCCGCTGGGCGGGCTTTGAACCGGAAGATTTTGAGCTTTACACCACCTATGAAAATATCGGCTACTGCAAGCCCAACCCCGATTACTACCGTGAAGTGGCGAAACAACTTTGCTGTGAACCGGAGGAATGCCTGATGGTGGGCAACGATGTCAACGACGACATGGCCGCAGCCGCCACGGGCATGAAGGTCTTTCTCCTCACCGATTGCCTCATCAATCGTGACAACAAGGATATTTCCCCCTATCCCCACGGCGGCTTCAGCGATCTGCTG
>JBJDXI010000039.1:0-16143 GCA_051866595.1 Clostridia bacterium
ATACGATCACAGCCAGTTCCCCGACTGCGAAAGCTGCGGTCACTGCTGCGAAGAATAAACAGTTGATTTCACCGCCGTTCCTGTGGTATGATTAATACAAACGAGGTGATGCCTATGATGATTTCCACCAGAGGCCGCTACGCGCTCCGCGTTATCATCGATCTCGCGGAACAGAAAAACGAATCTTATATCCCCCTGAAAGATATTGTGGAGCGGCAGAATATTTCCAAAAAATACCTGGAGGGCATCATGACAGCCCTCTCCAAAAACGGCCTTGTGGAAGGCGTTCACGGCAAAGGCGGCGGCTACCGCCTGAACCGGAAGCCCGAGGAATACAAAATCGGCGAAATCCTTCGGATTACCGAGGGTTCTTTAGCGCCGGTGGCCTGCGTGGAATGTGACTCCACCCCCTGCGAGCGGGCGTCGGAATGTCGCACTCTGCCCCTGTGGCAGAAGCTCAACGACATGATCAACGATTACCTTGACAACGTCACCATCGCCGATCTGATGCGGGAAGAAACGAATCAAACCGAAGAAAAAGCGGATCAATGATCCGCTTTTTTATGTCCGCATCTTCTTTTCAAAACCGGGAAACGATCTTCAACAGCCCAGTCTTTTCAGGAGCTTTTCCACGTCAGCGGTTTTCAGCACCTTGCCCATGGACACCACCTGTCCGCTGACGACGATGGCGGGCATGGACATCACGCCGTATGCTGCGATAACGGCCATATCGGTGATGTATTCCACCTTTGCGGAAAGGCCCAGATTCTTCACGGCGGAAACAACGTTTTCGTACTGTTCGTGGCAGGATTTGCACCCCGCGCCCAAAACTTTGATACCACAATCGCCCTCGGTCTTTTCGCCGCAACAGGGCTCCTTCGCCGCCGGTTTTTCACCGGAACAACCGCAATCGCAGGTAACGCTCTTTTCTTCTTTCTTTTTACCGAATCCGAATAAACCCATTTTCAAACCTCCAGATTGATTTCTTTCCATTCAGACAGGAACGGACCTCCGTTCCTGTCTGTTTTTTCTTCAAGTCGTTATTTCCCGCGGGAGCAGGAGCATTCGCCGGCCGGTTTTTCCCCGGCTTTTTTGGCTTTCCCCTCGTAAAACCGTCGGAGATTTTCGGGGAGCTTATAGGCGCTCCGGCAACAGGCCGGCCGGGCGTCGAGATTTTTCAGAATCGCCCTGGCCATCATTTCCTCGGTGGGCACTTCATAGAGCTTGCCTTCGTATTCAAAGACGCGGCAATCCACTTCCGTGCCGGCGATTTCACCGCAACAGCCGCAGTCCGATTCCCGGATTGTCCCGAAAATATCCACCCCGTTGACGAGGATCGTGGGGGAAGAGAGAAAACCGTATTTTTCGGCGAGCCGTGCGTCGGCCATCTCGATCTTCCGATACTCCACGGCGTAACCCGCCAGCTCCAATGCGGGACGAAGCCCTTCGATCACTTCCTCCAGAACGGCGTCCGTGCCGATACAGCGATCACAGCAGCTCAGGTCGAGATAGAGATACTCAATCCGGAGCTTCCGTTTGGACGGTGTGTCTTTGGGCGCCGTACCGCCGCAGCCACAGCTTTCGCTTGTTTTTGTCGCCGGTTTTCCTTCGAGAGCCGGCGGCGTCCAGCCGGTGTCCTCACCGACATAGGTGATGGCGCCGTTGGGGCAGAGATTGCCGCAGCCGTGGCAATGATCCACACAGCCTTGGGGATAAACAACGACGGGTACGGGGGCTTTGGCCTTGTCGTAAACGCCGTGGGAACATTTATCAACGCACTTCCCACATTCCGCGCAGACGGAAATGTCAATCACAGGGTACCAGTTTTTTGCCATGTTTCATTCCTCCTCAGATCAACCAATATTGAAACAGATTAAATAAATAGCCGACAATGATGATGCCTGCGGCACAGACCGCGATAAAAACGCCGAGGAGCTTCGGTTTGACCGCCCGTTTGAGCATGATCATCGAGGGCAGACTCAGCGTTGTCACCGCCATCATAAAGCTCAGCACCGTGCCGAGCTGAGCGCCTTTGGACAACAGCGCCTCGGCCACGGGAATGGCGCCGAAAATGTCGGCGTACATGGGAATCCCCACCAGCACCGCCAGGAACACGCCGAAGGGATTGCCGCCACCGAGGACATTCTCAATCCATGTTTCGGGAATCCAGTTGTGGATGAAGGCGCCGACACTGACGCCGATGAGGATATAGGGAAAGACCTTTTTGAAAGTGCCCGTGGTCTGTTCTTTGGAATAGGTCAGGCGGTCCTTCACGGTGAGTACCGGCGATTCGATATCGACGCTGCTTTGGGCGTTGCGGATGAAATCCGCCACCTCGTTTTCCATGCGCATTTTCTCAATGAGGGTTCCGCCGATGACGGCGATGACCAGACCGACAATGACGTAAACAACGGCGACCTTGGCGCCGAAAATGCTCATCAGCAGAATCAGACTGCCCAGATCCACCATGGGGGAGGAGATCAGAAAGGAAAAGGTCACCCCCAGCGGCAGACCCGCCCCGGTAAAGCCGATAAACAGAGGAATGGACGAGCAAGAGCAAAAGGGCGTTACCGTGCCCAGCAATGCCGCGATGATATTGGCTCCGATCCCTTTGAATTTTCCCAGAATCCGTTTGCTCCGCTCCGGCGGGAAATAGCTCTGAATATAGGAAATCCCAAAAATCAGAACGCAGAGCAGCAGCGTGATTTTTATTACATCGTAAGCGAAAAAGTGAAGGCTCCCGCCCCAGCGGGAGGCGGTGTTCACCCCCAGCGCCGAAAGACCGTTGCCGATAACCTCGTGGAGCCAATTCATCCCCAGAACCTGATCCTGGAGGAACCGCCCCGCTGAACTCAGAATTTCCGTCATAAAAACAAACACCTTACCTTGATAAATTTAAAAACATCGAATCAAATGAGAAAAGAAAAACCGTTTCCTTTTTAAACCGGCCCCTGCATGGAGCGGTTTTTCATATCCAGTATTTTAAGCATCCAGTGCTCTTCCGGCGTTAAGGGTTCCTCGCCGTCGTATTCGATGGGCGTATAATAGGCGCAGTCCCTTTGCTTTACGGAAAATTTCCAGCAGGCCTTTTTCCCGGCATCGTAAATGCCGCAATCTTCGCAGTGATGTTTCATGGACGGCTCTCCTCATATTGATATTTTTCAATCTATGGATTTATATTACTCCACATATCGAAAAATGTCAATATATTTTCGGAGATTCTTGACTTTCTTTCGTTCTTGTAATAGGATAAACGTATCGAAAGTCATTAACCGACCATTTCAGGGGAGTGATTGAATGGATTTTACAAAGTACAAAAAAGACGCCCGGATTTTCAAAGCGTTCTGCGATGAAAACCGCCTGTATATTCTGACGCTGTTGCAAAACGGGGAGAAATGCGCCTGCAAGCTTTTGGACGCATTGCAAATCAGCCAGTCCACCCTTTCCCACCACATGAAAATTCTCTGCGACGCCGGCATCGTCACCGGCCGCAAAGAGGGAAAATGGATTTACTATTCCCTTTCGCCCCAAGGCGCGGGAGAAGCCCGGAAACTCCTCGCCTTTTACACCAGCGTCTCACCGGAACCGGAAACTCCCGGCAAAGATGCTTCCGCCGGAGAAAAGCCCTGCTGTTAAGAAAAAGCCCTTCACAGGGCTTTTTTAATTTGGTTTTATATATATACGTTTAAACATACAGATTCTTCGCCCCGATCGTAAAGAGGCAAAATTTGACATGAACCGCGGATTTTTTATTTTTATAATGATAAAAAAGAGCAAAGGAGAAGATCTTATGAAATCTTTCGCGGCGGTATGCTGCTGTTTATTCTGTCTTTTCATGTTTTCCGCCGGGGTTTCCGCCGAAACCGCCGGGAGTACCGCTTCGAACACCGGATTCCGGGAAGAACTGAGGGCTCCTTCGGCCCTTTCCCCTTCGGGGCTGACCTATACAAGCCCCTTTATGTTTGACAGCGAAACCGGGGAAAACCTCGTTTATTCCGTACCCAAGCCTGTCCTTTCCCTGGGGATTGACGTTTCCGGCTGGCAGGGAACCATTGACTGGCCCGAAGTGGCCGCCGCCGGCGTGGAATTCGCCCTGATCCGGGTAGGTCACCACAACGGCTTTACCAATCTCATTGAGGAGGACCGGTATTTTCGGCAGAACATCGAAGGCGCCAAAGCCGCGGGAATCCGGGTCGGCGTTTATATCTACTCCCAGGCCATCACGGAAGATGAGGCAAGAGAAGAGGCGGCTTACGTCATCCGCCGCGTCGCCGGCTATGAACTGGATCTGCCCGTCGTCTTTGATTTCGAATACGAGCGCAAAACCGACGATGACGGTACCGTTATCAACGGCCGGCTCTATCAGGCCTATGAAATGGATAAAACCCTCGATAAGGCAAAGGCCACCGATATTTGTCTGGCCTTCTGCGATTACGTCTCATCCTTCGGCTACAGTCCCATGGTTTACGCCAACGCCTGGATGCTCACGAACCGCCTCAACGCCGATGTTCTGGAGGAAAAAGCCGATCTGTGGATGGCCAACTACACGCAAAATACCGTCTATCAGAACGATTTTGATTACTGGCAGTATTCCAGCAGCGGCAGAGTCAGCGGTATTCAGGGCAATGTCGACTGCGATTTCGCCTTTACGGACAAGCTCTATCAGAGCGGCAAGGGCTGTTATCCCTTTACCGATGTGAGCCCCTCCGCCTGGTATTACGAGGATTCCGTCTATGTTTACAATAACAATCTGTTCAGCGGCACCGCCTGGAATCAATTTTCGCCCGATACGGAAATGAGCCGCGCCATGCTGGTGGCGGTGCTCTACCGCATGGAGGGCAATCCCGCCTCCGACGGAAGCACGGCCTTTACCGATCTGAAAGACGATTGGTACCGGAACGCCGTGAGCTGGGCGGAAAAGGAACATATCGTATACGGCGTTTCCGAAACGGCTTTTTCCCCCGACGACGCCCTTACCCGGGAACAGCTTGCGGTGATTTTATACCGCTACGCCGCCTGGAAAGGCTTTGAAACTTCCGCCAAGGGCGAAACCGGCGCTTTCCTCGACGAGAAGGAAATATCGCCCTACGCCGCCGACGCTGTGAGCTGGGCCGTGGGCGAAGGCTATATCAGCGGGTTCCCCGGAAATGTGCTGGCGCCCCGGGAAAACGCTCCCCGCTGTCAGGTGGCGGCGATCACCGCCCGTTTCTGCCGGAATCACAACATGTATTAAACCCCAAAGAGCCGTGAAGATTCACGGCTCTTTTTTACGTCGGGGATCCGCTTTTTCCCGAGGATCCGCCATCTCCCGGTAACCCGAAGATTCTTTCGGGCAAAACCGATCTTTTCACTGTTTATTTGACGTTACGGTGTTCCTCCGATATAATAAGAGACAATATGACAACGGAACAAGCGACGACAACAGGGAACCGTCATTTCAGATCACATCGGTTATGTAATGGAGAGTATAATGAGTGAGATCGAACTGCAGATTCCGACGGTGCGGCATACCGCCGCCGCCGCTGAATACCGAAGAGATTTCCTGCGCAACCGGGAATTTTCCGCCGATAACTGCGGCCTTTTAACGGAGGATTACAGCCGGTGGCTTGAAAATAATTTCCGCAACAGCCGGGAAACCACCGCCCGGCAGGATTGGGTGAAAGCCACCACCTTTTTCGCCGTGCGCAAAAGCGATAAGAAGATCGTCGGCACCACCGAAATCCGCCACACCCTTGAAAACAACGTACTTAGGGAGTACGGCGGCCATATCGGTTATTCCGTCTGCCCCGGGGAGCGGGGCAAAGGCTACGGCACCGCCATTTTAAAGCTGGCTTTGGCGGAATGTCGCGGTATCGGCCTGGATCAGGTGATGCTGAGCTGCAACGAAGACAACGCCGCCTCCATCCGGGTCATTGAAAAATGCGGCGGACAGCTCACCGAAACCAAAGAGGCGAGGCAGTATAAAATCCGCATTTACTGGATTGATCTTGAAGAAACACGGGAGGCTTAAACCTTTCAACAACAAAAAAGCGTCGGTCTTTTATACCGCGCTTATTCCGATATTTCAAAAGCTCCGTCGAAAGGCGGAGCTTTTGAAATGTCTTTTTTTATTCCTCAATACGCCGCCGGTACTCGCTGCGGAGAATCCCCTCCATTTCCTCGGGGGTTTCCTTGCAGCCTCCGGCGAGCCACTTTTTCACCATGGCGTTAAAGCCGCATCGGAAAAACTCGATATGGTAATCGATGTACTGATTCTGAAAATACCGTTCCGCCTGGGAGGTATCGTAGGTGTGGAGTCTGAACTGATGATCGTAGCCCAGCTTGAAATAGGTGCGGTAAAAGAGCTGATTGTCCCGGATGTGATAAAAGAGCTTCCGATAATCGTTGCTGTTGTTTCCTTCCTCAATTTCCCGCTCGTAGAGGCGGCCCACGTCCTCTTCCAGATGAAGCCGCACCTTGTCCGCCAGATCGTAAATATCGATGAAATTGGCGTAGAAGGTACTGCGGTTGAGGCCGCACCCCTTGCAGATTTCCGAAACGGTGATCTCATTGAGCTCCTTTTCCTGAAGCAGCTCGATAAAGGTTTTCTCCATCTTTTCCACGGATTCTTTCCGGCGGCGATTGTTTTTGGTGTTCACATCGTTCTCCTTGGATTATTCCGACATTTCGGCCGAAGCTGATGATTGTTTTTCGTTCCTGTCTTTATTATACTATAATCAAACAAAAAAACAACAGTTGTTGTGTTAATGAAAGAACAGGAGGTTTTTGATATGAAAAAGAGCAGTTTTATCGCTTTGGTGCTGGGCACCGTCAGCGGCGTTTTCTTTGCCCTGGGGATGTGCATGGCCCTGATCCCGGAGTGGAACGCTTTTCGCCCCGGCATCGTATTAGGCGTTGTCGGCGTGGTGCTGGGCCTTATTACCTGGGGAATCTGGCGGAAAATGGAAGGGAAGGCGCCGGTTCAGGTTTCGGGAAAAACCGTTTTCACCGTCATCGTGGGCATCGTCGGGGCTCTGGCCCTGGGAATCGGCATGTGCTTTACCATGGTATGGGGCCAAATGATCCCGGGGATTCTCATCGGTCTTGTGGGCATCGTGATTCTCCTCTGCCTCATTCCCCTGACCAAAGGGATCAAGGAATAATCCGTCCTTTCTCCTGAGGAAAACGGCAAAAAGATCGGAGCTCTGAACGATGAACCCGAAAAAAACAGTACTTCAGCTTGTGGAGTCCACGGTGGTGGGGAAACGCCTGACGGAAGATCCCCGGTATCGCTTGGTGTTTTTCGCCGCCCTCCGCTTTTTCTTCAATCTTTTATACGCCCTTTACAACGGATTTCTGGGACTTTTTCAACATTCCCTGTGGTTCACCACGATGTGCGCTTACTATATCATTCTGAGCATGATGGATTTTTCCGCGGTGCTCTGTGAGGGCAAAGCCAAAGGCAGCGGGTCTGTGGTTTCGGAATATTTTGTGATGCGGCTCACCGGCGCGCTGCTGGCCCTGATGAGCTTTGTGCTGACCGGCGTTGTTTACATCAGTCTGTCCCAGAATGTGGCGGTGAAATACCATGAGATCCTGATGATCACCATCGCCGCCTATACCTTTACCAAGATCACCATGGCGGTACGGCGGGGCGTGAAGCACCGACACGATCCTTCGCCGCTGACGGCGGTGATCCGGGGGATCGGCTATGCCGACGTCGCCGTTTCCGTGCTGACGCTCCAACGTTCCATGCTGGTTTCCTTTGACGGCATGGATGACGCCGGCATCCATTTAATGAACGCCCTTACCGGCGCCGCCGTCTGCCTTTTTGTGCTGGCTTTAGGGATCCTCATGATCTGCCGCGGAAAAAGGGGAAAGAACCCGGGAAAAATTCCAATCCCTGCCCCGAGGGAAGAAAAGCGAAGAAAAAAACGCCGGCAACGAAGCCAAAACGGCCCGACGAAGAACCGGACAGAAAAGAAAGGAAAGAGACAATGGCAAAATCAAAAATAGTTGAGGTCAATAAAAAAGTGGAAGAAAAAGTAGTGGGAGCTTCCAAAAAAATCGAAAATACCGTCGTTGACGGTTACAAAAAAGTGGAAGATACCGTCGTCGGCGGCTATACGAAAATGGAGGATTCCTTTGTGGACCGCTACCTGACCCGGGAAGGGGAAACCCTGGAAGAAGCCAAGGCCCGGCTGAAAAAAGGAAGCGGCCGCTGATTTTCGGATCAAACGGGCAAAAAGAGACCCTCCGGCTCTGTTTTCAAGGAGCCGGAGGGTCTTTGCGCTTCCTGTATTTTTGGTGAACAACGGAAAAAAGCCTTTTCACAGCGGCGCTTTTTTGTTATAATGAATGATTAGATAAGAGCGAAACAAGGGAAAGGCACGTTCCATGTTAAGAAGAAAGAGCGAAACCGAAGAATGGGATCCGACGGAAGAAACCGCCGGGGATGAAGATAAAAACACCACATCCAACGGTATACATCTCCGTTTAAAGACCAAAAACCGAACCGAAACAGAGGAAACCCCCGAAGAAGACCTTTGGGGGGACGAAGAAGAAACCTCTGAAAAGAAGGGGCGGTTTTTCTTCTTCGGCCGGAAAGCCGAGGACGACGAAGAAGAGGACGATGACGACATCGACGAAGAGGAGGAGGAATTCCCCTCTGAAAAACGACGCCGGTTCTTCCCCTTCGGCCGGAAAGCCGAGGACGACGAAGAAGAGGACGATGACGACGAGGAGGAAGATGAATTCCCCTCTGAAAAACGCCGCCGGTTTCTCTTTTTCCTCCGAAACGGCGACGAGGACGAATTTGAAGAAGAGGATTTCGACGATGACGGCGGCGAAAGGCAATCCTTCGCGGCCCAGTGCCGCCCCCTGCTCTGCTTAAGCCTCTTCTTTTCCCTGGCCCTGTTCTTTCAGGAATGTGTTTTAAAAGTCTACGCCTTCGGCGGTCTTTTTGACATGGGATTTGTGATGACGGGGCTTTTCTCCCTTTCCCACGGTTTTCTCGCCGCGTTGTTCGCCTCGCTGTTCAAGGGACGGTTAAACCGGGTTATCGGCTTTTTTATGCTTCTTATTTCCAGTCTGTGGCTGATGATCCAGGCGGTGTATTACACCATCTTTTCCACCTTTTTCACCCTTTACTCCTTCTCCGGCGCCGGTGACGCCGCGGAATTCTGGAAAGCGGCCATGAACGGCATCGGCCATACGCTGCTGCCCCTGGCGCTGATGATGATCCCCCTTGTTCTGTATTTCGTATTGGGGCGTTTCTTAAAGCAGGCTTCCCGTCCGCCCATCTGGGCATACGCCGCGGTACTGCTGTTTTCCGCTCTGATTCAGGTGGGCGCCGTGGCCGCGGTCTACCGCTGTGACGACGGCGTGATGTCCCAGAAATATCTCTACACCAAAACCTTTATTCCCTCCCTCTCGGTGAAGAATTTCGGCGCCGTTACCACCTTTGAGCTGGATCTCAAAAACATGGTCTTCGGCATGGCCGATACGGAAACCGCCGAGGCCTACGAAAAGGAAGAGGAGCGGAAGCGCAACGCCGGAAACATTCATTACGAAGATAACGTGCTGGACATCGACTTTGCCGCTTTGAGCGAAAGCGAAACCAGCGATACCCTTAAAGATATGCACGCGTATTTCGGCTCCGTCACCCCGACGGCCCAGAACGAATATACAGGAATGTTCGAGGGCAAAAACCTCATCTGGATCTGCGCCGAGGGCTTTTCCTCCTGGGCTCTGGACAAGGAGCTGACGCCGACCCTCTGGAAAATGGCCAACGAGTGCTTCGTCTTTGAAAATTACTACAACCCCATCTGGGGTGTATCCACCAGCGACGGCGAATACACCGTCTGCACCGGCCTCCTGCCCAAATCCGGGGTCTGGAGTATGTCCGAAAGCGGCAACAACGACATGGCCTTCTGCATGGGGAACCAGCTCTCCGCCAGAGGCTATCTCTGTAACGCCTACCATAACCACAGCTACACCTATTACAACCGGGATGAAAGCCATCCCAATATGGGCTACGACTTCATCGCCAAAGGCCACGGCCTCGATATTGTGACCCAGTGGCCCGAAAGCGACGTGGAAATGATGGAAGAAACCGTTGGCGATTACACCGCCAAAGAACCCTTCCATATCTATTACATGACCGTCAGCGGTCATCTGGAATACAATTTCGGAGGCAACGCCATGGCCGCCAAGCACCGGGCCGAAGTGGAGGATCTGCCCTATTCCGACGCGGCCAAGGCCTACATCGCCTGTCAGATTGAGCTTGACGACGCGCTGGAATCGCTGATTCAGTCCCTTTCCGCCGCCGGTGTGCTGGAGGACACCCTCATCGTCCTCTCCGGCGACCACTATCCCTACGGCCTCACCAACGACCAGATCAGCGAACTCAACGGAAGCGAAGTGGAAACCAACTTTGAGCTCTACCACTCCACCCTCATCATGTGGAACAGCGAGCTGGCCAAAGAAGACCCGGTCATCGTGGAAAAACCCTGCTATTCCGTGGATATTCTGCCCACCCTTTCCAATCTCATGGGCGTGCCTTACGATTCCCGTCTGCTCATGGGCCACGATATTTTCTCCACCGCCTCGCCGCTGGTGGTTTTCGCCAACCACAGCTGGCTCACGGACAAGGGCCGTTACAACGCCGTGAGCGGTGAGTTTATTCCCAACGACGGCGTCTCCGTGGAAGAGAGCTACGCCCAGAGCATGATGGAAAAGGTCAACGCCATGTTCACCTATTCCGCCAAAATTCTGGAAACCGATTATTACGGCAAAGTCCTGCCGGAGAACTTTGCCGCGGAAGCGGCGGCGCAGGCGGCGACCGCTCCCGCAAACGACGAAGCACAAAACTCCGCCGAAAACAATATTTCTTCCCCATAAAAAAACAGCCGACCGAAGGATATGTTTTTTCATATCTTCCGATCGGCTTTTCTATGGACTTTTAAAAAAAATACCTGTTAAAAGCCGCTAAATCCTAAAATCCCCGCCGGCGTTGAAAGGGGAAAAGCCGCGGATATTTTATTGACTTGTCACAAAAATAACTTTATAATAAAAAGAATAGAAAAGAAAGGAATAACGGAAATGAGCAAAGACATTTATCTCCTGTTAGCCGACGGAACGGTCTATCAGGGAAAGAGCTTCGGCGCCTCCGGCGAAACCCTGGGCGAAGTCGTTTTCACCACCGGTATGGTCGGTTATCTGGAAACGCTGACGGACCCCAGCTACTATGGACAGATCGTTGTCCAGACCTTTCCTCTGATCGGCAACTACGGCGTCATTCCCGAAGATTTTGAAAGCCACTACCCCCAGGTCAAAGGCTATATCGTCAGAGAATGGTGCGATACCCCCTCCAACTTCCGAAGTGAGGGCGACATCGACACCTTCCTCAAAGAAAAAAACATCATCGGTCTTTACGACATCGACACCAGAGCCCTCACCCGGAAGCTCCGCAGTGTCGGCGTGATGAACGGCATGATCACCACCGACCTCACCGATAAAGAATCCAAGCTGGAAAAAATCCGCGCTTACCGCATCCAGGGCGGCGTGGAAGCCACCACAGCTCAGGAAAATATCATCGAAGCGCCGGAAAATCCCAAGTATAAAATCGCCCTCTGGGATCTGGGCGCCAAGCATAACATCGTCAAAGAGCTGATGAAACGAGACTGCGAAGTCATCAGCGTTCCCGCCCACACCACCGCCGATGAAATTGAGGCTTTGGGCGTGGACGGCCTCATGCTCTCCAACGGCCCCGGGGACCCCGCCGATAACCGGGACATCATCACCGAAATCGGCCGCTGGGTCAAAAAGCAGATTCCCACCTGCGGCATCTGCCTCGGCCACCAGCTGCTGGCCCTCTCCCAGGGTGCCCGAACCGAGAAGCTGAAATACGGCCACCGCGGCGGCAACCAGCCCGTCCGGGATCTCACCAACGGCCGCATCTACATTTCCAGCCAGAACCACGGCTACGCCGTGGCCGCGGACAGCCTCCCCGAAGGCGCGAAACTCCTCTACGAAAACGTCAACGACGGCACCTGCGAAGGAATTCTCTATACGAAATTCCCCGCTTTCTCCGTTCAGTTCCACCCCGAAGCCGCCTCGGGCCCCAAAGACCCCGGCTTCCTCTTCGACCGTTTCCTTGATATGGTCATCACCGCGAAAGGAGGCAGCGACCATGCCGCAGAATAAAAACATCAAAAAAGTTCTCGTCATCGGTTCCGGCCCCATCGTCATCGGTCAGGCCGCGGAATTTGACTACGCCGGTACCCAGGCCTGCCGGGCCCTGAAGGAAAAAGGGCTGGAAGTTGTTTTGATCAACCCCAACCCCGCCACCATCATGACCGACTGCGAAATCGCCGATAAGATTTACATCGAACCTCTCACCACCGAAGTGGTGAAACGCATCATCCGCAAGGAAAAGCCTCAGGGCTTCCTTTCCGCCCTGGGCGGCCAGATGGGTCTCACCCTCGGGATGCAGCTGGCCAAGGAAGGTTTCTTTGAAGAAGAAAACGTCACCATGCTCGGGGCCGACCTCGCCACCATCGACAAGGCCGAAGACCGCCAGAGCTTCAAGGACTGCATGGAATCCATCGGTCAGCCCTGTATTCCCTCGCTGGTCGTCAACGACGTCGCCGCGGCGCTGCGCTTCGCCGACGAAATCGGCTATCCCGTCATCGTCCGTCCCGCCTTTACCCTGGGCGGCAGCGGCGGCGGCATGGCCAAGGACGAAGCGGAACTCCGGGAAATCGCCGAAAACGGCCTCCGCACTTCTCCCATCCACCAGGTCCTCATCGAACGCTCCGTGGCCGGGTGGAAAGAAATTGAATTTGAGGTCATGCGCGACGAAGCCGATAACGTGGTGACCATCTGCTCCATGGAAAATATCGACCCCGTCGGCGTTCACACCGGGGACTCCATCGTTATCGCCCCGGCGGTGACTCTCTCCGATAAAGAATATCAGATGCTCCGCAGCGCTTCGATGAAGATCGTTTCCGCTCTCGGCGTCAACGGCGGCTGCAACTGCCAGTTCGCTTTAAACCCCGATTCCTTTGAATACGCCGTCATCGAGGTCAACCCCCGGGTATCCCGCTCCTCAGCCCTGGCCAGTAAGGCCACGGGTTATCCCATCGCCCGTACCGCCGCCCTCGTGGCCATCGGCTACCACCTCGATGAGATCAAAAACGAAATCACCGGCCGCACCTTCGCGTCCTTTGAGCCCACCATCGACTATACCGTCGTGAAGATGCCCCGCTGGCCCTTTGATAAATTTGTCTACGCCAAACGTACCCTGGGCACCCAGATGAAAGCCACCGGCGAAGTCATGGCCATCGCCCCCACCTTTGAGCAGGCGCTGATGAAATCCATCCGCGGCGCGGAAATCGGCCTTAAGACCCTGACCATGCCCAAAATGCAGGAATACGACGACGAAGCGCTGAAAGCCGCCGCCACGGAACCCACCGACGAACGGCTCTTCGCCATTTACGAAGCGCTGAAACGCGGCGTAAGCGCCGAAGAGATCAATTCCTGGAATCAGATGGACGTCTGGTTCTTAACGAAGATCCGCAAAATCGCCGAAATGGAAAAAGCCCTGGAAACCGAAGAGCTCACCGAAGAGCTCTACATGGCCGCGAAGAAAACCGGCTTCCTCGATGAGACCATCGAAAAACTCTCCGGCAAAAAGATCGAAAAACCCGCCCACGCCGTCTACAAGATGGTGGACACCTGCGCCGGGGAATTCGCCGCGGAGACCCCCTATTTTTACAGCACCTTCGATGAGGAAAACGAAGCCGAGGAGTTCATCGCCGAACATTCCACCGGCAAGAAAAAGATCATCGTTTTCGGCTCCGGCCCCATCCGCATCGGCCAGGGCATCGAGTTCGACTACGCTTCGGTTCACTGCGTATGGACGCTGAAAGAAGCCGGCTACGAAGTAGTGCTGGTCAACAACAACCCCGAAACCGTTTCCACCGACTTCAACACCGCCGACCGCCTCTATTTCGAGGCCCTCACCCCCGAAGACGTCGGCCATATTCTCGATACGGAAAAACCCTTCGGCGTCGTCGTGGCCTTCGGCGGCCAGACCGCCATCAAGCTCACCAAATACCTGGATGAACGGGGCGAAAACATCCTCGGCACCCAGGCCGACAGCATCGACATCGCCGAAGACCGTGAACGCTTCGACGCGATTCTGGAAGAACACGGCATCAAACGCCCCAAAGGCGAAACGGTGATGACCGCCGACGAAGCCGTTGCCGCCGCGGAACGGTTGGGCTACCCCGTTCTGCTCCGTCCCTCCTACGTACTGGGCGGCCAGAACATGATCATCGCCTTCAACGAAGAAGATATCCGGGAATACATGGGCATCATTCTCGCTCAGGGCATTGAAAACCCCGTCCTCATCGACGCTTACCTCATGGGCGTGGAAGTGGAAGTGGACATTATCTCCGACGGCGAGGACATCCTCGTTCCCGGCATCATGGAACATATCGAAAGAGCCGGGGTCCACTCCGGTGACTCCATCGCCGCTTATCCCGCCTTCAATCTCACCGGGGCCTTGACGGAACAGCTCATCGCCGCTTCGGAAAAGATCGCCAAAAGCCTCAACACCAAAGGCCTGCTGAACATTCAGTACGTGATCTACGCCAACGAAATCTACGTCATTGAAGCGAACCCCCGTTCCTCCCGTACCGTGCCTTATATCTCCAAAGTCACGGGACTGCCCGTGGTGGATATCGCCACCCGGGCCATGCTGGGCGAAAAGATCAAAGACATGGGCTACGGCACCGGCCTTTACCGCTCCGTGCCCTATTACGCCGTGAAAGTGCCGGTGTTCTCCTTTGAAAAACTCTCGGGTCTCGATACCCAGCTGGGGCCGGAAATGAAATCCACCGGCGAAGTTCTTGGCATCGGCCGCACATTGACCGAAGCCCTCTTCAAAGGTCTTGTGGCCGCCAACTACCACATGGAAAAAGGCGGCGGCGTATTCATCACCGTCCGCAACAGCGATAAAGGGGAAATGGTGGATGTGGCCCGGAAATTCTACGAAAGCGGCTTCACCCTCTACGCCACCAAAGGCACCGCCCGGGCGCTGTTCAATGCTGGGATGGACGTCACCACCGTGCCCAAGATCAGCGAAGGCGACGGCCTAATGGAACTGCTGGAAAGCGGCAAGATCCAGTATGTGATCTCCACCTCGAAGAAGGGCCGTCTGCCGGCCAGAGACAGCGTAAAGATCCGCCGCAAAGCCGTGGAACGGGCCATTCCCTGCCTGACCTCGATGGATACCGCCAACGCCCTCATCGACAGCCTCAACAGCCGTTATTCCCAACAGACCATGGAACTGGTGAACATCAACGAGCTGAGAAGAGAACGCACCAAGGTGCCCTTCCTCAAAATGCGGGCCTGCAATAACGACTACCTCTACTTCGACTGTTTCGACCGTGAACTCAACGCTCCGGAATCCGTGGCCGTGGCTTTAGCCAACCGCCACACCGGCATCGGCTCCGACGGGCTGATCCTGATGAGTGCATCGGAAACCTGCGACGCCAAGATGACCCAGTACAACGCCGACGGCACCGAAGGCATGATCTGCGGCAACGCTTTGCGCTGCGTGGCGAAGTACCTCTATGAAAACGACATCGTCAAAAAGAAAGAAATGGTCATTGAAACGGGGAGCGGCCCCCGGAAGGTATGGCTCTACCCCAGCCACGGCGAAGTGAACAGCGTCACCGTGGACATGGGCCCCGCCATTCTCGACCCCATCTCCGTGCCGGTACTGCTGAAGCCGGAAAAGGGAAATGCCATCGTCGGCCAGACCGTGACCATTGACGATAAAAAATACGATGTGACCTGCCTCTCCATGGGGAATCCCCACTGCGTGGTCTTTTTGGAAGACATTCACAGTCTGGATCTCCGCCGCGTCGGCCCCGGCTTTGAACACGCTTCCATCTTCCCCGAACGGGTCAATACCGAATTTGTTTCCGTTCTCGGCGAAAACATCCTGCGGATGCGGGTCTGGGAACGGGGCAGCGGCGAAACGATGTCCTGCGGCAGCGGCGCCTGCGCCGCGGCGGTGGCCGCCGTCTTAAACGGCTACTGCAAGAAGGACAGCGACATCACCGTGAAACTCAAAGGCGGCGATCTCGT
>JBJDXI010000040.1:0-16077 GCA_051866595.1 Clostridia bacterium
TTTATTGTTTTTTACGGATTTCCTGATGGATCTGGCTCTGTTCTTCGCGGTCTCCCGGTTCGGGAATTTTAAAACGCCGTTCTTTTTTCTCATTGCCGCCGCCTTTTGCGGCGGTATTTACAGTTTGCTTTCGGTTTTTCCGTCTTTTGCCTTCTTTCGGCTCTGGTACGGAAAACTGATTTTTTCATTGGCTCTGGTCCGGTTGGCTTTTCCCTATCTGAAGGGAAAACGCTACTGGACAGCGTTTCTGTATTTTTATCTGATCGGTTTCGCCATGGCCGGAGCGGTGGTTTGCCTTTCCTGGTTTTTCCGGGAGCGGGGCTGGGCGGATGTGGGCTTCTCTTACACCGCCATGGGCCTTTCCTCCGGGCTTTTGGTGGTCTTTTTCCTTTCCCGCTGGGGAAAAGGCTATGTCCGGCGCAACCTGAGGGTGAACGAGACCACCGAGGTCATTGATATTTGGCTGAACGGGAAAAAAACAGAATTGACGGCGCTCTTTGATACCGGCAATGAACTGGTGGATCCCGTGACCCGTCTGCCGGTGGTCATCGTGGAATACGACGCGGTGAAACCGTTGCTGCCCTCGTGTTTTTGCGAAACCTTTGAGCGTCTTGGGCAAGAGGGTGCCGACACGGTACTCAAGGCGATGCGGCCCTATGCCATATCTTCCCGTCTGCGTCTGATTCCCTTTTCTTCCCTCGGCCAGAGCAATGGGATGATGCTGGGGCTGAAACCGGATCGGATCTGTTTCCCCGCGCGAAAGAAAAAGAAAGCCGAAGATGTTGTGATTTGTTTTTACCGGGGAGCGATGCATACAAAAGAACACTGCCGCTGTATCGTGAACCCGGCCATACTTGACGAGATATAGAGGAGGTTCGTTTTGGAAAATTGCATATTGGAAAAACTGCGCTCCGTTTTGATGATGCACTGGAAAGTCAATGAAAACAACAACACTGTGCTTTATATCGGCGGTTCCGAGGTTTTGCCGGCGCCGTTGAGTCTCGATGAGGAGCGGGAAATGCTCACCCGCATGGCCGGTCATGATGAGGAGGCCCGGGCCTCCCTCATTGAGCATAATCTTCGCCTGGTGGTTTATATTGCCCGCCGGTTTGAAAATACCGGCGTCTATATTGAGGATCTCGTTTCCATCGGTACTATCGGCCTGATCAAAGCCGTGAATACCTTTGATGTGGAAAAAAAGATCAAGCTGGCCACCTACGCCTCCCGCTGTATCGAAAACGAGATTTTAATGTTCCTCCGCCGGAACGGAAAAACCAAGGGAGAAGTTTCCTTTGATGAACCCCTGAATGTGGATTGGGACGGCAATGAACTGCTTCTTTCCGATATTATGGGCACAGATCCGGATCTCTGCTCCAGGGAGATTGAGGATGAGGTGGATAAAACCCTGCTCCGGGCGGCTCTGAATAAGCTGCCGGAGCGGGAAAAGACCATCATTGAGCTTCGTTACGGTCTGAACTCCGACGGAGAGGAGCTGACACAAAAGGAGGTCGCCGATATTCTGGGGATTTCTCAATCCTATATCTCCCGTCTGGAAAAGCGTATCATCGGCCAGCTCCGCAAAGATATTCAAAAATCCCTTTCCTGAATCGTTATCCTATTGATTTGGTGAGCCGCGTTAAGCGGCTCCCTCTTTTTTGGGGATGACACGGAAAGAACACATAGAAATGATATAATAGGAAAAGTTTGCAATTCGGGCAAAAGAATGGTAGAATGGAAAAAATACAGCAGTTTGTATTTTTCGCGCAATACAAAAGAAAGGAGCCGTACTCATGCCTTTGGTATTGGAGATTCTCCGCAACGCCGCGGATATTCTCATCCTGGCTTTTGTGATCTATAAAATTCTGATTTTACTGAAAGATAACCGTGCCATGCAGTTGGTCAAAGGTCTGGTGCTTCTGATTATATTCTATTACATCAGTGACTGGCTCCATTTGGAAACGCTCCACTTTCTGCTGGGACAAAGCTGGGCGGTGTTGTTTGTCGGTGTCGTCATTATTTTTCAGCCGGAGCTCCGCAGTCTTCTGGAACATTTGGGCGGGAAAGGCGCGCTGATGAATCAGACGAAGCAGGGGCCGAAAGAACGCCTGATGCAGGAACTGCTGAAAACTGTCTCCTCAGCGTCTTCTTCCAAAACCGGTGTCCTTATTGTTCTGGAAGGAAAGACCGGGCTGAAAGATTATATTTATACAGGAACCGCGGTGGATGCTGCGGTCAGCAGTGAACTGCTGGGCAATCTGTTTTTCAAAAACGCGCCCCTTCATGACGGCGCGGTGATTCTGCGGGGCAACCGTATCATGGCGGCGGGATGTATCATGCCGCTGACCTCCAACCGGGATATTGATCCTGCTTACGGAACACGGCATCGGGCGGCCATCGGCATTTCCGAAGTCAGCGACGCTTTGGTACTGGTGGTTTCCGAAGAGAACGGCGGGATCTCCGCGGCCTGGAACGGACGGTTTTACCGTCATATCACCCTTGCCGCGGTGGAACGGATCCTTCGTGATTTTTACAATAACGGCCGCCGTGACAAGGCCAAAGGAAAGAAAAAACGGAGGGAAGCCTCATGATGGAATCACTGAAAGAGTTTTTTATCAAACGGAATCTGTTATATAAACTGATCGCTCTCGTCCTGGCCGTTTTGTTATGGCTCACGGTGACGGAGCCCTTTTCCTGAAATGGAATTGTAAATGGAACAATGCGTTGAAGTATTCGTTGTTAGGAGGGTACTATGAAAAAACAGTTCGGAACCGATGGCGTCCGCGGGGAAGCCAATCAGAAACTGACTCCTTCACTGGCTTATTTGATCGGCAGGGCCTTAACCGCCATTCTTCGGCAGGAAACGGAAAAACCGGTGATCGCCGTGGGGAAAGATACCCGTCTTTCCGGAGATATGCTGGAAGGGGCGCTGGCCGCGGGAATCGCGGCCCAAGGTGGTAAAATGCTGCGGCTGGGAATCATCCCTACTCCGGCGGTGTCGGCTTATGTCCGCCATATCCACGCCGACGCGGGGATTGTGATTTCCGCGTCGCATAATCCTTATTGGGATAACGGTATTAAAATTTTCGGCGCTGACGGGCGGAAGTTTCCTGATGATAAGGAAGCGCGGATCGAAGCGATGCTGGCGGAAAACGCTTTTCCGGAGCTTTGTTCCAGGGACGCCATCGGCCGGGTGGAAGACTGCCCCGAAGCCGCCGGTTTCTATATGGAACGTCTGAAAGGCTTTTTCCCCATGGATCTCAGCGGTTACCGTCTGGTGGTGGATACCGCCAACGGCGCTACTTCGGATTACGCCCCGGAACTGCTCCGTTCTTTTGGCGCGGAAGTCATCGCCATGAATACCGGTTACGATGGCGTGAACATTAATCGGAACTGCGGTTCCACCAAACCCGAGGCCATGGCGAAAAAAGTCCGGGATGTCCGGGCCGATGTGGGGATCGCCTACGACGGCGACGGCGACCGATTGATCCTGGCCGATCATTGCGGTGAGATTGTCGACGGCGATCAGGCCATGGCGCTGATGGCGAAATATTTGAAAGAAAAAGGGGAGTTGGCGGAAAATCGTCTGGTAGTGACGGTTATGAGCAATCTGGGCCTGAAACTGGCCATGGAAAAGCTGGGGATTGATCTTTCCGTGACCTCCGTCGGAGATAAAAACGTCATGGTGGAAATGGACCGTTCCGGCGCCGTTCTCGGCGGCGAACAGTCGGGTCATCTGATTCTTTCCCGTTATAACCCCACCGGCGACGGGATTCTTTCCTCGCTGATGATCCTGAGCGTCATCGCGGAGACGGGCAAAAGCCTTAAAGAGCTGGTTTCCGTTATGACACCGCTGCCCCAGATCCTTTATAACATTACCGTTTCCCGCCGGGATGAATGGTCGGAAAACGAGGCGGTACAGGCCGCGATCCGTGAAGCCGAGGCGAAGCTCGGTGAGAAGGGCCGTATTCTGGTCCGTCCTTCCGGTACCGAACCGCTGCTCCGGGTGATGGGCGAAGGGCCTGACCGTGAAGAGCTGGACGGAATCTTAAAAGGAATCCTCACGGTGATGGAAAAAGAACTTAACGGTTAAAAGCAGGAAAAAGGCGATAAAAAGAGAAATATAATAAATCCAAAATATATAGAAAGAACTGTGTGAAAGGAGTTGATCTTTATGTGCGGTATTGCCGGATGCGTCGGTAAAGAACAGGCACTGCCATTTTTGATCAGCGGATTGAAAAAACTGGAATATCGCGGATATGATTCCGCGGGAATTGCCATATATCATGATCATCATATTGAAGTGAGACGTCAGGTCGGAAAAATTGCCGATCTGGAAAAGGCCATTGCCGGCCAGGTGATTGAGGGAACCCAGGGGATTGCCCATACTCGCTGGGCCACTCACGGCGTGCCCTCCAACCGTAATTCCCATCCCCATCGGGATACCGACGGGCACATTGCCGTGGTGCATAACGGTATTATCGAAAACTATCTCGATCTCCGCAAGGAATTGGAGGAGAAAGGCTATACATTCACATCGGAAACCGATACGGAAGTGTTGCCTAACCTCATTGCCGATTGCTTTGACGGCGACTTGCTGGATGCTGTCTGGAAAGCCAAAGCGAAGCTCCGCGGTTCCTACGCGGCGGTCTGCATGAGCCAGGATGAACCCGGGATTCTCGTGGGGATTCGGCAGGACAGCCCCCTAATCGTCGGTTTCGGCAAAGACGGCAACTATTTCGCTTCGGATATTCCCGCGCTGATCGGTTACGCCGATCGCTACACGGTTCTCAAAAACGGCGAAACTGCCGTGCTCACCGCCGATAGCTCCCGCTTCTATGCCGATGGCAAAGAAATCGAGCCCGAAGTGGAAGAACTTTCCATGGACATCGACGCGGCGGAAAAAGGCGGCTACGACCATTTCATGCTCAAAGAAATCGTTGAACAGCCTCGGGCGCTGAAAGACTGCCTTTCCGGCCGTATCGCCTACGGCAAACGTGTGGTGGATCTTGGCGAATTGAAGCTTACGGCGGAAAAGGTGGAATCCATTGACAAAATCGTTATGGTGGCCTGCGGTACGGCTTATCACGCCTGCTATGTGGGGCGTTACGTCTATGAAAAACTGTTGAATATTCCCGTGGAAGTGGAAATCGCTTCGGAATTCCGCTACCGTGATCCGATTCTGGATAAACATACATTAACCATCATTGTCTCCCAGAGCGGTGAAACCGCCGATACCTTGGCGGCTCTCGCCGAAGCCAAACGCAAAGGCAGCCATGTGCTGGCCATTACCAACGTCTGGGGCAGCTCCATCGCGAGAGAAGCCCACGATGTGATCTACACCCGGGCCGGCCTGGAAATCGCCGTGGCCTCCACCAAGGCCTACACCACTCAGATTCTCGCCATCTATCTGTTGGGTCTCTATATGGCCGAGATGAAAGGGAAACTGATCCGCAAGGAAATTCAGACCATTATCAACGAGCTTTACCGCCTTCCCGATAAAGTGCAGAAGATTATTGACGATCATCTCGATGAAATTAAGGAGATGGGCGAAACCATCGCCGATTATGACGACGCCTTTTTCATCGGCCGCGGCCTCGATTACGTTGTCGCCATGGAAGGGGCCTTGAAGCTGAAAGAAATCTCTTATATTCATGCCGAGGCTTACGCCGCCGGCGAATTGAAACACGGAACCCTGGCTCTGATTGTGGACCGGGTGCCGGTAATCAGCCTCTGCACCCAGAAAGCTCTGGAAGAAAAAATGATCAGCAATATCAAAGAGGCCCAGACCCGGGACGGCCAGATTTTCGCCATTGCCTTTGAAGGCAACAAACTCGTTTCCGAGGTGGCGGATCATATCTGCTATCTGCCCAAAACCCTTGATCTGCTGGCGCCGATCCTCACGGTGATCCCGCTTCAGCTCATCGCCTACTACGCTTCGGTGAAACGCGGCGTGGACGTGGATAAGCCGAGGAATCTGGCAAAGAGCGTCACCGTGGAATAACGTAAATAAAGCCTGTTCTGAAATGCCTTTTGGAACAGGCTTTTCTTGAAGGAGGAACTTATGGAACAGGAAAAAAAATATATGATGCTGGCCTGCCGCAATATTGAGGATGAGATCGACGCGGCGATGAAAGAAGCCGGAACGGAATTTCCCGTGATTTATCTTCAGTCCGGAACCCATGATAACCCGGATAAGATGCATCGGGTGATTCAAAACCTTATTGATTCTTTAACAGGCATTGATTATTTGCTGCTGCCCATGGGTCGCTGCGGCAATTCTACCCTCGGTCTTTGTTCGGATCGCTTTTCTCTGGTGCTGCCGCGCTGCGAGGACTGTATCAATCTGATCCTTTCCAAGGATTCTCTGAAAGTTCATCGTCCCAAAGGCTGTATGTTCTTTACCCAAGGTTGGCTGAGAAGCAGTCAGGCGGCGCCGAATGAATACGATAAAACCGTGGCGAAATACGGTGAGGAACAGTGCCAGATGTTGATGAAAATGATCTATGGCGGCTACACCCATTTCGGGATTCTGGATACGGGACTCTACGATATGGAAAAGGCCAAACAGATTCTGACGCCGCTGGCCCAATGTATTCCTGTGGAATTTATGCGTCTTGACGCCCCTTACGGCGTGCTGAAAAAGATGGCTCGCCTGGAACTGGATGACCCGAACTTTGTGATTGTGCCTCCCGGGGTGACGGTCACCGAGGAAATGCTGGAAGCAGGAGAATGAAATGAAAAAAGTGCTGAAGGTGACCGGCATTTCGCTGGGATTGATTCTTCTCATTATTTTAGGTTATGTGGCTTATGTTTTTCTTACCTACAACCGTATCGATGACCGTCAGACGCTGACGCCGGAAGGGAAAAGTTCCGTCTCCGCGGTGACGGTGAATACGGAGTATACGGCGATGACCCAGAATGTGGGGTTCGGGGCCTATACGGCGGATTTTACCTTCTTTATGGATGGCGGCGAAAGCTCCCGGGCGGAAAGCAAATCATCCGTGGAAAACTGCATCAGCGGCATTTCCGGAAATATCCGGGCATACGATCCGGATTTCGTTTTCTTTCAGGAAGTGGATACCGATTCCACCCGCAGTTATCACGTGGATGAGCGGGCCATGCTCTCAGGGGATTTCAGCGGTTACAGTGAAGTCTTTGCCGTCAATTATCACTCGGCCTATCTGATGGTTCCGCTGACGGAACCTCACGGCCGCTCCAACAGCGGCATATTGACGCTGAGCCGGGCGGAAATTACCTCGGCCCTCCGCCGCAGTCTCCCCATTTCCACGGGGTTTTCCAAATTCCTCGATCTGGATCGTTGCTATTCCGTTTCCCGTGTTCCCGTAGAGAACGGAAAGGAGCTGGTCCTCTATAACGTGCATCTTTCGGCTTACGGCGGAAGCGATGAAATCCGCAGCGCTCAGATGTCCATGCTCTTTGAGGATATGAGAAGCGAATATGAAAAAGGCAATTACTGTGTGGCCGGCGGCGATTTCAATCATGATTTTACCGGAGATTCGACACAGATGCTCAACGGCATCGGTGGCACCGATTTCGGCTGGGCCCAGCCCTTCCCGGAAGCATTGCTTCCCGACGGGATTCGGCGCTGTGCGGAATATACGGCGGGAAATACCGTTCCCACCTGCCGGAACTGTGACGTCCCCTACGATGAAAACACCTTCGTTGTTATCGTTGACGGTTTCCTCGTTTCCGACAATGTAACCGTTACGTATCTCGAGAATATTGACGCGTCTTTTGAATTTACGGATCATAACCCCGTGAGGATGTGTTTTACGCTGAATGAAGAATAAAAGGAGAGGATTGTTTTGAATCATATTTACCAATCGGTGGAGGAACTGATCGGTGGTACGCCCTTGCTGAAACTGAACCGTTTTGCCGCCGCCGAAAAACTGGAAGCGGATCTCCTCGCCAAGCTGGAATATCTGAATCCCGCCGGCAGCGCCAAAGACCGGGCGGCGCTGTTTATGGTAAACGACGCCGAAAAACGCGGTATTCTGAAGCCCGGCGGCGCCATTATTGAACCGACTTCCGGCAATACCGGTATCGGTCTTTCCATGGTGGCGGTGAGCCGGGGTTACCGGGTGATGATCGTGATGCCCGATTCCATGAGCAAGGAACGGCGCACTCTGATGACGGCTTACGGCGCGGAACTGGTGCTGACCCCCGGCAGTGAAGGGATGAAGGGCGCCATTGAAAAAGCCGAAGCGCTGGAAAAAGAAATTCCCGGCAGTTTTATTCTCGGCCAGTTTGAAAATCCGGCCAACGCCGAGGCGCATTATCGCACCACGGGGCCGGAAATCTGGGAAGATACCGAAGGGCATACCGATATTTTTGTCGCCGGCATCGGTACCGGCGGCACCATCACCGGAGTGGGACGGTATCTGAAAGAACAGAATCCCGATGTAAAAATTGTCGCTGTGGAACCGGCGTCTTCGCCGCTGTTGTCCAAAGGCTTTGCTGGGCCCCACGGCCTCCAGGGCATCGGCGCAAATTTTGTGCCCTCTCTGCTGGATACGGAAATTTACGATGAGATTCTGACGGTCACCGAGGAAGAAGCCTACGGCGCCGCCCGTACCCTGGCGAAAACCGAAGGGATTCTCTGCGGCATTTCTTCCGGGGCGGCGCTGTTCGCCGGAGAAACGCTGGCAAAGAGAAAAGAAAACACGGGCAAAAACATTGTGGTGCTTTTGCCCGATACCGGTGACCGTTATCTTTCCACTTCTCTCTTTGGGGAATAATCCGTTTCCGGCAGAAAACTGTGGATCACGGGAAGAAAACGGTGGTCGATGATGCTGTTTTTCCGTTCCGCCTCATCGTCGTTATCGGCGTTGATAATGCGGTACAATTTTAATTCCGGCTCTGTGCCCGAGGGGCGCAGAGCTGTTTTTATGCCTTCGCCGGGCTGAAAGAAGAGGGTATGGCCTTCCTCTTTCATGTTTCCTCCCCGAAGGGGATGTTCTTTAAACCAGCGCAGGCAGGCTTCCCTGCGGGTGGCGCCGTCCCTGCCCGGAAAGGCGAAACGGTCGGTTTTCGTGTATTCCCGGCCGAACTTCTTATAGAGTTCATTCAGCACATGGAGGAGGGTTTTCCCCTGTCTCCTGTAAAACTCCGCTGCTTCGGCCAGAAGAACCGCGGCGGCGACGCCGTCCTTATCGGCGGCGTGGTTTCCGTAAAGGAACCCGCCGCTCTCTTCGTATCCGGCGAAAAACGTGCCCTTTTTCGGATCGTTCATCATGGCGCCGATGTGTTTGAATCCCGTCGGCGTGATGTAGGTTTTGACACCGTAAGCGGCAGCGACGCGCTCTCCCAGCGTGCCGGAGACGGCGGTACGGACGATGTAAGCATCCTGAGGCAGGCGGTCTCTTTCCCTTTGCAGAAGGTAGCAAAGGAGAACGGCGGCGCTTTCGTTGCCGGTGAGGATATGATAGCCGTCTCCCCGGCGGACGCCGCAGCCGCAGCGGTCGCCGTCGCCGTCGGTGGCGAGGAGGAGATGGGCGTTCCGGCGCCGTCCTTCGGTTTTTGCCTCTTCAAAAGCGGTGGGATCTTCGGGGTTGGGTGCCGTGACGGTGGGAAAGCTTCCATCGGCTTTTTCCTGCGAAGTCACGGTAAAGATATGGTGGCCGCAGGCTTTGAGTGATAACGGCAGGAGTTTAAATGCCGCGCCGTGGAGCGGGGTGGCGACGATGATGAGCCCGGAATCCGTGAACCGTTGCCTGGTGACGGCGGTGAGATAGGCTTTTTCTTCCGCTGTTCCGGTGGTGCGGAAAAGTCCTTGGGAAATTGCCTGTTCCCGGGTGATTCGCGGAATCCCGAAGGGGTCGGTGCGGAGAAAACGGTTCTGAATGGGCGCCGCTTCTTCGGGAACGCATTGACCGCCGTTTTTATTGTATACTTTGAAGCCGTTGTAATTTCCCGGATTGTGGCTGGCGGTGATCATCACGCCACAGAGGCGGTCTTCCCGCTTCAATACGAAAGAGAGGAGGGGAACGGGCACCGGTTCCTCAAAAAGGAGTGTCGGGATGCCGTAGGCGTTGAGGGTGAGGGCGGTTTTTTCGGCGTAAAAACGGGAATTCTTCCGGGTATCAAATCCGATCAATACCCCCTTTTTCAGGTCCTTTCCCTCATTCTGCTCCTTTAATGACAGCGCCAGTGCCGCCGCGGCCCAGCCGATGGTGACTTCGTTGATACGATTGGGGCCGATGCCTTCGGCCTGACGGATCCCGCCGGTGCCGAAGGAAGGCAGGCCGCCGAAACAGTCGGCGGTCTCTCTGTCGTTCATCTGATCTAAAATGGTTTTTGTATGGTCATCGCTATTCTCTTTCCAACAGCGGTAAAAAGCGTTGTCCTCCTTCTGAAACATAAAAAATCCCTCCCGGATCAAAGGTCTCTTTGATTCTATGAGGGAGGGATTTCAGGTAGAACGAAAAAGGTTATACGTCAAAACGGTTGTATGTTACGGCGCAGTCGGGACAGAGCTTTTTGCCGTTTTCCAGACGGATATACTTCTCCGCCGTATCTTCGCCGCAGTTTTCACAGGGAACGGAGGCGAATACGGCGGCGTGGGAAGGCAGGGGAAGGGTGACTTCTTTGACTTCAAACATTTCTTCCGGCGCGAGGCTTTGGTAATAGGAAAAGAGCTCGGCTCTTGTCATGTTCCGGGGTCGGGGTTTCAGCACGAGGCGCAGGGATTTGCCGGTATCCCTTCGGTAAAAGGAAAAAGCCTGTTTGCCGGTGAGGTGAAAGAGCAGGTTTCCTTTGCCCACACTGCATCCCAGCAGAACCTGAATGGCGTCGATGCTGCAGGAATCATTTTCGGCAATGCAGACCAGTTCCTCATTGGCGGAAAAGGTCCGTCCCAGCAGATCCGCGGCGTAGAGGGCGGCTTTGAAGCCGATGGTCAGTCCGCCACATTCGTGGCCGTGAAAAGATACGCACTTTTTCCAGAGATTTTCATTTTGAGTCATTTGACTTGCCTCTTTTCTTGTGAAATAAGGAGATCGCACCGGGAAGTACCCGGCGGCGGGCAAAGAAAAAACTCCGCGCACACGGAGTATAAAAGCCTACTGCCGTCCAGCAGGTGAAAGGAGTTTTTTCATCGTCCCGAAGTTTAAAGCAAAAGCCTTTCGTCGGCTAACGAAAGGCCCTTTTGCCGAGTTATGAACTTTTCGGAAACGGAATAAACAAAACAAACGAAAAAATGTGATAAAAGGGTAAAACATGAAAACATTAACTACAAGATTATCTTAGCACTTTTCTTTTGATTCGGCAATGCATAATTTGTGCCATGGATGGTGATTATTTTGCCCGGATTTTCACAGAGGGGAATGGTTTTTTGCCGGAGCTGGGAAAGATTTCCCCTGTAAAACCGGGTTGTTTTCCCCTTTTGACTTAGCCTTTTCCGGTGTTTCAGGCGTTTCCCCGGTGTCCTCTGGGCATACAGATGATGTCTTTGACATCGGTATCAAAGAAAGCCTGAGAATGGCCGGGGCGCAGCAATACGGCGGTGTCCGCTCCCCGGGCGGAGCCGCCGACGGCGATGACGTCCTCCTCCGGGCCGATGAAGCCGGCGTCCATGGCCATGACGGATACTTCCACGCAGACCTTGAATCCCTGGCCCAGAATACGCAGGGTATGGGCGATGAGCTCCGCGGGATAGATGCCGCCGAATTTGTGGTTTAATGCCCGGTCGGCGCCGGCCAGAAAGTGGGTTGTCGTTAAAACGTGCATTCCCGCGTCGGTGAGCTCCCGGCGCAGGTCTTCGGGAAATTCCTGAACGCCCCGATCTTTGTAACCGGCCTGATGGGTGACGACCATGACCTCTTTGCCGCAATTCAAAAATTGTTTCGCGGTCTCGCCTTTGCTGGAGGCGACGACGATTTTCTGAATATGATGCTTTTCCGCGTATTCCAGAACGGCTTTGACCGTCGCTTCGGTATTTTCTCTTCCTGTGTGTTCAAAACCAATCATCGGTGAAATTCTCCTTTTGTTTTCTTCTATTATACCCGGAAGAAAAGGCCGGCGCAAGGGTTCACTCTGTATCGCCGTGCATCACGCCGTTGGCGTCGACGTAGCTGTCGCCTTTGAAAAGGAGCTCTCCCACGGGGACGATCCGGTACCCTTTTTCAAGGAGGGCCGGGAGAAACGTATTCAGCGCTTCGGCAGTGTGGTCGCCGTTGTTGTGGAGAAGGACGATGGCTCCGGGCGATACGCCCTTTAAAATCCGGCCGCTGATCTCTGCGGCGGAGAGGCCCTTCCAATCCAGACTGTCCACGGACCATTGAACAGCGGTAAGTCCCAGCGCGGAAACGGTGTTGATGACGGCGTCGTTATAATCGCCGTAGGGAGGGCGGAAGATGGCGGCTTCCTTCCCCGTCAGTTCCTTGACGGTGGATTGATTTTTTTTCAGCTCGGAAATGATCTGTTCTTCGGAAAGGGCGGTGAAGTGGGGATGGGTGGCGGAATGAAGACCGATTTCATGACCGTCGGCATCAATGGCCCGGACTTTGTCGGGGTATTCGTCCATCCACAGATTCACCAGAAAAAAGGTGGTTTTGACGTTGTATTGGCGGAGAGTGGCCAGAATGTCATCGGTATGCTCCGCACCCCAGGAGGCGTCAAAGGAGAGGGCGATGACGGGATCCTCCCGTTCCACGCTGTAAACGGGTTTCTGGCCGCTGACGGCGGCGGTCTGTACCGGAGGAGAAACGAGGAAACCGCAGGTGATGACGGCGGCGCAGAGCAAGAGGGCGCCACCGCGGAAGAGGGAAATTTTTGAAAGGGGAAAGCGTTTCATAAATTCACCTGATTTGTCGTTTTTTCTGATTCTATGCGGTGTATTCCCGGAAAATGATGCGCGCCGGGACTTTGAAAATCCGCATCTGTGCGGAAAGGTATTTCTGTGATATAATAAAAAGAAATTCGGGAAGAAGGAGAGACGCTGATGAAACGCGCGGAAGATCTGACAAAGGAAGAGCTTTTGAAACTTATGAAACTCCAGGCGAAAAACTGGCTGGCCCTGGACGGCCTCTGGTTTCAGTCCGTAGAACGGAAGTTCGGTATGGAGGAGGCCATTTTCCATGACGGAGAAGCCTGGAAACGCTATACCGTCATTGAGGCGAAGCGGATCAAGGATTTCCTCGGTCTCGGGGAACGTCCCGGTCTTGACGGTCTGGAACAGGCTTTCGCCATGCGGATTTACGCTTCCATTAATCCTTATGAAATTCTGAGGGAAGAAAAGAAACTGATTTTAAAGGTGAAAGAATGTCGTGTGCAGACCGCCCGCGCCCGGAAACAGATGGAACCTTTTCCCTGCAAGCCTGTGGGCTTTATCGAATATGAAGGTTTCTGCAAAACCATTGACGACCGTTTTTCCTGCCGCTGTCTTTGTTGTCCGCCGGACGCGCCGGAAGAAGGCGCGGCCTGCGTCTGGGAATTTACGTTGGCGGAATGACGCGGTGAAATCTCAAAACCGCCGGTGGTGGTGTTTCCGGCGGAACCGGGAACCTGTTCAACGGTGCTTTGCTTTTCAGCATATACAAAAATACCGTCCGGAAAAGATCTTCCGGACGGTTCTTTTTTATTCGCTTTTCATGACGATCTCGCCGTTTTCCATGTGGAAGGAAAAGGCGTTTTCCTCTTCTTCGGCCTTTTTTTCGGTCTCCGGCGCTTTGGCAATGCCGTCGGCGTCGCGGTACCAGCGCATTTTCTGGCCGCAGCTGCGGCAGGAGGCAATGAACCAGAATCCCTTCTCGTCACAGCCGTATTTTTCGATTTCGCCCAGCTGAGAGAAACAGCGGGAACAGAGAATGGTCTGATCTTCAATAAACGGCGCGTAGATCGGTTTAGAAGGCATCGTATCCTCTCATAAATCCTTTCTTGTTGACTTCAAGGAATTTCGGCGGTACGTTTTCCTCAATGACGGCGAGACATTCTTCCGGGTCGAAGTCGGCTTTTTTGGCCCAGGCCCCCAGCATCACCATGTTGAGGCATTTGGGATTGCCGGCGGCGACGGCTTGAACGTAAGCGTCGAAAATGCAGGCGTCGGCACCACATTCTTTCAGGAAGGCTTCCAGATCCTTGGGATATTCAGCTTTGCCCATCACCACAGGCATGGGGTTGATTTCCCGGTCATTGGTGATGATGGTGCCGCCTTCTTTGAGATAAGGCAGGGCCCGAACGGCTTCCAGCTTTTCAAAGGCCAGAATGTAATCGGCAGTGCCCGGAGCGATAATGGGGGACGCGACCTTTTCTCCGTAACGTACCTGGGTGACGACGCTGCCGCCCCGCTGGGACATGCCGTGGATTTCGGAAACTTTGATGTCGTAGCCTTTCTTGATGAGGAGCCGCGAAAGGACTTTGGCGGTGAGCACGGTCCCCTGGCCGCCCACGCCGGCAATTAAAATGTTCTGTACACTCATTTTATTCACCTTCCTTTCGGATGACGCCGTCATTGCCGCAGACGTTTTTGCATAAACCGCAGCCCACGCATTGCTCGCCGTGGATGATGGGAATGCCGCTGTTGGTCTTTTCAATGGCGGGACAGCCGATCTTCGTGCATTTGCCGCATTTCAGACAGCGGTCTGCGTGGATGTAGTAACATTCCTTTTCCCCTTTGAGCAGCAGTTCGCAGGGGCGGCGGGCGATGATCACCGCCGGTTCGTCGGCGGCCAGATCTTCTTTCAGCACTTCGGAGAAGTGTTTCACATCGAAGGGATCGACGACGGTGACCCGCTCAATACCGATGCCCTTGACCAAGGTTTCCAGATCCACTTTGTTGGTGGGCTCGCCCTTGACGGTGTAACCGGTGAGGGGGTTCTGCTGATGCCCCGTCATGGCGGTGATATGGTTATCGAGAATAATCGTGGTGGAACAGCCTTTATTGTAAAATACATCGACAAGACCGGTGATGCCCGAGTGCATAAAGGTGGAATCCCCGATGACGGCGACGCTCTTTTGGGCAAATTCCTTGCCTCTTACTTTTTCCATGCCGTGGGCCATACCGATGCCGGCGCCCATGCAGATGGTGGTGTCGATGGCGGCCAGCGGCGCCTGGGCGCCCAGGGTGTAGCAGCCGATGTCACCCAGAACGTTGACTCTGGCTTTTTTCAGCACATGGAAGGTGCCGCGGTGGGGACAGCCGGCACAGAGCACCGGAGGACGGACGACGAGTTCTTTATCGTATTTGTAAGGGATTTTCTTTGTTTCGCCGCAGATTTTTTCCCGGATGGTTTCCGGGAAGATTTCGCCGCAGTAGGAGAAGACGTCTTTGCCCTTGACGGCGATGCCCATGGCCCGGATCTGTTCTTCCATGACGTTGTCCAGTTCTTCAATGACGTAGACTTCATTGACGCTGTCGGCAAAGTCGCGGATCATCTTTTCCGGCAGGGGATTGGAAAGGCCAATCTTCAGTACCGATGCTTCGGGCAGGGCTTCTTTGACGTATTGATAGACGATACCGGCGCAGATGACACCGATTTCCGTTTTGTTCATTTCGGTGCGGTTCAGCGGTGATTCATCACTCATGGCGGCGAGTTTTTTGAGCCGTTCCTCAGCGATGATATGACGGGGACGGGCGTTGGCCGGTACCATCACATATTTCTGGGGATTCTTTTCATAAGGGGGGATCTCCCGCTCGGTCCGGGTGCCTTTTTCCAGCAGGGACTGGGAGTGGGCCACCCGTGTGGTGAGGCGCAGCATTACCGGGGTATCAAAGGCTTCGCTGATCTCGAAGGCGGCTTTGATGAAGTCGCGACATTCCTCGGAATCCGAAGGCTCCAGTACCGGGATTTTGGCGAATCGTCCGATTCTGCGGTTATCCTGTTCGTTCTGGGAACTGTGCATACCGGGATCATCGGCGGTGATCAGCACGAGGCCGCCTTTGATGCCGGAAAAGGCCACGGTCATCAAGGGATCCATGGCGACGTTGACGCCGACATGTTTCATGCAGGCCATGGCCCGGCCGCCGGTGACGGCGGCACCGATGGCGACTTCCATGGCGACTTTTTCGTTGGGCGCCCATTCGGCATACATTTCATCATATTTCGCGGCGTTTTCGGT